>DATAFP010000155.1:0-9490 GCA_036257415.1 Gemmatimonadales bacterium
CGATCCGGACGTGCTGGGCCGCGCGTCACGGGCGGGAGCGGGTCGCGTCGTCCAGGGAGAAGTTGTGGGCGATCGCAGCCACCTCACGATCAATGCAACACTACTCGATACTCCGGGTGGCGGGGTGGCCGCCCGCGCGAGCGTCGAGGGCCCAGCCGATAGTCTCACCCGGCTGGTGGATCTCCTGGCGGCGAAGCTGCTCGCCCTGGGCGCCGGCGAGAGCGAGCAGCGTCTCGCGAGCCTCACCAGTACCTCACTCGACGCGCTCCGGGCGTACCTCGACGGTGAAGCGCTGCTGCGCCGTGGCGCCTTCGCGGAGGGCCTGAACAAGTTCAAGGCCGCATTGGAGCTCGATTCGACTTTCGCGTTGGCCGGGCTCGGCACCATCCGCGCCGGCGAGTGGCTTGGTTTGGGCTATTACGGCGCGGGCGCGGAGGCCGCGTGGCGACACCGCGATCGGCTCACGCCCAGGGACCGCGCCCATCTCGAAGCCTTTCTCGGCCCCGCCTATCCGGCCCCGCGCACGGTCCCGGCCGGCCTTGCGGCGGCGGAGCGCTTCACCACAATCGCGCCGGACAGTCCCGAGGCGTGGTACGTCTTAGGCGACCAGTTGTACCACTTTGGGCCGCTGGCAGGCGTGGCGTCGCCCCTCCCGCGTGCCAGGGAGGCGTGGCGTCGAGCGCAAGCGCTCGATCCCGACTACGTCCCGGCATTGGAGCACGGACCGCAGCTGGCCTCTGAATTGGGCGACACCGCCGGAATGAAGCGCGCCGTCGCTGCCTACCTCGAGCTCGACTCAACCTCATCGTGGGCGGTGCATCACCGGTGGTACGAGGCGGCGGCTCTGGGAGACACCACGACCCTTGCCGCGCTCGCGATGGACGACAGCATGGCGAGCTCAGTGGGGGGCGCGCTCGGCATCGTCATCGCACAGGGCGTGGGCGTTCCCAGCTTCCTGCGCCTCTTACCGCGGGCTCGCTCCCTCGCCATTACCGAGGAGAGCCGATACCGACGCGCGTTCGTATCCGTCGCGGCCCTCATCGCGGCGGGGCGGCCGCAGGAGGCGGCACTGTTACGCGACTCCCTGTTTCCCGCGGGTCGCTCGGCGACGGCTCTGCTCAACATGCTGACCGCCGACGGCGATCCGGTCTCGGGCAGGCGGGCAGCGGAGGCTCTGGAGCGCCGAATGGGGGAGCCGGTGCTAGCGCTTGATCCGACGAGACCGGGGGATACCTCCCCCGTTGCTCGCTGGGCTGTGGGACAGAATGCACTGCTCCGGGGCCGGCTCGACGTCACCCGCCGCGCGGTAGCCCAGCTCAGGGCCGCTTACGTGCCGCCGGATAGCGCCTGGGCGTACGACGATCCAGCCCCCTACGCGCTCATTCTGGAGGCCGAGCTCGCGGCCCTCGGGCCCGAGAGCGCCCGGATGGGCGAGGCCTTGCAGCGCCTGGATTCAAGTCTCGTGAACACCGCCTCCATCTACGCTCAGATCGTGGGCAACATGATAGCGGCGAAGCTGCACGAGCGGCGCGGGGAGTTGCCCGAGGCGCTGGCCGCCATCCGGCGCCGCATGCACGACCTCTTCTGGGCGCCCGCCTACGTGGTCTACCACCGCGAGGAGGGCCGGCTCGCCGCGCTGAACGGGGATCGCGCGGCGGCCATTCGGGCCTACCGGCGGTACCTCGCTCTCCGGGGAGATCCCGAACCGGCGCTTCGGCTCCAGCGGGACAGCGTCCGAGCTGAGCTCGCCGCGCTCGAAGGCGAATCGACCGATCGTCCCTGAACCGATGTTTCCGCTCTACTTGTGACTTGAGGTCAATGACGGTAAGTTTTTCGGCCGATTCGAGTTAGCCGAACAGCCGGAGATCATGCCGACCTACGAGTACGTCTGCCCTTCGGGCCACGAATTCGAGAAATTCCAGAAGATCACCGAAAGGCCGCGGGCCAAGTGCCCGACCTGCGGCAAGCCGGCCACCAGGAGGATCTCGGGCGGCGCGGGATTGGTGTTCAAGGGCAGCGGCTTCTACATCACCGATTACGGCAAGGACGGCAAGGGAGCCCGCAAGGCGGAAGGCGGCGACAAGCCCGCGGCCGAGCCCGCGCCGAAGGGCGAGGCCGCGAAGGGCGACCAGGTATCAAAGGCCGAGCCCAAGAAGACCGACAAGCCCGCGAAGAAGGGCGGCGAGTGAGCGACGCCGTACTCCGCGCCGAGCTTGCTCGGGTCGCGGCAGTGTTGGGCGGCGACGGCATCGAATTCGTGCTGGAGCGCCCCCGCGACGCCGGGCATGGCGATCTCGCGACCAACCTCGCTCTGGTTCTCGCAAAACCCCAAAAAGCCAGACCGCGCGAGGTCGCCGCCCGGGTGCTCGCGGAGTTGCGACTCCCGAGCTCGGTGATCGCGAAGACCGAGATCGCCGGACCAGGGTTCATCAATTTCTGGCTGGCGCAGGATGCTCTCGCCGAAGCGGTGCAGCGCATCCTCGCCGCGGGGCCGTCCTACGGCCGGAGCGAGTTCGGCCTGGGGCTCCGGGTCAACGTGGAGTTCGTGTCCGCCAACCCGACCGGCCCCTTGCACGTGGGCCATGGCCGCGGCGCGGCCTACGGCGACGCGGTGGCGTCCCTGCTGCAGTGGACCGGACACTCGGTCACCCGCGAGTTCTACATCAACGACGCGGGGGTGCAGATCGACAAGCTGGCGCGCTCCTTGTGGGCCCGAGTGCAGCAGGCCCTGGGCCGGGACGACGAAGTTCCGGAAGGGGGATACCACGGGCTGTACCTCGCCGAGGCCGCCGAGGCGGTGCTGGCCGAACGGGGCGCCGATTTCGCCGACCTGCCCGCTGAGGAGGGCGTACGGCAGTGTCGAGCCATCGCACTCCGGCTGCAGCGGAAGGAGCAAGACAAGGACCTCGCCGACTTCGGCGTGCACTTCGACGTGCACACCTCCGAGCAATCGCTCTATGACCGCGGTCTGGTGGACGAGGCGCTGGTATTGCTCGGAGAAAAGGGCCTGACCTACGAAAAAGACGGCGCCTTGTGGCTCCGCACCACCCAGTTCGGTGACGACAAGGATCGAGTGCTTCGGAAGAGCGATGCGTCGCTCACGTATCTCGTCCCCGACATCGCCTACCACGTGGACAAGCGATCGCGTGGCTTCGACCAGGCGATCGATGTCTGGGGTGCGGACCACCACGGATACGTGCCCAGGATGCGCTCGGTGCTCGGTGCCCTCGGGTATCCACCTGATTTCTTCGAGGTGGGGCTGATGCAGCTCGTGAAAGTGGTACGGGGCGGGGAAGAGGTGAAGATGTCGAAGCGGTCGGGAGAATTCGTGACCCTGCGCGATCTCCTGGATGAGGTAGGAACCGACGCCACCCGGTACTTCTTCCTCATGCGACGGCACGATTCGCCGCTGCCGTTCGACGTGGACCTCGCCAAGAAGCAGACCGACGAGAACCCGGTGTTCTACGTTCAGATGGCGCACGCGCGGCTGAGCGGCATCTTCCGCACGGCGGGCCGACCGCCCGAGGCAATAGGCGGTGAGCTCGAGCTGGGCGCGCTGCCGGCCCCGCAGGACGCCGACCTGATCAAGAAGCTCACCGGCCTGCCGGGTGTGATCGAAAAGGCAGCGCGCGAGCGCGAGCCGCACCGCGTCACGACCTATCTCGAGGAGCTCGCGACGCTGGTGCACGCGTGGTACCACCACACCCGCGCCGTCGGCGCGCCCGAAGGTCCCGCCACCGAGCACGCTCGGCTGCTGCTCGCCCGGGCGGCTCGTCAGGTGCTGGCCAACGGCCTTGCCGTGCTCGGCATCTCTGCCCCCGACCGGATGTGATGCCATGAGTCTCGTCGTCGTCGGCAGCGTCGCTCTCGACTCCATCTTCACCCCGTTCGGCGAGACGGCCGACGCCCTCGGCGGGTCGGCGGTGTACTTCAGCGTTGCCGCCTCGTTGTTGCATCCGGTGAGCGTGGTCGGAGTGGTGGGGAAGGACTACCCGCTCCCCGAGCTGGAGCGCCTTGGTGCTCGCGGGATCGACTGGTCGGGCGTGGAGCGAGCCGACGGGGAGAGTTTCCGGTGGAAGGGCAAGTACTCATACGACCTGCAGAGCCGGGAAACGCTGGAGACCCGGCTCGGTGTGTTCGCCGACTTTCAGCCCAAGCTCCCTGCCAGCCTGCGAACCGCCAAGTACATCTTCCTTGGCAACATCGATCCCGAGCTGCAGCTCGGCGTGCTGGAACAGATGGAACGGCCGGAGCTGGTGGTGTGCGACACCATGAACTACTGGATCCAGAGCAAGAAGGAGGCGCTGCTCACGTTGCTCCGCCGCGTCGATGTTCTCATGGTGAACGACGGGGAAGCGCGGGAGCTGTCCGCCGACTGGAACATCCATCGCGCGGCGCGGTGGATCCTGGCCCACGGTCCCAAGCGCGTGGTGATCAAGCAGGGGGAGCACGGCGCCATGCTGATGGCATCCGGCCGAACGTTCTACGCCCCCGCCTTTCCGCTGGAGGAAGTGTTCGATCCCACCGGAGCAGGGGATTCGTTCGCCGGAGGGTTCATGGGCTACGTGGCCCGTACCCAGGATGCCGATGACGAAAACCTGCGTCGGGCGATGGTGTACGGCGCCGCGATGGGGTCGTATGCCGTCGCTCATTTCGGGATTCGCGGCTTCGAGAAGGTGACGCTCGCGGACGTGGAAGGCCGGGTGCGCGCGTTCCGCGACCTGACGCACGTGGCGCTCGCGGAGCCGGTGGCCTGACCGATGACCGGGGCGGAGCAAGACCGAAGCCGTCCGGGCAGCTATGCCGCTGCAGGGGTGGACCTCGCCGCAGCGGATGATGCGAAGGAGCGCATCGGTCGGCTGGTGGCCGGAACCCGCACCGCGCTCTCGCTGGGGCACGTCGGCGCGTTCGGTGGCATGGTGCGGGTGCCTGCCGGAATGCGAAAACCGGTGCTGGTGCTGAGCACCGACGGCGTCGGCACCAAGGTGCTGGTGGCGATCGAAGCCGGCCGGCTGGACACGGTCGGCGAGGACCTGGTCAACCACAGTGTCAACGACATCCTGGTGCATGCCGCCCGGCCGATCGCGTTCATGGACTACGTTGCCGGGACCGGCCTCGGGCCGCCCGAGCTGGCGGCAATCGTCGAAGGGATCGCCCGTGGCTGTCGCGCGCACGGCATGGCGCTGGCCGGAGGCGAGACGGCACAGATGCCGGGACTGTACCAGCCCGGCCACTTCGATCTCGCAGGAACGATCGTCGGTGTGGTGGAAGAGGACGAAGCACTCCACGGCGATCGCATTACAGCCGGCGACGTGCTGCTTGCATATGCGTCCACCGGACTCCATACCAATGGCTACTCGCTCGCCCGCCGGATCGTCTTCGATCGGATGGGGCTCGCGGTCGATGATGCCCTCGACGGTCTGGGATCGGTCGCGGACGTGCTGCTGGCAGTGCATCGGAGCTATGCCTCGAGCTTGACGCCGGTACTGGAACAGGTGCACGGATTGGCGCACATCACCGGCGGCGGGATCGCGGGGAACCTCGTGCGGGTGCTGCCGGAAGGATGCGAGGCGGTGGTAGATCCGGCGAGCTGGACCTGGCCGCCGCTGTTTCGATTGCTGCAGGACGCCGGTCGCGTCAGCGATGCCGAAATGCGGGACGTCTTCAACCTCGGTGTGGGTCTCATCGCGGTCCTCCCGCAGGACGCGGTCGACCCAGCCCGCAAAGCGGCTGACCAGGCCGGAGTCGCAACCTGGGTGGCCGGCGAGGTGCGACGCGGTCCCCGGGCGGTGCGATTCGCTTCGGATCGCCGGTGAGGCCGGCTGTCAGGTCGGCGAGGACCAGGGGATCACGACCGTGTTCCAGGATTTCGATCGGGCCAGCGGGCTCGTGGACGAGCGGGCCGCGATGGCGCGGGCGCTCGAGCTCGCGTGGCGGGGCTGGGGGCGCGCGTGGCCCAATCCGCTGGTGGGCGCGGTGGTGCTTCGAGACGGAGCGATCGTCGGCGAGGGATGGCACGCCGAATATGGTGGTCCCCACGCGGAGCCGGTTGCGCTCGCGGCGGCCGGAGACCGTGCTCGAGGAGCCACCCTCGTCGTCACGCTCGAGCCATGCGTTCACCAGGGGAAGACCCCGCCGTGCGCCGAGGCGGTCGCCAACGCCGGCGTGAGTCGAGTCGTCATCGCGCTGGCCGATCCCAACCCGATCGCGTCCGGGGGCGCGGACCGGCTTCGCGCGGCGGGCGTGGACGTCTCAATCGGACTGCTGGGCGATGAAGCCGCGGCCCAGAACGCCGCGTTTCTCCGCTTGATCGGCGATGAATCCCGCCCGTTCGTCGCGCTCAAGCTGGCGACGAGTATCGATTTCAAGATCGCCGACCGGCAGGGCCGCTCCCGCTGGATCTCCGGGGAAGCGGCGCGCGAGTTCGTCCACTGGCTTCGCGCCGGGTTCGATGCCATCGCGGTCGGTCTCGGCACGGCCCGCGCCGACGATCCCGCGCTTACGGCCCGTGGGACGCCGGCGCCGAGGCTGCCGCTGCGACGCATCGTGTTCGACCGCGACCTCGACCTGCCGTTTGGACTTCGCCTCGTAACCGACAACCCTGCGTCCACGACCGTGATCGGCGGGCCGGCGGCGGATGCCGCTCGCGAGCAAGCCCTGGTCACCCACGGCGTCCGCGTGCTTCGGGCCGCAGGCCCGGCATCCGCGCTCGCGCGACTCCGAGACGACGGAGTCGGATCGCTCCTGGTCGAAGGAGGAGGACGACTGGCCGGCGCATTGCTCCGGGACGGATTGGTCGACCGATTCTATTGGATTCAATCGCCGATCTGGCTGGGTGACGCCGGCGTCCCCGCCGTGCGCGGGCTCGAGTCCAGCGAGGTCAACCGGGCCGAGCGATGGCGGATCGTCGAGCGGCGAGCGCTGGGGCCGGACGCGCTGCTGGTACTGGACCGACGCTGATGTTCACCGGACTGGTCAGCGCCGTGGGACGGGTGCGAGCCGTCCGCCACAGCCAGCAGGGCCTCGAGCTCGACATCGAGGCGCCATATCCCCACCTGGCATCGGGTGAGAGCGTGGCGGTGGACGGCGCCTGCCTCACGGTCGAGCGGCAAGGGCCGGGCTGGTTCGGCGTGCATGTCATCCGAACGTCGCTCGACCGCACCGCTTTCGGCGGCTACGCGGATGGGCGCCGGGTCAATCTCGAGCGCGCGCTCCGGATCGGCGATCGGCTCGGAGGGCACCTGGTCCAGGGCCACGTGGACGGGGTGGGAACGGTCGAAGTAGTGGCAGACCATGAGGATGCCCGCCTCGTCGATCTTGCGGTGCCCGATGAACTTGCGGCGCTGGCCGTTCCGCTCGGATCGATCACGGTGGACGGAGTCAGCCTCACGGTGAACGCCCGACCGGCGCCCGCGATCGTCCAGGTCTCTCTGATTCCGTTTACCTTACAGCACACCACTTTGGGCGAGCGTCGTCCCGGCGACCGCGTGCACCTCGAAGGCGACGCGGTCGGGAAATGGGTGCGGCATCTCATGCAGTACTAGTACTCGTACTCGTACTGCCACTGACAGGCTCCGATGGTATTCGGCACGATTGAGCAAGCGGTCGACGACCTCAAGAACGGCAAGCTGGTGATCGTCGCCGATGACGAGGACCGCGAGAACGAGGGAGACCTCGTGTGCGCGGCGGAGCTGGTCACGCCCGAGACCATCAATTTCATGACGCTGCACGGGCGCGGGCTGATCTGTCTCGCGCTCACCGGGGAGCGCTGCGACCAGCTCGGGCTCCCGCAAATGTCCGATCGCAACACCGAAGAGCAGTCCACCGCCTTCACCGTCAGCATCGATGCCGAGCGGCGGTTTGGCGTCACCACCGGCATCTCGGCAGGCGATCGAGCCACCACCATTCACGTCGCCATCAATCCGGCTACCGTCCCCTCCGACCTGCGGCGTCCGGGGCACATCTTTCCGCTCCGCGCTCGCCCCGGCGGCGTGCTGCAGCGGGTTGGCCAGACCGAGGCGAGCGTCGATCTCGCGCGGCTTGCCGGCCTAGTGCCCGCTGGGGTCATCTGCGAGATCCTGAACGCCGACGGGTCGATGGCCCGAAGGCCCGAGCTCGAGGTGATCGCGCGGCAGCACGGCCTCACGTTCATCACGGTCGCGCAGCTGGTTGCGCACCGTCTCAAGCACGAGCGGCTGGTCCATCGGGTCGCGGAGGCCCGGCTGCCCACCGACCGCGGCGAGTTCACCGTCATCGGCTACCGCAACGACGTCGACCGCGCGGAACACGTGGCCCTGGTGATGGGGGAGGTGAACGGGCAACCCGACATCCTCGTCCGCATGCACTCCAAGTGTCTCACCGGCGATGTGTTTGGCTCCCAGCGCTGCGACTGCGGGTTCCAGCTGCAGCGCGCCATGGAGCTGATCGCCGCGGAGGGACGCGGGGTAGTCGTCTACCTGGACCAGGAAGGCCGCGGTATCGGGCTGCTGAACAAGGTCCGCGCCTATGCGCTCCAGGATTCCGGCGCTGACACGGTGCAGGCGAACCAGCACCTGGGCTTCGCGCCGGATCTCCGCAATTACGGCATCGGAGCGCAGATTCTCCGCGATCTCGGCCTCTCCTCGATTCGCGTGATGACGAACAACCCGCGCAAGCTGGTGGGTCTCGAAGGGTACGGCCTCGAGATCGTGGAGCGGGTGCCGCTGCTGGCGAGTCCCACGCAGGAAAATGCCGGCTACCTCGCGGCCAAGAAGGACAAGCTGGGCCACCTGCTGACGTACTAGCCGTGTCCGAGCTCTCCGGCCGCCTTCGCCCCGTGGGCAGGGTGGCGATCATCGTCAGTCGCTACAACGAGGTCGTCACCGGCCGCTTGCTTGAGGGCGCGCTCACCTGCTGCGCCGAAGCCGGCCTGCCGCGCGACGCCGTGGACGTGGTGTGGGTCCCGGGCGCGTATGAGTTGCCGGTGGCGGCCGCCGCGGCGGCCGCCACCAGCAACTACGCCTGCCTGGTCGCGCTGGGCGCGGTGATCCGGGGCGAGACCCCCCACTTCGAGTACGTCGCAGCCGAGGCCACGCGTGGCCTCGGAGAAGTGGCTGTCACGCACCGGCTGCCGGTGGGCTTTGGTCTCCTGACCACCGACAGTCTGGAGCAGGCCACGGCGCGAGCGGGGGGATCGGCGGGCAACAAGGGGCACGAGGCGGCGGCCGCCGCGCTCCAAGCCGCCGATGTGATCGCCCAGCTTCGGGCCCGGCATGCTCAGGGCTGAAACTCGCAGCCGAGCGCGTGCGCTCCAGCTTCTGTATGCGTGGGAGCTGCAGGGCCGCCCCGCGCTGGAATCGGTCGCCTTGGGAGTCGCGCGCGTGATTGGCCCACGGCGGACGGTGTTCGACGGCGCCGAGCAGCTCGCGGCCGGGGTGGTAGACAGCCTTGCGTCGCTCGACCGATTGGTGAGCGATGCGGCGGTGCACTGGCGGTTGGAGCGGATCGGGCT
>DATAFP010000196.1:0-14155 GCA_036257415.1 Gemmatimonadales bacterium
CTGCAGTGGGGCAGACCGCGCGCGAGGGGCACAACCTGGTGTACCGGAACGTGACGACATGGGAGACCGACGTGTTCGGTTTTCTCGACCAACGCCTGCTCGCCCATTGATGGAGATTCAGCTCCCGGTTCTCGACACTGACGGACGCCGGTGCATCGAGGAGGCGGTGCCGGCGGAAATGCTGAGCGCCGGCCGCTATCGGCTGCTTGCCTCTCCCGGCCTCGTCGAGGGTGTGGCCGCGGGCGACGAGCTCGAGCTCGACAACGCGGAGCCCGCAGGGTTCCGCATTCTCCGCCGGGGCGGTCAGCTCTGCATCTGGGTGTACGTGCGGGAGCCGCCCCCACTCGGTACCGACGAACGGCTCTCCAGCACGGCCGTGTCGCTCGGCGGCTATCTGGACGGGGGAAACGCGAGGCTCCGGATCCTCACGGTACCGGTGGGGGCCGGGTTCGCCCATGTCGAGGCGGAGCTCAACGCCGCCGTCGCCGAACTGCCCGGCTCGAGCTGGGCCTACGGCAACGTGTACGATCCCCACGACGCCGACCGGCCGCTCGGCTGGTGGGACACGGCATGCTGACCAGTCAATCGGCAGTCCCTCCCCCATAAATCCGATGGTCCCCGGAGCTGCGCCGCTCCATTGTTCACCAGTGAAGTCAACACGCCGGAGGGGGACGTGAGCTTGGCGGAGACTCTCGCCTGCACGCCCGAGGGAGCATCAACGAACGGGCCGTATCGGTACTGCTCGCCGCCCGCCTCGATGTCTACCACGTTCCCGACGGCAGGTTGCTGCTCGACGACGTTTCCCCCGCGCGTCCCCGCGCTGATAGCAATGGACTTGAGCCACGTGAACCAGGCCCTCGCGCTCAAAGGTCAGGTAGACGCGATCGTGGGCGCGGATGTGTTCGAGGCTCAAGCCGCGATCATCGACTACGCGCGTTGCTCGCTGTTCTTGAAGTCTGAGGAGGTAGCATGACCAGCAGCTCACCCGCGGCGGGCGTTCTGTCCGCCCTGTCCGACGACCTGTCCGGCGCCGTCGCGCAGGCCGCGCGCTCGGTCGTGGCTGTCCATGCGCGCCGGCGCATTCCCTCGAGCGGCATCGCCTGGCGCCCCGGTATCATCGTCGCCTCGAACGGCACGATCTCGCGGGAGGAAGAGATCACGCTTACACTGCCGGATGGCGCCAGCGCTGCCGCGACACTCGCCGGGCGCGATGCCACCACCGACATCGCGGTGCTGCGCACCGACGCCGAGCTGCGCGCGGTTGACCGCGGCGACGCGGCCACGCTCCTGGCTGGAAAGCTCGTGCT
The DNA here is from genome assembly GCA_036257415.1 of Gemmatimonadales bacterium. Taxonomy (GTDB): domain Bacteria; phylum Gemmatimonadota; class Gemmatimonadetes; order Gemmatimonadales; family GWC2-71-9; genus DASQPE01. The sequence goes on from DATAFP010000196.1 coordinate 1,308, forward strand.
GGCGGTGGCCAGGCCCGGAACCAGCGTCACGGCCAGCATGGGCGTGGTGAGCGCGGTAGACGGCGAATGGCGCACCTGGCACGGTGGACGGATCGACCGCTTCATCCGGCTCGATATCTCCATCTACGATGGCTACTCCGGCAGCGCGTTGGTCGAGGCCGGTGGCCGGGTGCTCGGCATGAACAGCTCGCGGCTGGCGCGCTCGCTGGCGCTGGCGATTCCGGGCAGCACCATCGACCGCGTGGTGGATCAGGTGGTCGCCACCGGCGGCGTGACTCGGGGCTACCTCGGCATCGCTTCGCAGCCCGTGCGGTTGCCCGAGGCGCTCCGCCGCACTCACAACCTCGGCGCCGGGCTCGGGCTCGTGGTGGTGGCGCTCGAGCCTGACGGCCCCGCCGAGCAGGCCGGGGTGATGCTGGGCGACATTCTCGTTGGACTGGACGGCAAACCGGTGGGCGATCCCATCGAGCTGCTCGCGGCGCTCGGGCCCGAGCGCGTGGGTCGGGCGCTCGAGCTGCGTGTGCTGCGCGGCGGCCAGCTCGTCGGCGTCTCGATCACCGTAGGGCGCCGGTCCGAGGGGCGACGCTGATGCTGGACGACGAGGTCGCGGGATTGGCCGAGTGGCTTCGCCGCGTTACGGTCGTGGTACGAAGCGGGCGGCACTCCGCAGGAGCAGGGGTCGTCTGGCGCCGCGACGGCCTCATCGTGACCAACGCGCACGTAGCAGCCTCGGGGCCGGTCGAGGTGCGCCTCGCCGATTCGCGGGTCTTTCCCGGGCGCGTCGTCCGCCGCGACGAGTCGCGTGACCTCGCCGTGATCGCAACGAACGCGCGCGGCCTGGCCGCCGCCGAGCCCGCGGACGGCGCGAGGCCGGGCCAGTTAGTCGTGGCCGTCGGCCATCCGCTCGGCCTCGCTCACGCAGTGGCTTTGGGCGTGGTGCACGCGGTCCCCGCGGCGGGGCCGAGTCCGCTGGATCGGCTGCTTCGAATGGACCTGCGCCTTGCGCCCGGCAACTCCGGTGGTCCCGTCGCCGACACCGCCGGCCGAGTTCTCGGCGTCAGCACGCTGATCGTCAACGGCCTGGCCCACGCCATTCCAAGCGCCGCGATCGCGCGCTTCCTCGGTGAGGCCGACACCCACCGGGCCGCGTGATCAGGGTGCTCGTGGTCGCGCGATCCCCGGCGACCCGGACTCATTTCGAGGCGTTGCTCGCCCGGCGGCCCGACGTCCTGGTGGCCGGTGCCGCCGGATGGCCGGTCGGCGACGGTGCCGAACCCGGTGCTGACGTCGTGCTGCTCGCGCTGGAGCCAGAAGAGCTGCCGCTGCTGGATCAGCGCCCCGCCCTTCCGGCTGCAGCCCGCGTGATGGTGCTGGGTCCGGAGCCGATCGAGCGCTGGGCCGGCGACCCGTTGCGCCAAGGCGCCCGCGCGGTTCTCCCCTTGGACATCACAACCTTGGAGCTCAACGCGGCGCTCGACGCCGTCGCCGCCGGCCTGGCCGTGACGCCCCCCGCGCTTGCCGACGGCACTCGCCCCCGGGCGACGCGGCGGGTCTCGGTGCGCGACCCGCGGCAGCCGCTCTCGCAGCGGGAGCTCGAGATCCTCGGCCTGCTCGCGGCCGGGCTGGGCAACAAGGCGGTCGCGGCGCGCCTTGGCATCTCCGGCCACACGGTCAAGACTCACGTAATGTCGCTATTCGAGAAGCTCGGGGTGTCGACCCGGGCGGAGGCGGTCGCGGCGGGCGTACGACGCGGCATCCTGATGCTGTAGCTTAGAGGTGAGCTGCCCCCGGCTCCGCGGCCAGCCCAGCACCAGGAGATTCCATGCCGCAGTCCGACGCCACCCCCGCCGATGAGCTCACCCGCGCCTTGAGGGACACCCTGCGCGCGGCGCTCGATGCCTTACCCGAGCAGGTTCTTCATCAGCCCGATCAGCTTGCTGCCCGGCTCGCGCCGGCGCTCGCCATTTCCCTGGCCGACGCCGCCGACGCAGCCGGCGCCACGGCGCGCGGGCTGGGCCGAGCCCTGGTCGCCCGCGGCGCATCCGGCCCAAGCGCCCAATCGATCGAGAGTCGTGTCCTCGGAGCGCTCACCCGCCACCCCAGCGGCCGCTCGCCCGGCGTGACACCGGACTCGCTCGCTTCGCTCACCGGACTTTCCGCCGCCGTACTCGGACCGGCCGTCAGCGCGCTGGTGCAAGCGGGCGGCCTGGTGCGGGACGCGTGGTTGGTCCGCTTGCCGCACCCTGACGATCTGTTGCCGGATCGCCGCCTCGTGGCTGGCGAGCGTACGGTCGAGCTGCGCCACGCGAGCGAGCGGAGGGCGATCGGCGACCGCCGGGCGGTCGGCGAGCGGCGGCTGTACGACCGCCGCCTGCCGCGTTAGGGGACGCTTACGCTGCAGAAGCGCACGGTCACGCAGCAGCCGTAAGGCGCCCGGCACCCGACGCAGCGCGGATGACCGTTCTCGTGTCGCTGCTGATCTGGAGCGCCTGATTGAAGTGCTGCCACGCGCTTCGCCAGAAACGACGGAGCCCGTAGTGGCCCCGCCGTAGCGCCTTCGCATGGAAGAACCACACCACCAGGCAGGTGCCGAAGAAGACCACCCGCTGCAGGAGCAGTGTCGCTGCATAGAGTGCCCGGCCACGGCTCGCCCACAGCTTCCCAAGTTGCTCCGCCTGGAACTCAACGTGATAGGCTTCGTCACGAAGCAATTGCTCGCACAGGGAGCGCAGGATGCGGGACGTCGTGGCCGCGTGAAGTGCGTGGTAATACACCTGTGCGATGATCTCCGCGAGAATGAGGATCGCGATCGATACCTCGAGGGTGCCGAACAGGTTGCGGAGTCGGCGAAACGCGGTGTCGGCGATGCTGCCGCGGGCCAGTGGAAGGCCGTTGATGCCGAGGAACCGGGAGAGGGCGTGGGCGTGGCGCTGCTCCTCCGCGATGAACAGCCTGATCGCGCGGGCGTAGTCGACATCGTCGCGCTCCCGCGCGTAACACTCCGCGTAGTGGATGAGGTGCCGACCCTCCGAGCTCTCTCCGCGCTGGAACTCCGCAATGGAGCGGCCAAGCGCGGCCCGCTCTGGAGGGGTCAGCTCCGGACCGCTGTCCCAGGGAATCTCGAGCAGGGCTCGCTGGTTGAGCTGGAAGTGTTGGAGCCAGTCCGCGGAGGTTCGCATCGGGTTTGAGGGGCGTGAGGATGTACTTTGTGATACAAAGTACTCTACATATTGCGGCCGCCTCGGTCAAGCCCGTCTTCCCTTACCTGCCGATGACAAAACGCCCGGCCGAGTGCTTCCGCACCCGCCGGGTCGAGAGTCGTAGCAGCATTGATCACCCAGGCTGCTCCGTGCCCTGGGGCCCGAAGGCTATGTCGTGTGCGACGCCTCAGCTGAGCTTCGAGACGTTCTCCGCCGCAGGGCCCTTTTGACCCTGGACGATGTCAAACTCGACGCGGTCGCCCTCGCTCAGGCTCTTGTAACCCTGCGCCTGGATCGCCGAGTGGTGCACGAAGCAGTCCTTCTGTCCGCCCTCGGGGGTGATGAAGCCAAAGCCCTTGGCGTCGTTGAACCACTTCACTGTGCCGGTGGTACGCATTTGCGTAGTGTCCTCATTGTACTCGTGAACTGCCCTCACGAAGGGTGTGCGACCGAATCCACGCCGCAAACAAAAGGGCCCCGGCGAAACTCCCGGCGCCCTCGCAGCTCCTTGGAATACCGTCACGCCACTCGGCGCGATCGTCGCAAGCGAGAGTATACCACGACCGAGGGAGTTTCTCAAGTGAGCCGGGGCCCGGCGGACCGGAGGTGTCGCGAGGGTGTAGATTGAGGGTGGCGGGATTGCCCGCCGTTTGTGTCCGCCCCGGACACACTTCCGCCCGCGCGGTGGTGCTCCCCAGCTGGACCTGCTCATGCCCGCCTACAAGAACGAGCAGCACCGCGTCACGCACCGCGGTCGGGATTTTCATTTCGTCTCCTATGAGGGGCGGCCGGCCAACGATCGCCGCGGCGAGCCGGCGGTGGCCGCCATGTGGTATCTCATACAGGCGGGCAAGCGCTGGCCAGTCATGCCGCAGGAGCCGGGACAACCCGTCGAGGCGCTTCAACGAGCTCTTCGCGCTTGGTTGGAGGCGAACGCGTTCACCGCTACCCGGCCGTTTCCACCGGCCGAATCCTCCCCCTGACGAAAGCAGGTGCTGCATGCCCTCACACCGCGCACGCATCGAGCGGTACAATCGCAAGGATCTGGAAAGTGTGGAAGTGCAGCTTACCGTGGGCCCGCCCGGCGGACGCCCCCAGTGGAAGGGTGAATTTCTGTCGCGCAGCGCGGACGGGATCATCCCCGACGAGCGGCTCTCTCTGACGCTCGATACCGGCGAGCGGGGAACCGCGCGGGTGTCGGAGACTCAATGCAGCAGCCGGACGCCCGAGACGACGCTTGTGCTCTTCACCGGCACCAGCCCGCTCGAATAGACCTTCAAGGAGGGCCGAGTGCCCAAGCGGAACTACGGATTCGAGAAGCGCCAGAAGGAAGCGAACAAGCAGCGGAAGCGTGACGAGAAGTTGCAACGCAAGCTGGACCGGGCCAACAACCGCGGGGAGCGCGGGCCCTCCGACGATCCGGACCCGCCCCTGGAGACCGGAGTCGAGGGGTGATCGCTCCGATCGGCCGGGGGGCTCGAGGGCCGGTATCTACGCCTGGCTCAGGCCGACCGCTCCAGGAGGCCGTGCTGATCGAGGGCCGCGGCCACCGCAACCAGGGTGGTCAGCGTCGGCTCGCGGCGGAACGCTTCTGCAGCGTCGCGCACGCCCGGAACCGGCCGAGCGCCGGACTCGCGGCGGAGCCGCCGGTACGTCGTTCCGAACTCATGAAAAACCCGCCACAGGGCCCGGGTTCGTGTGGCCGCACTTCCGCCGTCTGCCGGCTGACCCAGTGCCGCGGCCGCGGCTGTTACCCGATCGCTCACCTGGTCCAACATCGAAGACGCAGGACCGTCGGCTCGGGGCGAGCGCGGCGTAGGATCTGACATGGGAACCTGCTTCCAGAGAGGAGTAGGGTGCCGCGCGAACCGCGGGACCCATCCTCAAGTATAGCCGATCGCCCTGCCGAAGTCCTCGCCCTCGCTCTTTCGCTCGCGGTGCTGTGGCGCACAGCGGCGATCGCCCCCCGGGGCAGTAATGCCGCGCATCGCGGTCGGGCCCGAGTGCCGGTACGTGAAAGGGGGGAGCAATGTTGGGAGACAATGACGCGATCGCCACCATTCCGGTGAAGGACCTCGCCGTCGCCGAGAAGTTCTACCGCAAGACCCTGGGACTCAAGCCGCTGACGACAGAGGAAGAAGGCGTCTCCCGATTTCAGAGCGGGGAGTCCGAGGTATTGGTCTATGCGTCCCCGTACGCTGGCACCAACCAGGCGACGACCGCGACCTGGGTGGTGGATGACGTCGAGGAGCTGGTCCGCGACCTCAGGTCGAAGGGTGTGACGTTCGAGCACTACGACCTGCCGGGCCTCACCCTCAAGGACGACGTCCACGTGGCGGGCGACTTCCGTGCGGCGTGGTTCAAGGATCCCGACGGAAACATCCTGCACATCGTCGGCCACTGATTGCGGCGGAAGCGACGTCAAATGGCGACGAAACGGTGGTCTCAGCGTGTGACTGAAGGGAGCAACGCGCTCGATCTCGATCCCGGGGTTTTCACCCGCAGCGACCCGCGCAGCATCGCCCGATCGCTCAAGCGCTCGGCGGATCGGAGCCGGCGCCGGAAGGCGGAACCGTACCGCTCCGCGATGTCGATGCTCACGTTCTACATCAATCGGGCGGGCAAGTCGCTGTCGGCCGCGCAGCGGCGTCGCCTCGAGGCCGCGAAGGCCGAGCTGCGGCGGCTGTACCGGCGCCCTCCGGGCTAGCGACGCCCCTTCGAAGCTCCAGCCCGTCTTGCGCGTCCCGGCCGCCGGCGGCATCCTAGACGCTCGGGCGGCGGTCCACGCCCAACCTCGGAGACCCTCCCCCAGCGAGGGTCCATGGAGAGGCAAAGGGGGGCAGACTCCCGGATCGCAGCGCGAGTTCCTTTGCGTCGCCGTGTGGCGCCGCTGCTGGGGAGTGCGCCCGCGGCCCGACCAAAGGACGAATCCGATGCCTGCCGACAAGGACTTCAAGCGCGTCGTGCGCGCCCGCATGCAGAAGACGGGCGAAGCCTATACCACCGCCCGGGCGCAACTTCTCCAAAAGCCGTCCCCCCGATCGACGTCCTCGGCTCCGCCCGCGGAGCCTGCACCCGATTTTGCCAAGCTCGCCGGCATGAGCGACGCCACGATCCAGACGAAGACGGGATGCACCTGGGAGCGCTGGGTGTACGCGCTCGACCGCGCTGGGGCGCATGAGTGGTCTCACCGCGAGATCGCCGATTACGTACACGAGAAGTACAAGGTGCCAGGCTGGTGGACCCAGACGGTCACCGTGGGCTACGAACGCATCAAGGGTCTCCGCGCGATCGGGCAGCGCCGCGGCGGCGGGTTCGAGGCCAGCAAGAGTAAGGTGTTCAAGGCGCCGCTGCGCCGGGTCTATCGTGCGTTCCAGGACGCCCGCACCCGGCGCCGCTGGCTCGGCGATGTGAAGCTCAGCGTGCGCACCGCGACCCGCGACAAGAGCATGCGCGTCACCTGGCCCGACGGCACTGCGGTAGACCTGTACTTCATCGGGATGGGCACGGCCAAAGCCCAGGTGGCGGTACAGCACCGGAAGCTCGCCGACAAGCCGTCCGCCGACCGGATGAAAGCCTGGTGGGCCGAACGGCTCGGCGCGCTCGAAGCCATCCTCACGCCGGCCAGCCGGGCATGATCGCAGTCACATCATGATCAACCTGACCGCCCCCGCTCTCGTCAGCGCGCTGGTCGCAGGCGGACCGGCGCGTCCGCCTGTAGTGGGGATTTTCGGCGTTGGTCGAGGCGGATGGCCGCCGCATCCTGTTCGACACGGGGTACTATCCCGAGACCGTGCTCAAGAACGCGCGCGAGTTGGGCGTGGATCTGTCCACTGTTACCGACGTAGTGCTCAGCCATCATCACGACGATCATGTCGGCGGATTGCTCACACTCCGCCGCGAGCTGATGAGGGCCAACCCAAGGGCGCTGTCGCGAATCCACGTGGCGCCGGGGATTTTCCTGCCCCGGCGCCAGCCGAACAGCGATCGAGAAGCCACCCCGATGGTAGCGCTTCGGGACAGCCTCGAGCGGACCGGCGCCGTTTTTGTAGTGCACGACAGACCGGCCGAGCTCGCTCCCGGCGCGTGGGTCTCGGGGCCGGTGCCGCGCAAGCACCCGGAGCGGAATTGGAGTCCGGGAACCCGCATCGTCACCGAGAAGGGACTCGCGGAAGACACCATTCCTGAAGACGTGTCGTTGGTCGTGAACACCGACAAGGGTCTCGTTGTGCTCACCGGGTGTGGTCACGCCGGCGTGGTGAATACCGTGGAGTTCGCGCGCCGTACGGTGGGCGATCGTCCGGCGTACGCCGTGCTGGGCGGACTCCACCTCTTCGCTGCCTCCGCTCAGACACTGGAGTGGACCGCCGCACGCCTCAAGGAGAACAAGGTGTCGGTGCTGCTCGGCGCCCATTGCACGGGCATCGAGGCGGTGTTCCGCTTGCGAGAGTTCGGCGGCCTCACCCGGCGGACGGCAGTGGTAGGCGCGGTCGGCGCATCGTTCGACCTGGCGAAAGGCATCGATCCGCTCGCCGTGGCGCAGTAGCGCATGTTCATCGGGCACCTCGCCGTCGCACTCGCGGCCAAGCGCGCCGCCCCCCGCACCAATCTCGGCTGGCTCATGGCCGAGGTGACCGCGTTGGACCTGCTCTGGCCCATCTTCGTGCTCGCCGGCCTCGAGCGGGTGCGTATCGCCCCGGGCGCCACCGCCTTCACGCCGCTGATATTCGATTCGTATCCCTGGTCTCACAGTCTGGTGATGGCAATCGTCTGGGGCGTGGCGTTTGCCGCCCTCGCCCGCGGGTTCAAGGTGCCCGGCCCGCCGCTGTTGCTCCTAGCTCTGGTCGTCAGCCATTGGGTTCTGGACTTCATCAGCCACGCGCCTGATATGCCGCTTTGGCCGGGCCGTTCACCGCGGCTCGGCCTCGGCCTGTGGAACTCGATCCCCGCGACGTTCCTCGTCGAGGGCAGCTTGTGGATCGCCGGCATTGTCCTGTACCTGCGGGGCCGACACTTCGCCGGGCTCGGCGCGAAGCTGGTGTTCTGGTCCCTGGTTGCAGTCACCACGGTGATGTGGGCCTCGGGGCCCTGGTCCCCGCCGCCGCCCAACCCCGCTGCGCTCGGCTGGTTCGCGCTGATCGGCTGGATCGTCATCCCCTGGGCGGCGGCGGCGGACAGCGATCCGGGAGGCGCCGTGGCGGCTCACCGAGGGGCCGTGTAACGTTGGCCGAATGGCTCCCTCGAAAGCCAACCGGCTCACCGATCGGCAGTTTGCCCGGATCTCCCGTGCCCTCGCCGAGCCCCGCCGCTACCAGATCCTCAAGGAGCTCGGATCGTCCCACGGTCCGGTAGTGTGCAGCGCGCTGCACGAGGCACACCGGATCAGCCCGTCGACGCTCTCCCACCACATCAAGGAGCTGGAGACCGCGGGGCTGATCGAGATCGTGCGCGACGGCAAGTTCGCCAACCTCATCCTCCAGCGGGACGTCCTCCGCGCCTATCTGACCCGCCTCGCCAAGATCTGAGCGGCGGGAACCGCCCCGACCCGGCGGACATTCATCATTTCGATACTTGTCGAAGCATCGAAACGAGCAGATGGTGGCCGAGACGCCGCTTGGCTGACCGGTGAGATCCCGGTTGCGTCCGGCGGCTACCGCTAGGCCGGGCCGCTTGCCGGGGTCCATGCGACCCGGCAGATTGGCGCCGATGCTCTGGGCCCTCCCCTTCGTTCTGGTGACGGTGATCGCCTTCCCTGCGATCGCCGTCATCAACGCACGCCACAGCCGGAACGCGTCGATCGAATCGGTCACGCCGACGGCGCTCTACCTTCAGCTCCTGTTGATCCAGGCGGTACTGGCCGGCCTGGCCGCTCTCGCCCAGCGCGGTGCGGATGTGCCCATCGGCTGGAGCGCGCGGGTCGCGCCTGATACCGTGGTACCCGCAATCGGCCTGCTCGGGGTCGCCGTCATCCTCGCGGTCTGGTTCCGCGAGCCCGCCGGCTCCGCCCCTGAGATCAGTCACCTTCTCGCTCCGAAGAGCGGGCGCGACTGGGCCCTCTGGACTGCCGCAATGGTCGCGGCCGCGGTGGCCGAGGAGTTCGCCTACCGGGGCACCCTGTTCGCGTTGGCGTCGCGAGTGATCGATCGGCCGTTCATCTCGTCACTCCTCACCAGTGCTGTTTTTGGTCTGACCCATGCCGCGCAGGGCTGGCGGGGCGTCGTGATGAGCGGGCTGTTCGGGCTGGGTCTCCAGTCGCTGGTCCTGTGGTCCGGAGGGCTGTTGCTGGCGATCCTGGTCCATCTGACCTACGACATCGGCATTCAGCTCGCCGCCCGGTGGCTGATCCCTGCACGGCCCGCCTCGCGCGAACCGCCGGCGAGAGTAGCTTAGAGTCTTCCCAGGGTACAGGAGCACGAGATGTCGAAGTATCTCTGGCAGGTGTCGTATACGCCGCAGGGCGCGCACGGTCTGATGAAAGAGGGCGGTAGCGCACGCCGCGCAGTCGTGAAGCGGCTCGTCGAGCAGTCCGGCGGGAAGTTGGAGAGCTTCTATTTCGCGCTGGGCGAGTCGGACGCGTTCGTCATCGCCGAGCTCCCGGACGCGACTGCCGCAATGGCGATCAGTGTGGCGGTCAATGCAGTGGGCGCGGCTCAATTGCGCACCATTCCGCTGGTGACGCCGGAGGAGATGGACGCGGCGGTGAAGCGGAGCGTGGACTACCGCCCGCCTGGGGCCCGGAGCTGAACCCCGCGGCTGCACGATCGTGATCGTCCTGTCGCCGGTCACGCTGGAGGGACACGGCGTCCGGCTGGAGCCGCTCAACCTCGACCACGCAGACGGGCTCGCCGCCGCGGCGTCCGACGGACGGCTTTGGGAGCTGTGGTTCACTCTTGTGCCCGAGCCTGACAAGACTGCGGGCTACATCGAGGAAGCGCTCGAGGGGCAGCGGGACGGCCGATTCTTGCCCTGGGCGGTGCGCGAGGTTGCTACCGACGCGGTCGTGGGCAGCACCCGCTATCACGACATCATCGCCGCCGCCGACAGGGTAGAAATCGGCTACACCTGGTACGGGGCTCGGTGGCAGCGCACCTTCATCAACACCGCCTGCAAGCTGCTTCTGCTCGGTCACGCCTTCGAGACCGTGGGTTGTCGCGCGGTCGGATTCCGCACCGACAACTTCAACTTCGCGTCGCAGAAGGCCATCGCCGCGCTCGGCGCCAAACAGGACGGTGTCATCCGCCGTCACCAACCCCGGCGCGACGGCTCAGTGCGCGACACAGTCATGTTCAGCATCGTGGCCGAGGAATGGCCGGACGTAAAGCGGCATCTATCGCTCCGGCTTACCCGCCACCCGCAACCGTAGGTCGCGGAATGCGATTCAAGAGCAAAGCTCAGCGCCGAAAGTTTGCCGAGCTCCTGGTAAAGGGCGAGATCACGCCCGACGCCTACGAGCGATGGAACCGCGATACGGGACGCGCCGAGCTCCCCGAGCGGGTGAAACGCACCGCCACGAAGCGCAAAGCGAAGTCCAAGACGAAGTCAAAGCGCAACCTGAAATCGAACCCGAATGCCAAGGTCACGGGGAAGGCCCGCAAACCGACCCGAACCCGGAGCAAGGCGAGAAGGAAAGCGAAGCGGCGGGCGACACGGAGGTCGTGAGCTCGCCGCGTGAAAGAATCGGGCTCAACTCCTGGGCACGCCCGCCTCTACGACGAGCTGGCCGAGTGGTGGCCGCTGTTTTCCCCGCCGGACGACTACGCGGAGGAGGCCGCCGATCTGTTGGCGCGACTCGCCACGGCCATAAGGCCGGGCGCGGCCCTGCTCGAGCTGGGCGCCGGCGGCGGCAGTCTCGCCTTTCATCTCAAGCGGCACCTCCGGTTGACGCTCACCGATCGCGCGCCCGGTATGCTGGCCGTCAGCCGGCGGATCAATCCCGAATGCGAGCATCTGCTCGGGGACATGCGGTCACTCCGACTCGGCCGCGATTTTGACGTGGTCCTGATTCATGACGCGATCATGTACGCCACCGACCCCGCCCAGGTGCAGGCGGCACTTCGAACCGCCGCCGTGCATTGTCGCATCGGCGGCACCGTCGTCGTGATCCCGGACTTCATCCGTGAGAACTTCGCTCCAGGCACCGATCATGGCGGGCACGACGCCCCGGATGGACGCGGGCTTCGCTACCTCGAGTGGTCCTCCGATCCTGATCCCGGCGACGACACCTACGTGGTGGATTACGCTTTCCTGCTGCGTCACGTCGACGGCTCGGTCACGCTCACCCACGACCGGCATCTCGAAGGCCTGTTTGCCCGAGCCCAATGGCTCGGCTGGTTTAGCGACGTTGGGCTCGCAGCCCGGGCGTCGGTGGACCCGTGGGACCGCGAGATCTTCATGGCCCAGCGTACCGGCGGCTAGCGAAACGTCCCCGGACTGACCTCGTACACGACATGGTGCACGCCTACGTCTTCCTCCGGCGCCCAGAAGCCGAGCTGCTCGCTCCACCGGGTGGTCGCGAGCCGCCGACCACGGAGGGTCAGAAAGCCCGCCGCCCGCGTCGTCAGCACGCCGAGGGCGCGGAGGTCGGCCAGGCCGCGGATCACGATGCGGCGCCGCCGTTCGACGATGCGCCTCGCCGCCACCGGCCCGATGCCGGGCACCCGCACCAGGTCGTCGTAGGCCGCAGAACCGAGCTCCACCGGAAACCGCTCGGGATTGGCCAGGGCCCAAGCCGTCTTGGGATCGGTGGCGAGCGGCAGGTTGCCGCTCCGCTCGTACACCATTTCCTCGGCGGTGAAACCGTAGTCCGACATCAGATACGATGCCTGATACAGCCGGTGTTCCCGCATGGCGGGCGCTGCCGGCACATCCTCCATCGGTGTACGTGCGATGGGCCGGAACGCGCTGAAGTGCGGACCACGCACCCCGCCCGCCCGACTGAGCCGCTCCACCGTGCCGATGAGAGTCCGGTCGCTGTCCGCCGTTGCGCCGACGACGAACTGCATGGTCATGCCCGACGCGCCGCCGGGATGGAGCGGATCGGCGGGACGCCCGGCGCCCCGGGCGGCGCGCTCCAGCACCACCAGCGAGCGGACTCGCTCGAACCCATTGAGCGTCACATCGAAGTTCTTGTCCGGGGCAATCTGCGCCAGGCTCGCGCCGCAGGGTGCCTCGAGGTTGACCGACACCCGGCTTGCCAGCGCGGTGAGCCGCTCGATCTGCGCATCGTCCGCGCCCGGCACCAGCTTGACGTGGATGTAGCCTCGGAACCGATGCCGCTCACGCAAGAGCTCGAGCGCTGTAATCAGCTGGTCGGTGACGTGGACCGGGCGGCCCGGAATGCCGGTAGTGATGAAGAGGCCCTCGCACCATCCGCGGTCGAGCGCACCGAGGAAGATGCGAACCAGCTCCTCCGGCTTGAGCAGCGTGCGCGGCAGGGCCCGGTCCCGCCGCATGGGACAGTAGTGGCAGTTGAAGCTGCATGCGTTCGTCATCAGGATGCGAAGGAGCCGCATCCGAACCCCCGCGCCAGGCCGGAGGTTCCTGATATTGAGCGGGCGGAGCGCACCCACCTCGCCCGCATGGCGAAGGCGAGGGCGCGGCGGACGCCCCTCGCGGTCGTCCGCCGCGAGCGACATCAGCAACCCCAGC
>DATAFP010000209.1:0-6371 GCA_036257415.1 Gemmatimonadales bacterium
GGCGGATGTCGGCCGGGCGGCGGCGGCCGGGCTGATCGGATCGGTGCAGCCGGTGCATCTCCTCACCGATATCCCGCTGGTGGACCGGCACTGGGGGAGCCGGGGCGCCGGCGCGTACGCATTCCGCAGCCTGGCGGAACATGGAACCGTGCTCGCGCTCGGGAGCGACGCGCCGGTGGCGTCGCTCGATCCGCGCGAGGGCGTGTATGCCGCGATGGCGAGGCGCAGTGGTGGTGGATCGCCCGCGAATGGCTGGTATCCCGACCAGCGTCTCGGATTCACCGAGGTGCTCAGCGGTTACACCCGCGGGAACGCAGTCGCGGGCGGGATCGCGTCGCACCGTGGCACTCTCGCACCCGGCTTCGATGCGGATCTGGTCGCCTGGGATGTCGATCCCGCGCTGGCGCACGGGGATGTGGACGCGTTCCGCCATGCCCGCGTCAGGCTCACCGTCGTGGGCGGGGAGGTCGTGATGCAGGCGTGAAGGCCCGCTATTAGACTGCTGGTTCGCATCTGCAAAGGACTGGAGTTGACGCAAACCGTCGTGCGCCGTACGAAGATCGTCGCCACCCTGGGTCCCGCGTGGGACAGCCCGGCCAAGATGCGCGCGCTGCTCGACGCGGGCGTGAATGTCGTCCGGGTCAACGCGTCACACGGCACGCCCGAGATTCGCGCCCGCTGGATCACCCAGCTCAAGGAGGTCATCGCCGAGCGGCGCGGACATTCGAGCGCCGCGATCCTGCTCGACCTGCACGGTCCGCGCATCCGGGTGGGACGGCTGCCCGCGCCGCTCCTGCTCGAAACCGGGCAGGAAGTTGTGTTCGCGCCCGAGACCGCCGCCGACAACGGCGATATTCCGACGACCTACGCGGCGCTCGCCGCCGACGTGCGCGAGGGGAGCACCATCCTGCTCGATGATGGCCTCCTGAATATCGAGGTCGTGGCGATCGCAGGCGACCGGGTGCGCGGCCGGGTGCGGTATGGCGGCGAGCTCAAGCCGAACAAAGGAATGAATCTGCCCGGCGTGGAGGTGAGCGCCCCGGCGGTCACCGAGAAGGACCGGGAAGAGGTGGCGCGGGCGGTGGCGCTCGGGGTGGACTACATCGGCGTCTCGTTCGTCCGAAAGCCAGAGGATCTGGAGGAGGTGCGCCGGCTGGTGCCGCGTTCGATGCGACTGATCGCCAAGATCGAGAAGGACACCGCGCTCAACAATCTCACCGGCATCCTGAAGGCCGCCGACGCGATCATGGTGGCCCGGGGCGATCTTGGCGTGGAATTGCCGTTCGAGGAAGTGCCCCTGGCCCAGAAGCGGGTCATCCGTGAGGCCAACCTGCATGGCAAGCCGGTCATCACCGCGACTCAGATGCTGGAATCGATGATCCATCATCCGCGTCCCACCCGCGCCGAGGCGTCCGACGTGGCCAACGCGATCCTCGACGGCACCGACGCGGTGATGCTGTCGGCCGAGACGGCGGTGGGCGACTATCCCCTCGAGGCGGTGCAGGCGATGGCGCGCATTGCTCGCGAGCTGGAGAAGAACCGTAAGGGGCGGAGCCCGGCGTTCGACATGGCGGTGGGCCGGCGGCGGGAGGAGATGGAGCGGCTGCGGCGCGGGGAAGGGAACGAGCTCCTGCCCACGCGGACGGAGGACGCCATCGCAGTGGCGGTCTGCGCCGCCGCCGAGCTGATGGCGGCTCCGCTCATCGTCTGCTTCACCAGCAGCGGATTCACCGCCCGCACGGTCGCCTCCTATCGCCCCCAAGTCCCGATCTTCGCGGTGACGCCCGAGCCCGAGACGTTCCGCCAGCTCGCGCTCGTGTGGGGCGTCGTCCCCGCGCTGGTGGACCACCTGCCGACGTACGATTCGCTGCTGACCATCGCGCGCCACAAGCTGCTCGAGCTTGGCCTGGCCAAGCCCGGCGAGCGGGTGGTGGTCACCGCGGGCGTGCCGTTCGATCAGCCGGGCACCACCAATTTGCTGAAGATCGAAGCGGTGTGAGCTCCGGATGCGACTGACCTTCCTGGGCACGGGAACGTCGTTCGGGGTTCCCCAGATCGGCTGCGGCTGCGCCGTGTGCCAGTCGCGCGATCCGCGCGACCGGCGGACCCGAGCCGGCGCCTTGCTTCAGGTGGGTGAGGTCTCCATCCTGATCGATACACCTCCCGAGCTCCGGCTGCAGCTGGTGGCCGCGGAGCAGTCGCGTGTGGATGCGGTGTTGTATACGCATGCCCACGCCGATCACATCAACGGGATCGATGATCTACGGATGTTCTCCGTGCGCCAGCGGAAGCCGCTACCCATCTACGGCCCGCCGGAAACGCTCGAGCGGCTTCGGATGTCGTTCGACTACATCTTCAATGACAGTGTGCGGCCGTACGAGGGAACCTCCAAGCCTTGCCTCGATCTCCGGCCGCTCGAACCCGGCCGCGCGACGACCGTAGCCGACGTTCCCGTGCTGCCGCTCGCGTTCCAGCACGGGCATCTGCGCGTGTTCGGCTACCGGTTCGGCGACCTCGCGTACATCACCGATGTGAAGTCGGTGCCGGCGGAGGAGCGGTGCCGGCTCCGCGGGCTCCGGGTACTGGTGCTGAACGCGCTCTGGTGGCGCCCCCACCCCACCCATCTCAGCATCGCCGAAGCGATCGAGACCGCGCAGGACCTCGGGGCCGAGCGGACGTACCTTACTCATCTCACGCACGAGACCGCCCATGCGGAGCTGGAAAACCAGCTTCCGCCCGGCATCCTGCCGGCCTACGATGGGCTCACTGTGGAGGTCGAGTGATCCGGTTCGCGTACGGGCGTTTGTTCCAGGACGGACTCGATCGGGAGCACGGATTGCCCCGGGCCCGGCTGGAGGAGCTCGAGCCACGCTTTCCGGCGGTGCAAGCCGAGGTGCGGGACCGCCGCAGCCGGGGCGAATATGGGTTCCACGATCTGATCGACCAGGGCGCCACCGTCAAGGAAATTGCGAGCTTCGCCGAAGGACTGGGTCAGGCGCACGACCACGTGCTGGTGCTCGGCATCGGCGGATCGGCGCTCGGTGCCCGCGCGCTCCTGGGGGCGCTGCGCTCACCGGCATGGAACGAGCTCGACGACGAAGGCCGGGACTTTTTCCCCCGGCTCACCGTGCTGGAAAACGTGGACCCGACCTCGGTCGCCGCGGCGCTCAAGCGCATCGACCCCCGCCGGGTGCTGGTGAACGTGATCAGCAAGTCGGGCGGGACGGCAGAGACCATGGCGCAGTACCTGGTGGTTCGGGCGTGGCTGGAGGACGCGCTGGGCTCGGCGGCGTTCCGTCACCTCGTGTTCACCACCGATCCCGAGCGCGGCGCGTTGCGCGAGCTCGCGGCGCGGGAGGGGATCGCCACCCTGACGGTGCCGCCCGCGGTCGGAGGGCGGTACAGCGTGCTCTCGCCGGTCGGCCTGCTGCCCGCGGCCCTGGTCGGGATCGACATCCAGCAGCTGCTTGCCGGGGCGCGAGCGGCGGTGGAACGCGCGTCCTCCGACGACCTGCGGCGAAACGCGGCGGCGCTATACGCCGGACTGCATTGGTCGGCTGATGCGACGTTGGGGGCGCGGGTCCACGTTCTGATGCCGTACACCGACCGCCTGCGTGATTTCACTGAGTGGTATCGGCAGCTCTGGGCCGAGAGCCTGGGGAAGCGGGTGGACCGAAGCGGCCGCGTGGTGTTCGCGGGCCCGACGCCCGTCGGTGCGATCGGGGCCACCGACCAGCATAGCCAGGTACAGCTCTTCATGGAGGGGCCGTACGACAAGGTCATCAGCTTCGTGATGATCGACGACCTTGGCACCGATGTTCCGATTCCCCCCCGCGACGGGCTCCCGGACGAACTGGCCTACCTGCCCGGTCATACGCTGGGTGGTCTGCTCCGTGCGGAGTATGAAGCCACGTCGGCGGCGCTCGCGCGGGTCGGACGCATGAACTGCACTCTGCGGTTGCCGGCCTTGACACCCCAGACCTTCGGCGAGTTGATCATGTTCTTCCAGCTGGCCACCGGGTATGCCGGCGTCTGGTATGGGGTGGATCCGTTCGATCAACCGGGCGTGGAGCTGGGCAAGAAGCTCACTTATGCCGCCATGGGGCGGCGGGGGTATACCCCAGAGCCGCAGGCGGCGCCGAGCGACGACGAAGCCTAAGGAGGAGTTAATGCGAGTCGCCGGCGGCATTCTGGCTGTTTCGGTTGCTCTCGCTTCCGCGTCGGAGCTGACCGCGGGAGGACCGACCGCGGATCGGGTCACCATCCTCTACGACGCATTCGGCAGGCGAGCCGGCCTCACCCGTGACTGGGGCTTCGCCGCGCTCGTCGAGTATCGTGGTCAACGCATTCTGTTCGATACCGGCAACAATGCGGCGATCTTCGAGCACAATGTGCAAAAGCTCGGCGTCGACCTCCGCCGCCTCGACTATGTGGTCGTGTCCCACCGGCACGGCGATCACACCTCCGGCCTCAACTATCTGCTGCGGGTCAACCCGAAGGTCCGAATCTATACGCCCAGGGAAGGATTCGGCGTTTTCGGCAACGCCGTCGACTATGCATTCGTACGGCGTGACAGCACACTCCCGCCCGAACAGCGGTACTTCGGCGGCGCGATGCCCAACACGCTGAACTCAGGCACACCTTGGCCCGCCGCCCGCTTTTCCTGGGTCGACAGCACGACACGAATCGGACCGGGAGTTACACTGGTGGCGACCGTGTCCGATCGTCCGGGCACGATCGAGCTGAAGGAGCTCTCGCTGGTGCTCGAGACGGCCGAGGGCACTGTGGTGCTCGTGGGTTGCTCGCATCCCGGCATCGAGAAGATCCTGGACGCCGCAGCCGCAGTGTCGCCCCATGCGCACCTAATCGTCGGTGGGCTGCATCTGGTCGCGACGCCGGACGCGGAGATCGACCGACTGGCCTCCGCCCTCCGTGATCGGTTTCGCCTGGATCAGATCGCCCCGGGCCACTGCACCGGCGAACCGGCATTCGCAGCGCTCCGGCGGAGGTTCGCGGCTGGGTACCGGTATGCCGGACTGGGCGAAACCATTCCGCTCTAACGGGCCCGGGGCCGTCACGGTGGCCGAGCCATAACGCCGCAGGTAGCTTTCGGAACCTCTGACCCGGTCCATTCCCATCAGTCTCGAGTCGCGGGTTCAGGCGGCTGTCGGCGAGGCGTACCGCATCCAGCGCGAGCTGGGCGGCGGCGGAATGAGTCGCGTCTTCCTTGCGGAGGAGACCCGTCTCGGCCGCCACGTGGTCATCAAGGTGTTGCCGCCGGAGATGGGCGCCGGGGTCAACGCCGAACGCTTCGAGCGCGAGATCCAGCTCGCGGCGCGACTGCAGCATCCGCACATCGTCCCGCTCCTCACCGCCGGCGCCGCCGGCGACCTCCTGTACTACGTCATGCCGCTGATCCAGGGCGAGTCGCTCCGGGTCAAGCTTGCGCGGGAGGGGGAGCTGCCGGTCGCGGAGGCCGCCCGCATCCTGCGCGAGGTAGTCGATGCGCTGGCGTACGCCCACCGTCACGGCGTGGTACACCGCGACATCAAGCCGGACAACATCCTGCTGGCGGAAGGTCACGCGGTGGTGACCGATTTCGGCGTGGCGAAGGCGCTCGAGGGCGGACAGGCTGATGGGCGGGCGGGCGGGTCCACGTTGACGTCGCTCGGCGTGGCCCTCGGAACACCGGCGTATATGGCTCCCGAGCAGGCGGCCGCCGATCCCCATGTGGACCACCGCGCGGACATCTATTCGGTGGGCGTCCTGGCGTACGAGATGCTCGCCGGCCAGCCGCCGTTTTCGGCGCCTACCCCACAGGCGATGCTCGCGGCGCAGATCACCCAGGCGCCCGAGCCGTTATCGGCCCGCCGGCCGGCCTGTCCGCCTGCTTTGTCCGGCGCCGTGATGCGGTGCCTGGAGAAGCGCCCGGCGGATCGGTGGCAGACGGCGGCCGAGCTCGCACCCCAGCTCGATCACGCCTCCACGCCGAGCGGGGGCATGCAGCCGACCGGCGCCCAGCAGCCGATCTCCTCAGGAACAGAGGCTGCGCTTCGTCGAGCGAACCCGGTTCGAGTGGCAGTGTTCTTCGCTGCGGCCTCCGCGCTGGTGCTGGGAATCGTGGCGTTCCTGATGTACCGGCTGGGGCTGCCGGATTGGGTGCTGTGGGGAGCGGCGATTCTGCTGTTGATCGGGCTGCCCATCATGCTCGTGACCAGCCTGCACGAGCGGCGGCGGGCGCTCGCGCGCACCACCGCGGTGGTAACGCCGTCGGAGCAGGGAGCCACCCAGTGGTTTACCTGGCGGCGGGCCCTCCTCGGAGGCGGACTCGCGTTTGCTGGCCTGGCAGTCGTCGCCGGGAGTTACACGGC
>DATAFP010000219.1:0-1515 GCA_036257415.1 Gemmatimonadales bacterium
TTGGGGCCAAGCGAGCGCTTGACGCGCCTCCCCTGAACGCGCCAGAGCCCATACCACGTCTCTGCGCCCTTGCCGTCGACGCGGACCACAAGCGAGCCGCTCCCGTAGCTTCGCCGCGCCATCAGCGCACCTCCGCCGCGGCCGAAACGTCAGCCGCGCGGCGCGCGTTGCTCCAGCCGCTCGATCCACGCCGTGATCGCCTGCTCGCGGAAGCGGCGGTAGCGCCCCAGCGCCACCGTGGGGATCAGGCCCCGGCGCGACTGCTCGTACACCCAGGAGATCGGCACACCGAGCAGCTCGGCGACCTCTGCTGCGGTCAAGAGACGTGTGCTCATGCAATCGATGCTGAACCGGGCGAGGACGGCTCGGGCACACCGGCCTGAGAAATTGGAACCACATTGGAACCACGGCGCTCCCTTCGCACCGGGCTCTTCACGAGGAAAAGCCCGCATTTGCGGGCCTCTCTGAGTAGCGGGGGCGGGATTCGAACCCGCGACCTTCGGGTTATGAGCCCGAGCGAGAGCGTATTGGTCGGGGTCGCGAGAGCTGTCCCCCTAACGGGTGCTCGGCCACGTCAGGCATCTCGCGAGGCTCATCACCCCACCGGCCGGGGACAGGGTCCCCACAAGGCCCGTTCCCCCCAAAGACGGTTGGGACCGGCATGCGGGTAATGGTGAGAATTGGAGCCCGATTGGAGCCCGCGCGGCCGAACCTCTCTAATTACCTGCCAGGTTGGAAACCTGCGTATTGCAGATGTTCCTTGAAGGGTGAGCGACGGGACTCGAACCCGCGACCGCCTGGACCACAACCAGGAGCTCCGCCCGAGCCCAGAGCCAGGAAACATCTCATGTCACGGCGGCGATCCCGGTCGTACCGGCAAGTCGCTCGGCGTCTACCACGCGTCTACGCCGGAGCACAACCCCGGTTAAGCGCGAGCGAGCGTCGCGTTCGCGATGTCTGCGACTTCCAGGACTTTCGAGTGCTCGAGCCGCCGCGCTGCGCCGCGGTTCACAGCCTCGTGCACGACTCATAATCGTGAGGTCGGTGGATTGAAATCCACCGCCTGGACTAGGGTGCTGCCGCCACTTGCAGATCGCAAACCGCCTTGGGAGGGCGCCGATGCCGGACACCACCTGCCACATGTCGATCTCGCTCGACGGTTTCGTCGCTGGGCCCGACCAGAGCCGCGAGGATCCACTCGGCAAACGCGGGCGCGAGCTCCACGCTTGGCATCTCGGCGACGAGCGCGCCAACGATGCCGACGCGACGGCGACCGGCTGGCTCATGCGCTCACGCGGGGCCTACGTCATGGGGCGGAACATGTTCGGGCCGATCCGCGGCGAGTGGGATGAGGACTGGCGCGGCTGGTGGGGTCCCGAGCCGCCTTACCACGCGCCGGTGTTTGTGCTCACCCATCACGCCCACGAGCCGATCGAGATGGAAGGCGGGACCGCCTTCCACTTCGTCACCGACGGCTTCGACGCCGCTTACGCACAAGCGCGTGAGACGGCCGGC
>DATAFP010000086.1:0-3912 GCA_036257415.1 Gemmatimonadales bacterium
TGGTTCCTGACCCGACAGTTCGAGAACGAAGCGAACGCCGACTTCCACTCCCGTACCACGGCCCGAGAGATCGTAGCCGACTTCGCCGGGGAGCGGCTCGACTACTGGGTCACCGGCTTCGGGACCGGCGGCACGCTCAAGGGCGTCGCCCGCGTGCTCGCGAAGGAGCGGCCGGAGACCCGCATCGTCCTGGCGGAACCCACCGATGCGCCGATCGTGTCGAGCGGGACACGGCAGGAGCGGAATCCGGATGGGTCGCCTTCGGCCCGCCACCCGGCATGGAAGCCGCACCCGATTCAGGGCTGGAGTCCGGATTTCCTGCCGAAGCTCGCCGGCGATGCCGTCGACGCCGGGCAGGTCCACCGGGTGATCACCGTGCCGAAGGAGGACGCGATGCGGTGGAGCCGGCAGCTCGCGGCGGTGGAAGGGATCTTCGTGGGCATCTCCGCGGGCGGAACCTTCGCGGCGGCGATAGAGGTCGCCAAGGGGGCTGCCAAGGGCTCCACCATCCTCTGCATGCTGCCCGATACCGGTGAGCGCTACCTCACGACGCCCCTGTTCGGCGACATCCCGGTTGACATGACGCCTGAGGAGGTGGCGATCCTGCAATCAACCGCCACCTTCGCCGACAAGCCGGTCGCTGTGCCCGCAGCCGCACTGCCCTGACCGCACCTGCCGCCCTGCTTCCCCAGCTCACCGGGGAGGCGGGGCGTCCGTCCTGATTCCAGTCCGAAGCCGCTCGAACCCATACCGCATCAGCTCATCGACGGCACCCGGCTCTCGCAGCCGACCGTCGATGCCGAGCATGGCCATGCCGTGCACGAGCGCCCAGACGTATCTGGCCATCAGCACGGGATCGTCACCGCGAAAGAGCGCCTCCCCCTGTAGCGCAACGATGGCGTCCACCAGCGCCTGGAAGGCTCCCTCCGCCTCGGTTGCAAGCTCCGGATCCCGGACCTCCGGATCCACGAAGCCGCCGAACATCACTCGATAGTGCGCCGGGTTGGCGACGGCGAAGCGGACGTACGCCACGCCCATGGCATAGAACGCCGCATCTCCGCGACCGCCTTCCTCCCACGCTGCGACCAGCTGCTGCCGGAGCGCGCGGAACCCCTCGGTCGCCACCGCGGTGAGCAGCGCGCGCTTGTCGGCGAAATGGCGATAGAGGGCGCTGCGCGAGACGCCGACCCGGGCGCCGATCTCACGCAGGGTCAGCCCCTCCACACCGTCCTCGCGTATGGTGGCGAGCGCCTCGTCGAGCAGGGCGCGGCGCAGGTTGCCGTGGTGGTAGGGGCGGGGGGCGGGGTCCGGACGCTTCGATGTGACCATGGCGGACCAATTTACCGTCGAGTGTTGACAGCGTCAACATCCTGTGGTATGGTTATGTTGACGATGTCAACATGGAGTGGCAAAATGAAATCACCACTAGGTCGCCTGTTTGCCCACTTGTGGCGGGCCAGCCCGCCGTTGACGGCGGTGGGAACGCTGATGCTGCTCGTGGCCGTTCCGTCGCTCGTGGGCATCTTCACCGACTCGCGCATCATCACCGGCGCACCAGCCTGGCTGAAGCCGTTCAAGTTCGCGGTCTCGATCGCCGTCTACAGCCTCACGCTCGCGTGGATCTTCGGATGGCTCACGGACTGGCCGCGCATGCGCAGGATCGTCGGCTGGACGACCGCGGTCGTGTTCGTGCTCGAGGTGGCGATCATCGACGCCCAGGCGTGGCGCGGCACGACCAGCCACTTCAACGCCTCGACGCCGCTCGATCGGGCGCTCTTCATCGTCATGGGCTCCGCGATCCTGCTGCAGACGTTCGTGAGTGTGGCAGTCGCCGTCGCGCTGTGGCGGCAGCGGTTCGCCGAGCGCTCCCTCGGATGGGCCCTGCGGCTGGGCATGATTCTCACCATCCTCGGGGCGATGACCGGCCCGCTGATGACTCGCCCGACTGAGGAGCAGTTGGCCCACGCCCGCGCGGGAGGGGGAATGACGACCGGGGGCGCCCATACCGTCGGCGGCCCCGACGGCGGCCCGGGCGTGCCGGTGACCGGATGGAGCCGGGAGCACGGGGATGTGCGGGTTCCGCACTTCATCGGTCTGCACGCGATCCAGGCCCTGGCGCTCGTCGCCGTCGGTCTGCGGCGTTGGCGGCGGCCGGAGGCGACTCGGGTCAAGGCCGTCCTGATCGCCGCGGCGAGCTATGCCTCGCTCTTCCTGCTCCTGCTCTGGGAGGCGCTGCGTGGGCAGAGCATCGTGGCGCCCGATCCGGTGGCGCTTGCATCGCTCGCGAGCTGGGGTCTCCTCACCGCGCTAGCCCTCGGCTGGGTCGGCCTCCGCTCACAGGACGACAGGCGTGCGAGCTTCGATGGGGTGGTCATATGACGGCTGAGCGACTCTTCTCCATTCTGAACCTGATCGCGATCGCCGGGTGGCTGCCGCTCGTGTTTCTGCCGAGGGCGCGCTGGGCGACCGCGGTCGTTCCCGTGGTGCTGCCGTGTCTGTTCGGCGTGATCTACGTGGTGCTGGTGGCCGCGTCGCTGCCGTGGGGCGAAGGCGGGTTCTCGTCGCTGGCGGGCGTCGGGGCGCTTTTCGAGAACCCCTGGGCGCTGCTCGCCGGATGGGCGCACTACCTGGCGTTCGACCTGTTCATCGGCGGGTGGCAGGTGCGGGACGCCCGAGAACGTGGCATCCCACACCTGTTCGTCGTGCCGGCCCTTCTCCTGACGTTTCTCTTCGGACCGGCGGGCCTGCTGCTGTATCTGGTCGTCCGCAGGTACGCTTCCTGACATCTCCCATCATCGAACCGATATGCATCCAGTTGCCTATCGCACCTCACAACGCGCGGCGACGGCCGCCCACCGTTAGCTGATTAGCCGCTCGGGGTGGGTATAGACCGTCAGCCGCCCCTTGCGCGCGAATCCCACCAGGGTCAGCCCCGCCTGCTGGGCCACGCGAACCGCCAGCCCGGTAGGTCCCGAGATGGCCGCCAGCAAGGGCGCGCCCAGCACCGTGGCCTTCTGCACCATCTCGAAGCTGGCGCGGCTGGTGACCACGATGAAGCCGGCCGAAGGCACCACTCCGGCTGCCGTGGCTGCTCCCACCAGCTTGTCGAGCGCGTTGTGCCGTCCCACGTCCTCGCGGATTGTTGAAAGCGTGCCGTCCAGCTGGGCCCAGCCCGCGGCATGGACCGCCCCGCTGGCCGTATTGAGCGGCTGATTGGCGGCCAGCGAGTCGAGCCCGCGCTGAACCGCCGGCACGCTGATGGTGACGTCCTTCTCCACCGGATGGATCCGCTTCAGCACCGCATCCACACTGTCCGCCCCACAGATACCGCAGCCGGTGCGTCCGGTGAGCCGCCTGGTCCGCTCCGAGATCCCTGCGACACATCGTTCCGCAACGGTCGCCTGAATCTCGACTCCCCGGCTGTAGCGCGAAATCTCGAGGTGTCTGAGATCGTCGGCTGACTCGATCAGCTCCTCGGTCAGGCTGAA
Organism: Gemmatimonadales bacterium; assembly: GCA_036257415.1. GTDB lineage: Bacteria > Gemmatimonadota > Gemmatimonadetes > Gemmatimonadales > GWC2-71-9 > DASQPE01. The sequence goes on from DATAFP010000086.1 coordinate 3,489, forward strand.
GCCGAGCGCGAAATCCTCCAGGTCGGTCGGCGTCGCCATCATGACCACGTGGGGGATGCGGTTGTACACGATTGCGACCGGCGTCTCTTCGACGATCTGCTCATGTTGGGCTGCCCACACCCCTCCCTCCCAGCGCACGGCATCGGCCTCCAGCAAGGGGCCGGCGTAGCCCAACCGGTAGAGGCCCATCGGATCGCGGAACCTCTCGGCGTCGGTACCGGTCATGGTCGTTCGCTCCAGCGGCAGAGATCGTATCGGGGCGGGTAACTCTAAGAATAAGCCTCCAGGCTGGAGTGGTAGACTACTCCGCCTTGAGCGCCACGGTGGGATCCACCCGGGTCGCGCGCCGCGCCGGCAGGTAGGTCGCGAGCGCTCCCACCGCGACCAGGACCACCGGCACCGTGATGAAGGTCAGCGGGTCGTA
>DATAFP010000237.1:0-4021 GCA_036257415.1 Gemmatimonadales bacterium
CAACGCGCTGCGGGAGCAAGAGATGGCATGGATGTACGGGATGCGCGACGAGTGCGAGGCGGGGCCGGCCGAGCGCAGCGGATGGCGACCTGCGCGGATCAATGCAGGTCGCGGTCGTTGAGAGCCGCTCAATCCTCTCGAACGGTCTGGTTAGCGACGTCCTCGCTGGGCGAGAACTCGGCGGATCCGGTGTAACAGCCGCGAATGGTGTGAAATCCCACCGAGAGACCGGTAGTGGTGAAGGTCCCCTGCCCCTTCCCGTTGAGCTCGGTCTGTCCCAGGAGGTCGCCTTCGCCGCACCGCGGGCTCCTGTCGTAAAACACCACGACACCGCGTGGGCGATCGTTTCCGGAAGACGCCCGAACCGTCGCGAAGATGGTGACCGGTTCGCCCTGTTCGGACGGATCGGGCCCGGTGCCGATCAACGTCTGCGTCGGGCTCGCGACGGGGTTCACAGTGTGCGATACGGGGGCGGACTCCGAGGGCTCGAACCCGTCGGTGCCGGGATACCGCGCCACCAGCGTCCGGGTTCCGGCCGAGTTGAAGATGAAATCACAGGTGCCGGCGCTCACCCTGCCGGCACAGGGCTCGCCTGACGACGCTGATACCGAGAACGGCCCGTCCGGCACCGACCCGCCGCCGGAGGGCTCCACCGACACCCTCACAAGCACGGAACGACCTTGGTCCGACGGATTCGGCGAGTGCTCGAGGATCCTGATCACGGTGCTGCGCGGGCCGGCGGCAGACGCGGTGGCCGTGAACGTCACGGTCAGGCCGGCCGGAGCGGCGGAATCCACCACCGCCGCGGTCGCCTGTTGCGTACCCGGATCCCGGTCCAGCGTCCAGCGGGCACTCGCCGTGCCGTCCGCCCCCGTAACAGCAGCAGCGGGCGCGAGCTCCCCGTCGCCGCTGGCGGAGAACTCGACCCGCGCGCCTTGGACCGACCGATCCGCCGCATCGGTGACGCGAACCACGATCGGATCGGCGAGCACCGTGCCTGCCGGCCCGTTCTGGAGATCGCCGCTCTCGATAGCAAGCACGGCCGGCACCCGCGTGTTGGGTAGCATGAGGTCGCCGCCACCACAGCCGAAGCTGGCTGCCACGCTCAACACCACCCCGGCGCGACGATTCATAATTGCTTGCAAGACCCTGACTTGTCGAACCGATCGGGCACTCGCCAGATCTGGACGGGAACCGGCCGAGCCTCTGGCAACGCGGTGCCGCCTGACGTATCCTACAGCGCTTTCCCCCAAACTGGCCTTTTCCGGATCGACATGACAGACCTGCGGGCGCACCTTCAGGCTGGGCTGGCGGGTCGCTATACCGTGGAACGCGAGATCGGCCGCGGCGGCATGGCCACGGTGTTTCTCGCGCACGACCTCAAGCACGACCGGTCGGTCGCGCTCAAGGTCCTCCATCCGGAGCTGGCCATCGCGCTCGGCGCCGAGCGGTTCCAGCGCGAGATCAGGCTCGCCGCGCGGCTGCAGCACCCCCACATCCTCACCGTCCTCGATTCGGGTGACGCCGGCGGTCACCTCTGGTTCACCATGCCGTTCGTCGAAGGCGAATCGCTGCGGGCGCGGCTCAACCGCGAGCGGCAGCTGGCGATCGAGGACGCGGTGCGGATCGGGACCGAGGCGGCGCGGGCGCTCGACTACGCCCATACGCACGGCGTGGTGCATCGCGACGTGAAGCCGGAGAACATCCTGCTCACCGCCGACGGCACCACGCTGGTGGCGGACTTTGGCATCGCGCGGGCTCTGGGCGGCGACGATCCGCGCCTCACCGAGACCGGCATGAGCGTGGGAACGCCCACCTACATGAGCCCGGAGCAAGCGGCTGGCGAGCGCGGCGTCGATGGCCGGTCGGACGTGTACAGCCTTGGCTGCGTCCTCTACGAGGCGATCGCCGGTGAGCCGCCGTTCACGGGCCCGACGGCGCAGATCGTGTTGATGCGCCGGTTCACCGACGTCCCGCGGCCGTTGCACGAGGTGCGGGATACAGTGCCGCCGGTGGTGGAGCAGGCGGTGTTCAAGGCCCTGGCCCGCTCACCGGCCGACCGATTCGCCACGGCCGGCCAATTCGCCCATGCGCTCCATGCAATGGTCGCGACGCCTGCCGCCACCCCACTGGTCACCGCCGCGGCTGCTGCCGCGGTGGCGGCCGCGCCTGCTCTCGTGACGCCGACATCCGCCCCCCGCCGCCGGGCGCCGGTAGCGTTGATCTCGCTCGGCCTCGGGTTCCTGCTTGGCATCGGCGGGTTGTTCGCCTGGCGGCACGGGCAGCAGTCCGAGTCGGCGGCAGTGAAGCGAGTGGCGGTGCTGCCGTTCGAGAACGTGGGCGAGGCCGCCGACGCATACTTCGCCGACGGCGTGAGCGACGCGCTGCGCGGGAAGCTGGCATCGGTGCCCGGGCTCCAGGTGACGGCGCGCAGCAGTACGGTTTCCTACGCCAAGACCGACAAGCCGATGCAGGTGATCGGCCGCGAGCTCGGCGTAGACTACCTGCTCACCGGAACGGTGCGCTGGGCCAAGAGCAAGGATGGCACCAGCCGAGTCGAAGTGAGTCCCGAGTTGGTGGAGGTCACACCCGGCAAGACCCCGCGCTCGCGATGGCAGCAGCCGTTCGTCGCCTCGATCACCGATGTGTTCCAGGTCCAGGCCGACGTCGCGTCACGGGTAGCGGATGCGCTCGACGTGGCCATGGGTGACAGCACGCGGGCGCAGCTCGCCACGCGGCCGACCAGGAGCATTCCGGCCTACGACGCGTACCTGCGCGGCCGCAGCTACGAGCAGCGGGCCCGGCTCAACGTCGAGCCGCAGTCGATGACCATCGCACGGCAGATGTACGAGGAGGCGATCCGGCACGACTCCAGCTTCGCGCTTGCGTGGGCCCGGTTGGCACAAGCCCACCTGTACCTCTACGAGCGGGATCGCACCGACATGGCGCGGCGGGCGATGTCGCGCGCCGCAGCGGAGCACGCGCTGGCGCTGGCGCCGGATCTGCCCGAGGCCCACGCCGCGATGGGCGATCATTTGTGGTTCGCGGAGAACGACCAGAACCGGGCCATGGCTCAGTACACCGAGGCGCTGCGCCGCGACCCGAAAAACCCGGAACTGCTCGCGTCGGTGGGGTTCAACCAGTGGGCCCGCGGCCAGCGCGACTCCGCGCTCGCCAGCATCGAGCGCGCGGTGGCGCTCGACCCTCGTTCGGCGGAACGCGCACTCTGGGTCGCGGATGCGTACGTCGCCGCGGGCCGATACGCCGCCGCGCTCAAGGCGTATGACCGGGCGATCGAGCTGGCGCCCGACCAGTACTTCGCCTACTTCAACAAGGCACAGACGCTACTGCTGAGCCGGGGCGACGTGGACGGCGCCCGGCTCACGATGCAGCAGGCGGAGACCCGCATCGGCCGGGTGGAGTTCGTCAAGAAGATGTGCGTGGCGTGCTTCGATTGGACCGGCCCACTCGCAGCCGATTACGAGCACGTGCTCGACCAGCTCAACCTCACCGGGTTCTCGTCGCGCGACTCCGCCAACTACTACACCGCGCGCGCCTGGCGGGCGTACATGCGCCGCGACGCGGCGCAGCAGCGCATCTACTGGGACTCGGCGCGAGTGGTGACGGAGCGGTTCGTGCGGGCGCGGCCGGACGACGCCTACTTCCACCGCCGGCTCGGCGGGGTCTACGCCGGGCTCGGCCGGATGCCGGAGTCGGCCAGGGAGCATCTGCGCTACCAGGAGATCCGTCGAGCGCAGGGGGATACTTCCTCGCTCCGACCGGATGCGGCGTGGGATGCCGCCGTCAACCTCATGCTCGTCAGCCAACCTGCGGCCGCGATCGATTCGCTGAAGGCCGTGCTGGCTGACACGAGCTACCCCTACCTCACGCCCGCGGCGCTGCGGGTCGACCCATTCTGGGATCCGGTACGCGCCGATGCTCGCTTCCAGCGGTTGACCGCCGTCACCGAGACGGCGAAGCCGGGAGACTGAAGTAGAGCGCCCCACCCCCTGCATTGCCG
>DATAFP010000251.1:0-8817 GCA_036257415.1 Gemmatimonadales bacterium
GTTGAGCTGCTCCAGGGTCCCCAGCTCGTTCTCCCTGGTGATGTTCTGCGCCGTCAACAGGAGCCCGATGATGGTCGTGAGGGAGACCATCAGCGCCGGCACCATCCAGTGCTTGTAGTTCCGGGTCGGGTTGAACCAGCGTTGGATCCGAAGATCGAGCACGGCGGTCCGCGCGGAGCGGTCCCCTTCCGGGCGCCCGTGTGGCAGGGTCGCGTCCAGCTCCTTGGCATACGACGTCAGGATCGCGTTGGCGTTGGACTGCACGATCCCGGCGGTGGCCCCCTCCTCGGCGTTCAGCACCAGCTGCACCATCGCATGTCCCTGCCGGACCAGGTCTTCCTCGAAGCGCCGGGGGATGTGGAGTACCGCCGTGACCTCGCGGTCGAGCAGCGCGTATTCGACCCCCGCGTCGCTCGGCTCGTAGCGCACGACCCGGAACTGCCGCCCGGCCTCGAGGCGCTCGACAAGTCCAGACGAAACCGTGGTGCGGTCTTCGTCTACTACAAACATGCGGACCTGTTTCACGTCGAAGGTGGCCGCGTTGGCCAGCACCAGCAGCTGAATCACCGGGATCAAGAAGATCTGGAACACCGTCGTGTGGTCGCGGAAGATCTGGAGAAACTCCTTGCGGACCAGGAAGAAGACCGTGCGCACGGCTCAGCCCAGCCGGATCGCGAGCCGCCGCGATCCCTGAATGAGGAGGAAGAGGGTCATGCCGATGAGGATGAGCGTCTCCTGCCACAGCGTGGCCAGCCCTGCGCCCTTGATCATGATGCCGCGCACGATGGTCAGGAACCAGCGAGCCGGCACCAGGTTGGAGAGCCACTGAAGCGGGCGGGGCAGCGAATCGAGCGGGAAGATGAATCCCGACAACAGGAGCGTGGGCATCATGAGTCCGGCCAGCGCCGCAAGCATCGCGGTGCGCTGGTTCGGCGCCCTGGTAGAGATCACGATGCCGAGGGCAAGCGCGGTGACGATGTACAGACCGCACTCGAGCAGGAGGAGGGCAACACTTCCTCGGAGCGGCACGCCGAACACAGCGCGTGCGGCCGCGAGTACCAGGAGCACGCTGACAAAGCCGAGCACGACGTAGGGCATCACCTTGCCGGCCACGATCGCCTGGGGGCGGATGGGCGACACCAACAGCATCTCCATCGTGCCGGTCTCTTTCTCCCGCGAGATCGAGATCGCGGTCATGAGCGCCGATACCAGTGTGAGCACGAATGCCACCAGTCCGGGCACGAAGAGGTGCGCGCTCTCCAGCGTGGGGTTGTATCGCATCCTGGCCGCCGCATCGATCCGGAGCCCGCCGGCGTTCGGCGCGGCGTCCTGATACCAGCGCCGCACGATCGCGGTGGCGTAGCCCATCATGATGCCGGCGGTGTTGGGATCGCTGCCATCCGTGAGGAGCTGCAGCGGCAGCGAGTCGCCCCGGCCGATCCGCCGCTCTACGTCGGTCGGCAGCACCAGCGCCTGCCGCACGACGCCGCGGCGGAGCTGGAGGTCGAGCTCCTGGGTCGTGGTGGCCACTGACGCGATGTGGAAGCGGTCGGACGCCGAGATCCGCTCGCGCAGCTCGATCGTGGCCACGTCGGGGGTCGGGTCCACGATGGCGATGGCGATATCGCGCACGTCAGTACGGACCGCGAATCCGAAGATCAGTACCTGCACGACCGGGAACAGAATCAGGATCGCCAGCGTCTGCCGGTCGCGCAGGAGGTGGAGGGTCTCCTTCCGCACGAATCCCAGGAATGCTCTCATGCCGCCGCTCCGGCCCCGGCACGGGTGAGCTTGAGGAACACCTCGTCCAGCGTGGCGGCACCCACCGCTTCTCGCACTTCACCCGGCGTGCCCATGGCGGCGATGGCGCCGTTCACCATGATCGAGATCCGGTGGCAGTACTCCGCTTCGTCGAGGTAATGGGTGGTAACGAGCACACTGGTGCCGCTCGCGCCCGTCTCGTAGATCAGCTCCCAGAAGCGGCGCCGGGTGATCGGATCGACGCCACTCGTGGGCTCATCCAGAAACACCACGGCGGGTCGGTGGAGCAGGGCGACACAGAACGCGAGCTGCTGTTTCCAGCCCAGCGGAATGTCCCGCACCAGCTCGTTGCCGGCGTGCTCCAGCCCGATCCGGGCGAGGATTTCACCGGTACGGGTCACGATGTCGCGGTCGCTCACGCCGTAGATCCCGCCGTACAACGTGATGTTCTCCTGCACGGTGAGGTCTTCGTACAACGAGAACTTCTGGCTCATGTATCCGATCCGCCGCCGGACCTGTTCGGCTTGGGTGCGGATGTCGTACCCGGCCACGGTAGCCGAGCCCGAGGTGGGTTGCAGCAGCCCGGTGAGCATCCGGATCGCGGTAGTCTTGCCCGCGCCGTTGGCGCCGAGGAACCCGAAGACTTCGCCCCGCTCCACATGGAACGTGATCGCGTCCACCGCGGTAAAGCTGCCGAATCGCTTCGTCAGCGCCTTGGCATCGATAGTGTGTTCGGTCATGCAGCTTGTCCCTGGGCCATGTACCACATGAAGGCGTCCTCGATGCCGGCGGGGATGGGCGCGATGGACACGCCCGACAATCCCTCGGCTTCGACGTAGGCCGCCAGCTCCCGCGCCGCGACCTCCGGCGTCAGGTCTTGTCGCGCGTCGGTGTAATGCAGCGCGTCCCCGAACGGCCACACTGCCGCGGCGTGGGGGAAACGGCGGAGCGCGCCGAGCAGCCCGAGTGTGTTGGGGCCGCGGACAGCGAAGAGTGGCCGGGGATAGCCGGCGCTGATGGCGGCGGGCCGGTCGGTGACCAGAAGCCGCCCGGCCTGCATCAGGCTTACGCGGTCGCACAGGCTGGCCTCGTCCATGTACGGCGTCGAGACCACGATGGGCAGCCCATCGTCCCGCATGCGGCGAAGCAGGTCCCAGAACTCCTTGCGGGAGACCGCATCGACCCCCCTGGTGGGCTCGTCGAGGAACAGGATCTCCGGTCGATGCACCAGGGCACAGCAAAGCGCGAGCTTCTGCTTCATGCCGCCGGACAAGGCGCCAGCGCGGCGGCCGGCGAAGCGCTCGAGCTGAACCCAGATGGGAGCGATGGTGTCCCGCGCCGCTGCCACCGTGGTGTCGAACAGGGCCGCGAAAAAGGCCAGGTTCTCGGCCACACTCAGATCGGGATAGAGCGAGAACCGCCCGGGCATGTACCCGATCCGGGTCCTGAGGTTCCAGAGATCCTTCACCACATCGCGGCCCAGCACCCGCGCTTCGCCGGCGTCGGGAAGCAGCAGGGTGACCAGGATCCGGAACAGCGTGGTCTTGCCGGCTCCGTCAGGACCGATCACCCCGTAGAGCTCTGCGGGCGAGACGTCGAAGCTCACGTCCTCGAGCGCGGCGTCGTCGCCGAACCGGCGGACGAGGCCATGGGCCTCTACCGCAGGAGCGTCGCTCATTCGTCCTTGGCTCCGCCCTCGAGTATAAGCTCGCCCGGCATCCCGATCCGGAGCGATCCATCCGGGTTCGCCACCACCACCTTTACCGCGTACACCTGATCGGCTCGTTCGTCCCGGGTCTGGATCGGCGTGGGGGTGAATTCGGCCGCCGACGCGATCCAGGTGATGCGGCCCGGCAGGGTGACGATGGAGTCGGCGTGGTCCACGCCCACCTTCACCGACTGTCCCAGCTTGAACCGGGTGAGCTGCGCATGACTCACGTACGCCCGGAACGTGAGCGAGTCGAGCGATGCCAGCTTGAACAGCGGCTGGCCCGACTGGATGTACTCGCCCGGCTCGACGTAGCGCACCAGGACGGTGCCGTCCTGTGGGCTCACGATGCGGCTGCGGGCCAGCCGGTCGTCGAGCTGCGCCACCTGAGCGTCGAGCGCCGCCACCTCCTGCTCCGCGGTGCTTCGGGCCGCGCGAGCGCCCGCCAGCTGCTCCCGCGCCATCTTGGCCTCGCGCTCCGCCTTGTCGCCCTGCTGCGCCGTCGCGGCGGCCTGCTTGAGCAGCCGCTCGGTGCGGGCGAGCTCGCGGTCGGCGATCGCGAGCTGCACGTCCAGCGCCGCGATGTTGGCGCTGGCTTCCCGGGCACGCGAGGCTCCGGCGGCTCGCTTGGCCACGAGGGTCTGTCGCTCGAGCAGCAGCGGGACCGTGTCGACGGTGCCAAGCGTCACGCCCTTCCTCACCCGGTCGCCCTCCTCGAGGCCGAGCGACAGGAGCGGCCCGCCGACTTCCGCGCCCACGGTCACCTCGGTTGCCTCGAAGTTGCCGTAGCCTTCCACATCGTTCTTCCCGCAGGAGGCCAGCGCCGCGGTTCCGAGTACCACGACTAACGGCGTGACCGAACGGCGGTAGGAGAACCTCATGGTCTTTCGCTCGCAGTCCTGGGCGTGAGCCCCAAGGTGGTGAGATACGACGACCGCGCCTGGGCCAGCTCCACCCGGTGACGTTCCAGCGTCAGCCGCGCCTCGAGTACATCGGTACGCGTCTCTACGTAATCCGCTGTCGTGATGGCGCCTTCGTCGTACTGCGCCCGCGCCTGCCGCTCGACCTCGGTCTGCAGCGCCACAACCCGCTCGTCGTCGGCGATGGCCGTCTTGAGCCGGTCAATCTCCTCCAGGTTCGCCGCGACCGCTCGCGCCAGCCGGCGGCCAAGCGCCTGCTCCTCGGTGGCGAGGACGTCCTGCTCCAGCCGGAACGCCGCGGCCTTTCGCTGGGCCGAGCGCCAGGTCCAGGGCCGCCACTCCAGCTTGACGCCCACCTGGAAGAAGGCATCCGACGAAAGCCGGAACTGGTCCAGACCTGGAAGGCCCAGGCCCGCCTGACCGAAGGCATACAACCTCGGCTTGTTCTCGACCGTCGCGTACGCCGCCTCCCGATCCAGCCGGAAGCGCGACCAGCGGTAGTGATCGTACTCGGGCCGGAGCCGGAGCGCCGCCACCGCGGCAAGGTCGGCCGGATGGGTCTGCTCCGGCGCCTCGCTCGGGAGGACCAGCACGGCGGCGGTATCGATCCGCTGCCCGACGAGGTCCCCCAGAATCGCGAGAGACGCACGACGAGATGCGAGAGCCTCGTTTCGCTGGATAACCGCCCGCACCCGCTCGGCCTCGATCTCGGCGGCGTCCCGCCCCAGCGCGGTTCCAGCCTCAACCCGGGCGCGAACCACCGACAGCCGAGCGTCGAGATCCTCGACCAACGCATCGTACTCAGCCGACTGCTTGTCCAGCAGGAACGCCGAATAGAACGCCGAGTTCACCTCGGAGCGGAGGCCGTACAGCGACACGTCCACGCCGGCCTGGGACTCGAAATGCCTCGCCTCTTCCAGCTCGCGCCTGCGGGTCACTGCTCCGCCGTCGTAGAGCCGCTGCTTGATGTCGAGCGTGGTCTGCCAGTGATGCTTGGGCAGATTCGGCAGGATGATCCCCTGGCCCAGAGCCGGCTCCGTGATGTCGCTCTGATACGACGCGGAGCCGTTGATCTCGAGCTGCGGCAGCTGATCGGAGTTGATCGCCGCGATCCGCAGATCGGCGGCGGACTTGAGCAGGCCCCGCTGGCTCACGCGGGGATCGCTCCGAAGCGCCGCTTCCTGCATTTGTTCCACGTGGATGGTGTCCTGGGCCTCTGCCGCTCGCCCTCCGAGCGCGATCGCGGAAGCCAGGAACAGAAGCGCGCGTGTCACGGCCGTAGCCCTGCCAGGAAGAAGTCGGGAAGAAGGCGCCGCCGCTCATCGAGGAAGGCGGGCCAGCGGCTTTCGTCCAGCCCGACGAGGGCCATGAGCGCCGGCCGGATCGCGAAGGGGAAGATCAGCAGCCCCATCAGATTGACCACGAATTGCTCGGCGCTGATCGGCCGCATCTTGCCGGCGCGTGCGGCCTCGCGGAGCTGCCGGCGGAGCACGTCGAGCGGCGCCCCGCCTTGCCGGCCGATCAGCCGGGCCAGCCGATCCGGCTCGGCGTGCATCTCGGACAGGAGATAGCCGGCGAGGTAGGGGCGGGCGGAGTGGAACTCGATCTGCTCCCGCATGATGTCCGGCACCTTCTGCTCGATGGTGCGGTTCGGGTCCGCCAGGATCCCGAAGATGCGAGGCGTGATGGCGCCCAGCGATCGCTCGAAGATGGCGTCGGCGAGGGCGGCCTTGGTGCCGAAGTAGTAGTGGACCAATGCCTTGTTGACGCCGGCTTCGTCCGCGATTTCCTGGGTTCGGCTGTTGGCCGTGCCCTTCCGGAGAAACACCGAATGGGCGGCGTCCAGGATCCGCTCCCGGGTCTGGAGGTCGGGGGCCCGGGACGGCGCGGGCTTCTTTAACTTCTTGGTTGAACTGTGTGATTTAACCATACGGTTAAACTGCTGCTCGCCTCTCGGCCTGTCAAGAGGGTGGGGCGCGTATATGCCGTGGTGCTGCAGGACGTGAGGCGAGGGTACAGGTCCGGCGGCGACTTCCTATCGCCACGAGGGCCGGGACGGGTACGACACCATACTCGGCGTTCGCGGAGGCCTACGATGTGATCGGACCGGTGGCGGCGGAGCCTGCGGTGAGCGCGGCGGTCTCGGATTTCGATCTCTGGCTGCAGTTGTACGACGTGGCGCCCGGCGGTGCCGGTCAGGGCGTCACCAGCCAGCGCTCCAGCACCTTGATGTGGGGGAGTCGCCCCTTCCAGGCGGCAAGTATCCGGTCAACCTGGGCTTCGTCCAGCGCGGCGATGGCACACGGCAATCGGCGGGTGTCCGCGCTCCGGTCGGTGTCGTGCACCCGATGCGGGCGCCCCTCGCTGCAGGCGCGACAAAGCATCGTAACGGTCGTCGCCCAGTTCTCCGCAGCGCCGCCCCCAGCCTCCGCGAGCTCCTGCAGCACCTCGAAATCGGCTACGGAGTCGATCTCGGCCTGCACTTCCCAGGTCGCGTAGGGCGACTCCGCCAGCCGCTCGAGCGCGTCAAATACCGGAACCTCGCGACCGTTCCGGATTCGATAGCCGTTGGCGGCGCCGTCGTGCAGCACCATATCCCGCCAGCGGAAGCCGGAGGCCGCAAAGGGGATGCTCTCCAGCACCGCTCGCGCCGGATCGATGCGCCGTCCCCATACCACCTCGCCGTCGGTCTCGGGATTGAGCCGGATCGGCACCACGCCGTAGTCGCACTCGGGCGGTCCTTCACCGGGTGGTATCTGGAGCCCGCAGCGAAACCAGGCCTGCCGCGCGGTGACCCAATCACCCACCGCGGTGGCCGCGATGCCGAGGTTCCACCACGAATCACCGTCGTCGGTTGCCAGATCGGTCGCGCGTCGGTACACCGCGAGTGACTCGGGCCAGCGGTGCTGATACTTGAGCAGGAGGCCCAGGTTGTAGTGCGGGACCGACCATGTGGGGTCGGCAGCAATCGCCTGGCGGTACGCCGTTTCGGCCTCCGCGAGCCAGCCCTTGTCGGCCAGCGCGCGACCGCGTTCGTTCAGCTCGACCGGGTCGGGCGGCACCGCTCACCCGGCGAGACGCCGGAGATACGCGCGGATCCGCCGCGCGTTGGTCCCGACGTCGCTCCGCCCCACCCGCGAGACGCTCCGCACGGCGATCACGCTGCCGCTGCTCTCTGGCCGGATCCGCACCACCACGTCGTCCTTGAAGCCGAACCAGCCGGTGGTGGCGGTGGCTTCGATCCGCCCCGCCGCCGAATCCGCCGCGACGATCTCCCAGCCCTCGGCCCGTGCCGCGCCGAGCGCCCGCTCGAACGCCTCGCGAGGCGATGCCGCCGGAAGCACCAACGATTGGAGATCCGGATACCCCTCACGTTGCTGCGCCGCGATCTCGGGCCCACCATACGCGGCGGGATTGGGGGCATCGGCTCGAAGCGGAAGGATGGCGACGAACTCGGGGGGATCCTCGGTATCCGTCGTGATGTCGTGGATGGGGGGCAGCTGCCGCGCGCGCCGTTGCCACGACCACGGGACTCCTGCGGCCAGCAGACCGAGCACGAGAGCGAGTAAGAGCGGCCAGGCCCGAGGCTGGCGCCACCGTGCCACCAGAAGCTGGATCAGGGCCAGAGCGGCCGCCGCGAGCCCGAGATAGGCGCTCCAGCGCAGCATGGTGAACCCGGTGCGGAACGGCCAGAATCCGGCGCGCGCTCCGATGCCGGAGAGCGGGAGAAGCAAGGCAGCGACCACGGCGGCGGCGAGCGTGAGGCGTCTCAGCATCGTGTGGACCTAGGTATAGCCGATCGCGGCATCGAGCCGGATCGAGCTGCGGATGAAGGTGCCGCTGCCCTGGCCGAGCAAACGGCCGTCGGCGTCGAGCAGCTGCGATTCAGCCAGCATAAGCCGGCCGGCCTGATGTACCGTGCGGCCGAGCGCGCGAATCGCACCACTTGCCACGGGGCGGACGAAGTACACCGTGTAGGACACGGTGAGCACGAGCACATCGGTCACGAGCGAGTTCGCCGCGAAGAACGCGGCATCGTCCAGCAGCCGGAAGTACACCGAGCCGTGTACCGCGTGGGCGGCGTGGTAAAACTCCGGCCGCACGGTGAGGGTCACCTCGGCGGTGCCGTCACCCACCTGAATGCTGGTGCCGAACCACTGGGTCACCGGCGCGGACGCATAGGCCCGTTCGAGCTTTCGGAAATGATCGCCGCTCGGGTGATCTCCAGCTGCGGATCGGTTCGCGAGCGCGCTCATGCGGAGCGCGCCCGCACTTCCTCAGACGTCAACCCGTAGAGGGGCGGAGTAGGGACATCCAGCATACCGAGCATGAGGTAGAGCTGCCCGCGATGGTGTGCCTCGTGTTCGACCATCGCGCGAAGCCACTTCCACGTGGTGATAGGCGTTCCGGCCGGCGTCATGCACTTCT
>DATAFP010000277.1:0-3509 GCA_036257415.1 Gemmatimonadales bacterium
GGACAAAGGAAGGGGCGGCTCGTTCGCGGGCCGCCCCTTCCTTTGCACCCCTGTACTCGTACTTGTACCGTTATTCCGCTACCGCCTGCTCCAGCCGCGCGTACGCACTGTCGCCTTCCACGCCCTCCATCAACTCGCGCATCGCGCTCACGCTCTGCCGCACGTCACCGCCATGCCGGAGGTGCCACCGATCGAACAGGTCTAGACGGGTGCGATAGATCGTGGCGCCGACGAGCTGGGCGTTGTTGATGGGACGCTCCGTCAGTCGGCCGATGCGATACGTGCGGAGCTCCGCGCCAATTGGTCCTTCCAGCTGCTCCCTGGCCCACTGCGCGGCCGCCGCGCGCCCGCGCTCCAGCGCGACGGAGTCGGGCTTGGTGGCATAGAAGCTGTTCAAGCGGTCGGTAAGCTTCGCGTAGTACCGGCCCAGGACCATCTCGTCGTGCCAGCGGTCGGCCGCGCGTTGCGCGGCGGCGCTATCCCCCCGCGCACGGAAGAAGCTCTCCGCCGCATGGTATCCGACGTAATCGGCGAAGCTCTCGTTGAACGGGGTGGCGCTCCGGACATAGAGCGAATTGTGGGCGATCTCGTGGAACACCAGCGCCGCCAGCTCCACCGAGTCGCGGGTGAGCGCGGTGGAGAGGAGCGGGTCGTTGAACCACCCAAGGGTGGAAAACGCCGCAGCCGGACGGAGGTACACGTCGTACCCCTGCCCGGCCAGCCCGTCAGCCTCGAGGCGGGCCTTCCGAAAGTCGAAGAACCCCTTGTAGGGGATTCGGCCGACGATCGGGTACTTCCAGTGGTAGGGGCAGATGCAGTCCTTGGGCGCCGCGCTCAGGTTGAGCAACAACGTGTCCCGCCCCACGTCGGTGAACGTCGTGTACGTCTCTTTGGCGGCGAGCCCGAGACCGGCGGCATAGTCCCGGGTTTCCCGCACCAATCCGAGCGAGGCGCGGAACTCGGGCTTGATACCCGGATCGGCGATCAGCTGGTCCAACGGTCGGGCGCCACGGAGGATGCGCGACTCCTCGAGACCGGCACGGCTGACGTACCGCACGTCCTCGCTCGCGAGATAGGCGGTGCCGTACCCCGCGAACAACACACCGACCGCGATGAGAAAGATCATCAAGACCCGCCGGGCCCGCATCGCGCGTCAGCGGACGCGCACAAGCCCCACGCGGGGAACGGCGGCCGCCGAGATCTGACCGCCCGAGTTGTTGGTCAACAGGAACTGCACCGCAGCGGCGCCGGCGCCCTGGATGATCCGCACGTGCCGCCCCGAACCCTGGCGAAGGGTGCCCACTCGACTGTACGTGCCGGTCCGGGTGCTATCCGGATAAAGTGGATACTTAGCGAGCTCTGGGCAGTTCCCAGGAACATTAACTCTACAGGGAAACTGCGTGGGATCCTGGTCGTGAAGCGACGCGAATTTCGGACGGAGATCGATGGTGAGGTAGCGCAACCGCGGGCTCGACGGACTAAAGTTGGGCAAGTCAGTAAGATAGTTTGCCAGCTGCCATTGGGTCACGAGCGTGGAGAAGGACTCGCCCGTGTGCGCTTCGACGTTGAGCGCGCCGTTCATCTCCGTCTGAACGATGGCGCGAGTGAAACTGGTGCCCCGCACCCGGAATTGCGGCAGGTTGTCCGATCCACTGCCGAACTGGTCCGCCGCCCAGCGCACGAACAGCCATCCGGCCCCCCGTTCTTCCAGTGACCCGCCGGTGCCGGCGGGCGAGATCAGGAAAGTGGCTTCGGGGTTTTCCAGGTAATCGTACGCATTCAGGTAGTTGGACAGCGCGTACTGGGTGTACGTGGTCCCTGGCGCCTGGCCCGCCGTGTCCGGCACGATCCGTCCGGCGAGCTCTTCGGCATAGTGCGACAGCCCTTCGTTGAGCCAGGTGTCCTCCGAGTCCCCGTTTCGCTCCACATGCTGGTTGTAACTGATCATGTGCTGGAACTCGTGCACGAACGTCGGCGCCAGATTGCTCTGCGCAAAGCTCTTCTGGATGTCGCAGTTGGGGGCAGCCGAGCTCAGCGGGTCCGGCACCAGGCTGTAGAACACCTCGCCGTTGTTCGAGTTTGGATCGACCAGCAGGTCGAGCGCGAAGAAGTAGCCGAGAATCACGCTGCCGGTCGAGTTGCAGTTGGCACTCAGCGCGTTGATCTTCGGGGTCAAGAGCACCTGCACCACGCCGGTCCCGTCGACGTCCGATTCCCGCCCGAAGTTCAGCGTGTCGATGGGGTACAAGTAGT
This sequence comes from Gemmatimonadales bacterium, assembly GCA_036257415.1. Classification (GTDB taxonomy): domain Bacteria; phylum Gemmatimonadota; class Gemmatimonadetes; order Gemmatimonadales; family GWC2-71-9; genus DASQPE01. Next base: position 2,254 of record DATAFP010000277.1, read on the forward strand.
CGTCGAATACCTTGGCGATGTCGTTGAGCTCGGCCGTGCTGTATCGCTGGGAGGCGGTGGAGGCATTGTCCACGTAGATCGCCAAATTGTCCCGTACGATCTCCGCCTTCGCCGTCACCGACACGAAGCTGCCGCAATCGGTGTTAGAGCAGACGAAGAACGACTTCTCCGAGCCCACCGCAGGGGCGGTGGCAAACGAAGGCGCGGCCCCCCGCGCGTCGCGTCGGGAGAACAGCCGGCGCGCCGGGTCCGCCGCGAGTGCCCGCTCCCGCTCCCGGAGCATCCGGTGGAACTTGGCGGCCGACGCCGGGCCCCGAAACGCGGACACCAGAGGCGAGGGCAGATCGGCCACGTCGGCATTCACCCCGGATGAACTGCCGGTGATGGAATAGGGTGCGGTGATCCCATTGTTCACCACGGCGCCGGCGGTGGAGACCGCGAGGTAGAGGTGTTCGGCTCCGCCCGCGCCGGCCGACGGCACCGAGGGCACGGTCACGCACGCCCCCTGGACGGTCGGGTCGATCACGGCGAACTCGCCGACTTCGAGGGTAGTGGGCTGGACCTGGGCACAGTTGAGGCTGGGGCCGGGGTTGGGGCCCGAGGCATCACCCCCGCAACCTGCAAGAATTAGGGCGGCGACGGCGCCGCAAACAGCGGGGATTCTCGGCAACACGGATGTTTGCTCCGGCGGGATTCGGGAACGAGATAATGGCGCAAGATATTGGGTTGCAATGGCTTTTGACAATCGTCGGACCTCCCGATACCTTGACTCCGTGTCCGACGACGCCTGGCTGTCCGCCATCAAGTTCGATGCCGAGGGACTGGTGCCGGTCGTCGCGCAGGAAAGCGGGTCTGGCGACGTTCTAATGCTGGCCTACGCCAACCGTGACGCGCTCCGCCAGACCCGCTCCAGCGGTCTAGCCCACTACTACAGCCGCTCTCGCCGCTCCCTCTGGCAGAAGGGGGAAACCTCCGGCCATGTACAGCGGGTCCGGCAGATCCGGGTGGATTGCGACGGAGACACGGTTCTCTACCGAGTGTCCCAGACCGGCGCCGCCTGTCACACCGGCAACCGCACCTGTTTTGCCGCTATGGTGACGCGAGACGGCGGCATTGTTAACACCCAGGATGAGGGCGGCCACGTGCTGTCCCGCTTGGCCGAGCGGGTGGCCGAACGGGCCGCCGCACGCCCCGATGGATCATACAGCGTTCGGCTCCTCGATGATGGCCCCGCCGCTATTGCCCAGAAGGTGGGA
>DATAFP010000004.1:0-1991 GCA_036257415.1 Gemmatimonadales bacterium
ACGTCAATCACCTGCGTCTTGCCCCCGAGAATAGCCTTCGCCACCCGGGCCACGGCGTCGTGCGCGTTCCGCTTCGGTCGGTAGCCGTACGAGCCGTCGTGAAAGTCCGCCTCGAAGATCGGCTCGATGATGAGTTTGAGCCCACCCTGCACCACCCGGTCCCGAATCGCCGGGACGGTGGCTTCATACTAAACCTCTTGCAGTGCGTCTTGGGTTCTCGTTGGAAGGTGGCGCGAACTCGCCATCCGTTCACGGCAAGTGCTGGCGACCTCCGGCGAAAACGGCACGCACAAACGCCCAGCCGGACCGCGGCGAGCTCCCAACTGGCCATGGTCGATCCAGTAGTACACTGCACCGGCACTAATCCCGAGGTGCGCAGCGACCTGCTCCACCGTCAGCTCACCAGGAGCCAGCAGCGGCCGCGAGCGAATGCGGTGAACGAAGCGCACCCAGCGGACGGCCTCGACGTCGAAGGGACGCCTGGTGCCGGTCGTCCGTCCCTCGGCATTCAAGGCGTCGGCGATCTCGGCATCGGTCCGCTCCGGAGCCAGACGGGCGACGAGCGCCACCACATCAGCCGACGTCCGCCGGGACTCGACGGCCGATTTCCACCGGTGCGTGACGACCTCCTCCACGGCCCCCGAGCGCCATCGGATTCCGATCCTGAGCCGCGCGCCGGCGGGTTCGGACCTCAGGGTGACGTCCGCGACCAGCGAGCGGACCAAGCGCTTGCGGTCCTTGGCGGACGTCGTGGGCGCGCCCCACAGCCGGGGCAAGTCCCGCGCGAGCGCCTCGATCTCCGTGCGCGGGGGCATCGGACTCTTCCGCGTGTCACACGCCAGCTCGCGCTCCGCCTCCGCCAGCTCCTTCAGCTGGGTCTCCCAGCGCTGCTCCAGCGAGCGCGCCACCAGCCGATGGTCGGGATCGCACTGGTGAAACGCCCGCTCGGCTCGCGCGGCATCATAGCGCGCCCGCTCGACCCGCAGCTCCAGGGCCCGGCGGCTGCGGGCCTGTCGATCCGCCACCTCATCCGCCGCGGCCAGGGCCAATGCAATCTCCTCAGGCGCAACCACCTGCAAGAGGCGGTGGGCGACGACCTCGTCCACCATGGCGGCGAGGACCGAGCGACAGCCGGGTGTCTTCGTGTGATCCGAGCGTGTCCGGGAGCAGTCATAGGCCGGCTTGCCAGCCGGATACGTCGTGGTCATCCCGCGACCACACGATCCACAGCGCACGATCCCCTGGCAGAGCGCCCGGCCCTCGCGTTCGGGCCGAGCCCCGTGGTGGGTACAGTGCGCGGCCACGCGCTCCCGATTGGCGAGATACATCTCCCAACCGATGTAGCCGGGGTGGTGATCGCGGATCAGGACCGCCCACTCTGGCAGCGGCAGACGGATCAGCTGGGTTCGGATCGTGCCATCGGGCCTGAGCGTGCGCCGCGAGCGGTAGCGACCGAATACGTACGCCCCCGCGTAGGCCGGATTCGCGAGGATGCCCAGAACGCGCCCGTGCGTCAGCCGGCCCCAGCGAATCTCGCCCGCCCAGGCTCCGCCGTACGCGCGCCGCGGAAAGCGGCGCTCGGCGAACGCCCCCACCACGCCGTAGGCCGATCCCATCGCGGTGAACGCCGCGAAGACATCGCGGACCGCCGTCTGGATCTCCTCGTCCGGATCCAGCACCGTCGCGCGGGCCTCGTCGTACACATACCCGACCGGAAGCGGGAAGCGCAGCGCCCCACGCCCCGCGGCCGCCTGCTTGGCGCCGTGCAGGCGTCCGGCCAGCAGATGCAGCTCCGCCTCCGACATCGTGCCCTTCAGCCCCAGCAGCAAGCGATCGTTGAACTGCGCCAGATCGTAGGTCCCGTCGCTGTCGATGATCAGCGTGTCGCTCAAGCTGCAGAGCTCGAGCAGCCGCTGCAGATCCGCCGAACTTCGGGCCAACCGCGACACCTCGAGCCCGAAGATGGCCCCGACCTCGCCCACGCACACGCG
>DATAFP010000159.1:0-7053 GCA_036257415.1 Gemmatimonadales bacterium
GAAGAAGGGCGGCGGCCGAGTCGCCGCGCGCGAGGTGCTGCTCTCGATCCCGGCCATCTCCAACCTGATCCGCGAAGGCAAGACCTTCCAGATCCCGTCCATCATGCAGACCAACCGCAAGGCGGGGATGGTCACGCTGAACGACGCACTGATGGAGCTGGTGGACGCAAAGGTCGTCGAGCCCAAGGAGGCGTACATCAAGGCCGTGGAGAAGGCGGGCTTCGCGGCCGCGCTGAAGGCCAAGCGACATGATACGAGCTTTTTGGGCGAGGTCTGATGACTGGAGGGGCTGAGGGGCCTGCGGTGCGCGCCCATCCTCCCATTCTGGTTCTGGTGGCCCCCCAGGACCTGGTCAACGTCGCCAGCACGGTGCGGCTGGTGAAGAATTTCGGGCTCGGCGCGATCCGCCTGGTCAAGCCGGAGATGACGCTCGACCGCTACCGGATCGAAGGCATCGCCCACAACACGGCGGACGTGGTTGAGCGGATCGAGGTGCTGGACAGCCTTTCGGCCGCGTTGGCCGACTGTGTGTTCAGCGTGGTGCTGACTGGACGGGAGCGGGCCGCAAAGCGAACAGTGCTCCGCCCCCGCGAGGCCGCCTACGCGCTTGCCCGCCGCTCCCTCGAAGGTCGGGTAGCCATCGTCGCGGGACGCGAGGACAGCGGGCTCACCAACGACGAGCTGGATGCCTGTCACGCCCTGGTCACCATCTCGACCGACCCCGCGCATCCGTCGCTGAACCTGGCGCAGGCGGTCGGCATCATGGCCTATGAGAGCTGGCTTGCGCGAGGCGGTGACGACCTGCCGCTCAAGCCGCCGCGCCGCCAGGCGGGCCCCGCCACCCACGAGCAGCTGGAGCAGCTGTTCAGCGATTGGGAGCGCACGCTGTCCACCATCGATTTCTTCAAAACCCGCCAGCCGGAGCACGTGATGCGGTCGCTGCGCGAAGTCATGTTCCGGGCCGAGCTGGACGGACGGGAAGCCTCCCTCCTCCGTGCGATGGGTATCGAGGTCGTGCGGTTCCTCGAGCGCGAACGCGCTGCCGCGCCGGGGTCCCTCGGCGGGGGAGCACTCTAGGAATGGCCCGCTCCTCCGCTTACTGGGCGGCAAACCCATACCGAAACGCGGACCTGACCCCCGAACCGTCAGCCCCGTACGCCGACCTGCCCGCTCAGCAGGCCGAGCGATTCCGCCGGGTTCGCACCGCACTCCGTGAACTGCCCGGCGTGACCGAGCAAGTGAAGTTCATGGGGAATCTCTGGGGCTGGGCATGGGAGTACGCCGTGGGCCCTCGCAAGGTGTGCTGGGTGCATCCGATTCCGCCGCTCTCGAGCGCGACGTTCACCCTCACCGACGACGAAGAGGGCAGGGTGCTGGCGATTCCGCGGCTCGCCGAGCCGATTCGCCAGGCGTTACGCGCTGCGCAGCGTACCGGCCCCGTGAAGTGGTGCTGGATCTCGCTTCCCGACCGTCGCCACGTGGACGCATTTCTCGGCCTGGCGCGGAGGAAGGCCGAGTGGGTCGGGTCGCGGGCGCCGGCGCGCCGCAGCGCGGCGTCGTAGCGCGCGCAACATGTATCTACCCGCGGTTGTGGGATCGCACGGGGAAACGCTATACTTCCCGCCCGTCGGCGCAGTGATGAGCCGACGTTTTGGCATCGGTTCCTGCCGCTCCGGCCGCCAGCGCGGCAGCCGGGCTCCCACGTGGCGATGGTGAGGTCAATGCGGACGCTGGCACTCATCGGGGCAGGCGTGGCCGCAGGGGGCTTGATCGCCCTGGCACTCGGCTCCGGGTCCTCCGACGCGCAGGCGCCGGCGAGCGTGGCGGACTCACTCAAAGCTCCAGTGCTCGCCGCGGGTGACACCGCCGATCTTCGCGGTCCCCGCCAGCCAATCTTCTTTAGGCACGACATTCACGCCGGCCAATACAAGGTCCAGTGTCAGTACTGCCACTACACCGTGGCGGTCTCCATCGAGCCGGGCATTCCCTCGATGCAGACCTGCATGGGCTGCCATACCGTTATCGCGGGGAGCGACAGCGCCAGCAAAGTCGAGATCAAGAAGGTCCGTGACGCCTGGACCCAGAAGAAGCCCATCGAATGGACGCGGGTGCACTACCTCGCGCGCCACGCGCACTTCCCGCACAACCGCCACATCAAGGCGCTCGGTCCCAATGCCTGCCAGACCTGCCACGGCGACGTCACCCGCATGCCGCAGGTCTTCAAGGTGAACAACATCAACAACATGGGGTGGTGCATCACCTGCCACGTCGAGCGCAACGTCAGCCGCGATTGCTCGGTCTGTCACTACTGATCGTGGATACCGCATGCCCGACGACCTGAACTCGTCCACGCTCGACCGCCGCCGCTTCCTGAAGGTGCTCGGGGTGTCAGGCGCGGGGACGGCCGCGCTCACCGGCTGCTCCACCGACCGGGTCGAGAAGCTGGTGCCCTATCTGGTCCAATCGGAGGATCAGGTGCCCGGTGTGGCGACCTGGTACGCCAGTACCTGCACGGAATGCGACTCCGGGTGCGGCGTCCACGTTCGAACCCGCGAAGGCCGCGCCGTCAAGCTGGAGGGCAACCCGGAGCATCCGGTCAACCGCGGCAAGCTGTGCTCGCGGGGCCAGGCGTCTCTCCAGGGACTCTACAACCCGGATCGCGTGCGCGCGCCCATGGCGCGAAACGCCGCCGGCGCACTCCAGGAGATCACCTGGGATGACGCCATTGCTCGCCTGTCTGCCAAGCTGGGCCAGGCGGGTGGAAAGCTCGCCGTCATCTCCGGCGCCGGCCGCGGCACGTTCTCCGACCTGCTCGGCGAGTGGACCGCCGCTCTCGGTGGGCGCGTCGTGCGCTATCAGGCGCTCGATCACGAGCCGCTCCGCGCCGCGAACAAGGCAGTGTTCGGTCGCGATGAAATTCCTGCCCACGACTTCGGCCGTGCCGCCTACATCATTTCGTTCGGGGCCGACTTCCTGGGCACCTGGCTCGCGCCGCTGGAAGCGTCGCGCGGGTTCGCCCAGTCCCACGGCTTCAACGACGGACGCTCGTCCAAACACGTCTTCTTCGGCCCGAGGCTGGATCTCACCGGCCTCAATGCCGATGAGGCCTATACCGTGGTGCCGGGCTCGGAGGCATCGATCGCGCTGGCGATTGCGAACCTTCTGGCGAGCGAGCACGGCCGGAGCGCACCGGGCATAGGCGACGCCCTCGCCGCCCACACCGCGGAGGCGGCCGCGAAGGAATCCGGCGTGCCGGTCGAGGCAATCCGGCGGATCGCGAAGGAGATCGCGGACGCGCGGCCGAGTCTCGCGGTTGGTGGCGGCGTGTCGGCGCAGGGGCCCAACGCCGTCGACCTGGCCACTGCGGTGAACCTGCTGAACCACGTTGCGGGCAACATCGGAGAGACGGTGTTGTTCGGGGCCGACCTCGACGGCGGCGACGGGCTCGCCGCGCTAGAGGAGCTCGGCCGCGCCATGGAGGCCGGTCAGGTGGCCGTCGCCATCGTGCATGGCGCCAACCCGCTGTACACCCTTCCGGCGGCGTCGGGCTTCGCCGCCCGCTTCGCCAAAGTCGGCTACAAGGTATCGACGTCGCTGCACTTGGATGAGACCGCGGCCAAATGTGATCTCCTGCTCCCCAATCACCACGCGCTGGAGCGCTGGGACGACGCGCGTCCGCGCGCCGGCGTGTTCGGGCTGATGCAGCCGGTCATGGAGCCGGTGTTCCGCACCATGAACACCGGCGATGTGCTGCTGCAGCTGGCCAAGAAGATGGGCGGACCGCTAGCCAAGTTCGATGCTCCGTCGTACGAAGCGTATCTCAAGGCGCGTTGGCAGGAGCTCGCGGCGGAGCAGGGCGGCGGAGCCAGTCCGGATGCGTTCTGGCGGGAGGCGTTGGGTCGGGGTGGCGTCTACCGGCCGCGTCCCGCGGCGCCCGCGCTGTCGCTCACGGTGCCGCTCCCGCTCACCATCGAGCGCCCGGCTGCGCAGGGCGACGGCGACTTCTGGTTCGTCCCTCACGTGAGCCCACTTCTCTACGATGGGAGCGGCACCAACAAGCCGTGGCTGCTGGAGAATCCGGATCCGGTCTCCAAGCTCACCTGGCATCACTGGGTGGAGGTTCACCCGGATACCGCGAAACGCCTCAACGTGCGAAACGGTGAGGTGGTGAAGCTCACCTCGGCCAGCGGGACCCTCGAGGCCCCGGTCCTGGTGTATCCCGGCGTACATCGCGACGTGCTGTCGATGCCGCTCGGCTTCGGGCACACGGCGTACGGGGAATTCGCCAAGGACCGGGGCGCCAACGCTCTCGATCTGCTGCCCGGGGCGGGGAACCGCGCGTTCCTGCCGTATGTCGGGGTGAAGGTCGCGGTCACGACCACCCACGGCTACCGCGAGCTCGCCACGACCGAGGGTAACCCGCGCCAACTCGGCCGCGGCATCGCCGAGGCCATGCCGCTCGAGGCCGCGGCCAAGGGGCTCACGGTCCGTCAGGCGTACGAGCTCGAGGGGCATCACGCCCACGAGGTCAACCCCGAGCACGAGCTCGAGGCCCTCCAGGGCTGGGCAGAGATCCAGCACCAGCGGACCGAGCGGGGGAACTACGCCGGGGACCAGCCGCAATGGGCGATGGCGATCGACCTCGCCCGGTGTACCGGCTGCTCGGCGTGCGTGACGGCGTGCTACGCCGAAAACAACATCCCGACCGTGGGCGAGAGCGACGTGCTCCGCGGCCGCGAGCTGACCTGGATCCGGATCGAGCGCTACTGGGAGGGCGGCGATTCGGGCGAGCCCCCCGGCGGACAGGGCGAGCACGACGCGCGGCCGGCCCCGCTCGAGGCGCGCTTCGTGCCCATGCTCTGCCAGCACTGCGGCAACGCTCCGTGCGAGACGGTCTGCCCGGTATATGCCGCATACCACACGCCCGACGGCCTCAACGCGCAGGTGTACAACCGGTGTGTGGGGACGCGGTACTGCGCCAACAACTGTCCGTACAAGGTGCGGTATTTCAACTGGTACAAGTACAGCGAGCGATCCTGGCCCGAACCGCTCAACCTCCAGCTCAACCCCGACGTCACAGTGCGCGCGCGCGGCGTCATGGAGAAATGCACGTTCTGCATCCAGCGAATCCGGGGAGCGCAGACCCAGGCCCGGCTGGAAAACCGCCCGCTCCGGGACGGCGAGTTCACCACCGCGTGCGCCCAGGCGTGTCCGGCGGAAGCGATCGTGTTCGGTGACATGAACGACCCGGACAGCCGGGTGAGCCAGATGAAGCGGAACCACCGCGGCTATCACGTGCTCGAAGACATCAACGTGCGGCCGGCGATCACCTATCTCGCCAAGGTCGTTCGGCGCGGGGAGGCCTGATCGTGGCGGTCCTCGCGCAAGAGCCCGTCATCACCCAGACCCACGCCGACGTCACCCGGGACGTCGGCGCCACGCTCGACACGCCGGGCCGGGGCTACTACCTGATGCTCTTCGGGGCCATCGGCCTGTTCCTGGTCGGCTTGGCCACGTTCACTATTCTCATCAAGGACGGCCTGGGGCACGCCGGGTACAACCCGCCGGTGTTCTGGAGCGTCTACATCACGACGTTCGTGTTCTGGATCGGCATCGGGCACGCCGGGACGCTCATCTCCGCCATTCTGTACCTGTTCCGCTCGCCCTGGCGGACGGCGGTATACCGCTCGACCGAGGCCATGACCGTGTTCGCGGTCATGACGGCGGGCCTCTTCCCGATCATTCACATCGGACGCCAGTGGATCTTCTACTGGCTGCTGCCGTACCCCAACCAGCGGTACCTCTGGCCCAACTTCAAGTCACCGCTGATCTGGGACGTTTTCGCTATCTCCACCTACCTGACGGTCTCGACCACGTTCCTGGTCTACGGTCTCGTACCCGACGTCTCGGCGGTGCGCGATCGGGTGGCAGGCTGGCGTCAGACGGTGTACAAGCTGACGTCGTTCGGGTGGCAAGGCACCGACAACCAGTGGCGCCACTACTCCCGCGCGTATCTCTACCTGGCGGCGCTGGCGACGCCGCTGGTGCTCTCGGTTCACTCGGTGGTGTCGTGGGATTTCGCGAGCGGCCTGGTGCCAGGCTGGCACGGGACCATCTTCGCGCCGTACTTCGTCGCGGGGGCGATCTACTCCGGCATCGGAATGGTGCTGACGTTGATCATCCCGCTCCGGCGGGTGCTCAAGCTCGAGCACATGATCACCGAGTACCACTTCGACAACCTCAGCAAGCTCACCCTGCTCACCGGCTCGATCCTGTTCTACGCTTACGGGATGGAGTACTTCATTGCGTGGTACAGCGGGAACACCTACGAGCAGACTACGTTCTGGTACCGCGCCTTCGGACCTATGTGGTGGGCCGGCTGGAGCATGATCATCTGCAACGCGTTCGTCTCGCAGCTGCTCTGGTTCCGGAAGATCCGCACCAATCTCACCGCGATGTTCGTGATCTCGATCTTCATCAACATCGGGATGTGGTTCGAGCGCTACGTGATCATCGTGTCGTCGCTGTCCAACGACTTCGTTCCCTGGGCCTGGGACCAGATGAATCCGACCTGGGCCGACTGGGGCATTCTGGCCGGGTCCTTCGGCTGGTTCGGCATGTGGTTCCTGATGTTTGCGCGAACCTTCCCCATCGTCGCGATTCAGGAGATCAAGGAGATGATCCCGATGCCGCGGAAGCGGGGAGGGCATCACTGATGCCGTCGCTCCCCTTCCTCGGTCGTTCCCGCCCCGCGCCGGGCGTGCTGGGCGCGTTCGACCACATCGACGCGGCCACCGACGCCATCAAGGCGCTCCGCGCCCGGGGGCACCGGGATCTCACGGTCTACTCGTCGCACCCGAACCACGAGCTGGAAGACGCGCTGGAGACGCCGGTCAGTCCGGTACGCCTGTTCACGCTCGTCGGCGGGCTGACGGGATGCGCCGCGGGATTCGGCATGGCGATCTGGATGAATCTCGACTGGCCGCTGGTGGTGGGGGGAAAGCCGATCGCCGCGGTGCCGGCTTTCGTCGTGCTGGGATTTGAGCTCACCGT
>DATAFP010000232.1:0-4851 GCA_036257415.1 Gemmatimonadales bacterium
AGAGCGACGGGCTCACCGTCTTCCCGGTCTGGCCCACCTGCGCGGCATGCTCGCGCCAACCGGCGTCCACCACCGCACGGCTCGCCCCGACCGCGGTGCTGCCCAGCGCCTCGGCGAGCTCCTCCAGCAGCTTGAAGTTCGCCGGCTCCTTGAGTCCGCGTCCGCCGGAAACCACGACCGGCGCCTCGGATACGTCGAGCGCGGCCTGCTCCGGGGCCTTGATCTCTTTGACCCGAACCCGAGCCTCGAACTGCGGCACCGCTATTTGCTCGACGCTCCCCGCCTTCCCGCCGGCCCCCTCGAACGTATTCGGCCGGACCGAGATCACCGCGGGAGTCCCGGTGAGCTTGGCACGCTGCAGCACCTTCCCGGCGTACACCGGCCGCGTAACCACTACCGACCCGCCTTCCGCGCCCAGCGCCACCACGTCGGTGGCACATCCGACACCGAGCCGCGCAGCGACGCGAGGTGCCAGGTCCTTCCCCGTGGCCGTGGCGACGACCACCACGGCCTTGTAGTCCTTGGCGATCGTGGCGACGGCTGCCGCGAATCCGTCGGGGCTGTACCGCGCGAAATCGGGATGCGTTGCGACGAGCACCCGGTCTGCGGCGAGCTGATCGCTGCCGGACGGAGTCGAGCCGCCGAAGGCGATGGCATCCACCCCGCCGCCGAGGCCGCCCGTGAGCTGCCGCGCCGCGGCGACGGCTTCGTGCGATGCCTTCCGGAGCGCACCGTCGCGCGACTCGGTGACCGCGAGGACCGAGTTGGCCATCAGAGCACCTTCGCCTCGGTCCGGAGCAAACGGATCAGCTCCGGCACCGCGTTCACGCCCTCACCCACGATCCGGCCGGCCTGGCGCTCTTTCGGGAGCTCGAGCGCCACAACTTCGACCGTGCCGCCCCCGATGGTCGTGGGCTTGGTCTCGAACGGCTTCTTCTTCGCGGCCATGATGCCCTTGAGCGCGGGCAGCCGTGGGTTGTTGAGACCCTTTTCGCAGGTGATCACTGCGGGCAAGCGGCACTCCGTCACCTCCACCCCACCTTCGATCTCCCGCTCGGCCTCGACCACGCCGTCAGTGATAGTGAGGTGCGCGACCGACGTGATGCAGGGCAGGCCCAGGAGCTCGGCCACCATCGGGCCGACCTGCTGATTGTAGTCGTCCACTGCCAGCTTGCCGAACAGGATGAGATCGTACCCGCTCGTCTTGAGCTCCGCGGCCAGCGCCTTTGCGACTTCGTAGCCGTCAGCCGACCCCGGCGATTGAAGCAGCACTGCGCGATCGATCCCCATCGCGAGCGCGGTCCGCAGCGTTTCCTGCGACGCATCGGTACCCACGCTATACGCGACCGTCTCACCCGCACCGGCCTTCTCCTTCCGGGCCAGGGCTTCTTCGACCGCGAACTCGTCGTAGGGATTGAGGACGAACTTGAGACCGGTTTCGTCGATGGACTTGCGATCGGGCCCGGGCACGATCTTGGCGACCGTATCGGGCACCCGCTTGAGACAGACTGCGATCTTCAACGTGCTTCTCCCGCTCCTGGCGTGAACCGGCGGCTGCTCCGCCGCGGCGCAAAGGTAGCCCGGGAGCGCCGTTCAGTCGAGATCCGTGCCGCGCTCTTGCATGCTGCGCGCCCCGAAGCTTCGACGGATCACCAGCCGGAACGCCCGGGCCTGTCCCGGCGTGAGAAATCGCTCCAGCGTGGGACCGGCAGGATTCCCCTGGTTGATGTTGAACGTGCCGAAGTTGGCGTATCGCTCGTCCAGCAGGTTGGTCACCAGCCCGGTCACTTCCCAGTGGCCCCGAGCCCAGGTCACCCGCGCGTCCGCGGCGAACCAGCCGTCGATCGGCTCGGTTTCGTTCGCTTCGTCACCGCGGGGCCACTGCTCACCGACGTAGCGCGCGTCCACGCCGACCTGGATGCCGGCCGGGAGCCGGAAGCTGCCACCGAACTTCACTTGGTGATCCGGGACCAGCGGGAGCCGGTCGCCCGGCGCCACCTGGTTCTCACCGCCCGCCTCCTCCCGAACGCTGAAAATCTCCGCCACGCTCTGGAAGGTGGCTCGCGTCCAGGCGTAGTTGGCATAGACCGAATACCCGCGGCCGAAGCCGATGCTGGCGCCCACTTCAACGCCCTCCCGGCGGGTCTTGTCGAGATTGTCGAAGAACCCCTCGATGGTGGAGCCGGTCACCGGGTTCTCGTTCGGGAAGAGAAACACGTCGTTCTTCACGTCGGAGCGGTACACCGACGCCGTGACCAGCGCGGGACCGCCCGCCCAGGTGCCGCCCAGCTCGTAGGTGGTCGCGACGATCGGCTCGAGCGGTGGATCGTCGCCCAGCGCGAACGGCAGCACGCATGGCTGCTCCGGGTCGGCGCACGCCAGCTCGATCAACGCTGGAGCGCGGAAGTTCTGCCCCACCGATCCATACGCGGTGAAGCCGTGTCCGAGGTCCACGCTGATGCCGCCTTTGGGGTTGAGCCTGGTGTACTCGCTCACCGTGTCGGCGGTCGGATCCAGCCGGTTGTTGAACGGGATTCTGATGTAGTCCAGCCGGGCGCCCGCCGACAGCGTCACCCGGCCGAGCGTGACATCAGCGGTAGCGAAGCCGGCCGCATCCCAGGAGCCGCTTTCGACCAGCGTCGTCTGATCGAGGCCTCCGCCGAACTTCCGGTTGTCCTCGAACAGCTCGATCCGGCTGTCGTTGACCGAGCCATCGGCGCCGGCCCTGACCCCGAGTACCGCCGAGCCGAGGAGCTTGGCCCAGCGGTAGTCCAGCCCCCAGCCGAGCGTCTTGTTCCGGCTCTCGCCCAAAGCATCGGGATCGCCGCCCTGGTTCACGGCGAACCGTTCCGAGGTGCTGCGCCGCCCGTACAAGCGGAACGAGCCGCGGCCGGTGCCGAACTGGCGGTAGCCGGTGACCGCAAGCTGGAGGAGACCGAGATCGTCGAAATCGCCCGTGGTCAGATTCGAATCCGGCTTCACGTCGAATACGCTCTCGGGCAACGAGCCAGCCGGCTCGGCGTATGACTTGGCGCCGAATCCCTGGAGGCTGATGCCCCAGGTATCGGCCAGCCGACCGATGTTGAAGAAGCCGTTGTACTGCTCGGCGTTGGTGCCCTGCCGCCAACCGTTCTCACGGTTGTAGCCCGCGCCGACGTAGTAGTCCACGCCCCGGCTGAGGCCGCTCACCGAGCCGTTGCCGTTGAAGGTGTCGAACGAGCCCCCCTGCACTTCCAGCTCGCCGCCGATCGGTCCCCGTCCGCGAGCGGTGACCAGGTTGATCGCGCCGCCCAGCGTGTTACGGCCCGCGAGCGACGCCGTGCCCGAGAGCAGCTCGATCCGCCGCACGTACTGCATCGGCAGCAGGTCGAAGTTCACCTGGGCGGCATCGGGCTCGTTCTGGCGAACGCCGTCGAGAAAAACGGAGACGCCCTGGGGCAACCCAACCACGGGCGACGCATAGAATCCGCGGGTGCTGACGTTGAGCTTGTAGGGCGAGCCGAGGTCGTCGTAGAGCGAGAATCCCGGCTGCTGCGTCAGCACGTCGGAGAGGATGCGCGGCTCATACGCGTCGGCCTCTTCCTCGCCGATGATGGTCACGCGCGCCGGCACGCCGGACCCGACGGTGGGCCCGGCGGATGGCTGGATCGAGCCCACCACTTCGATAGGCTCGAGCGTGCGGACGCTGTCCCGCCGGGTGGAGTCGGGCGTCTGGGCGGCAAGCGGCGCGGCCGCGATCAGCGACGTAAGCAACCAAGGCCTGAGATCAGCGGACAAGGAAATTCCCGTCGGGGAAGCTCGCGGAGCCATCAAGGTCTTAACACACGGCGAACCGCCGGACTAGCTCGTGGCGGCGCGCCCGATCGAGATCTCGTCGGGAAGTCGAAGGGCAGCGGCATCAGAGGTATATACGGGGCAAGCGTCTCCGCGTCACGGTCCTCGACTGCTCCGAGAGAACGCCCACTGCTGGCACAGCGATCGCCGGTCGTGCACATTTGACACCTCTCGGCGTGGGACCCATGGCTGATGCGCTAGCGTCGTCGCTCGCTGCCGCCCTCCGCGACCGCTACGCGTTCGAGCGTGAGCTCGGGGGCGGAGGCATGTCGCGCGTCTTCCTCGCCACCGAGACCGCACTGGATCGCCGGGTGGTCGTCAAGGTACTCTCCCCCGATCTCGCCTCCGGGCTGAGCGCCGACCGGTTCCGGCGCGAGATCCAGCTCGCTGCCCGGCTGCAACATCCGCACATCGTACCGCTCTTCTCCGCCGGCCAGGCCGACGGCCTGCTTTACTACACTATGCCGTGGATCAGCGGTGAGTCACTCCGCGCGAGGCTCCGGCGCGAGGGCGAGCTGCCGATCCCAGACGCGCTCCGGATTCTGCGCGATGTCCTGGATGGCCTGGCGTACGCGCACGCGCAGGGCGTCGTTCACCGCGACATGAAGCCCGAGAACGTCCTCCTCACGGGCACACATGCCGTGGTGGCCGACTTCGGTGTAGCCAAAGCGCTGCGAGCGGCGGCGGAAGATACGGCATTCACCACAGCGGGCATCACGCTGGGCACCCCGGCCTACATGGCACCCGAGCAGGCGGCGGGAGACCCCAACACCGACCACCGGGCGGACATCTACGCCGTCGGCGTGATGGCGTACGAGATGCTCGCGGGCCAGCCACCCTTCTCGGCCTCCACGCCCCAGGCACTCCTTGCCGCTCATGTCACGCGAGCTCCCGAGCCCCTGTCGCGGCGCCGAGCGAGTGTGCCGCCGCCGCTCGAGGCTGTGGTGATGCGCTGTTTGGAGAAGCGCCCGGCAGATCGGTGGCAGCGGGCGGAAGACCTGCTGCATGCGTTCGAAG
>DATAFP010000264.1:0-1629 GCA_036257415.1 Gemmatimonadales bacterium
TCACATCGTCCCGACTGCCTCTCAGCAGCGGCCGTTCGGCGACCCGCTGGCCGAAGAAATGACGGTCCATCTCGTGCGCAACTGCCGGGAGTTCGGCATCCCGCTCTTCGACCTCGAGAGCGGGCGCCAGGGGATCGTCCACGTCATCGGCCCGGAGCTGGGCATCACGCTGCCGGGACAGACCATTGTGTGCGGGGACAGCCATACCTCTACCCACGGAGCGTTCGGCAGCCTGGCCTTTGGGATCGGCACCAGCGAAGTGGAGCACGTGCTTGCCACCCAATGCCTGGTCCAGTTCAAGCCGAAGACGATGCTGGTGCGGTTCGAGGGCCGGCCATCCGCCGGGGTGGGCGCCAAGGACTTCGTGCTCGCGCTCATCGGCCGGATCGGGACCGCCGGCGCGACCGGCCACGTGCTCGAGTACGCCGGCGACGCGATCCGCGGGCTCTCGATGGAAGGGCGGATGACCATCTGCAACATGTCCATCGAGGCTGGTGCCCGGGCGGGCATGGTGGCACCCGACGAGACGACCTTCGCATATCTGGCCGGCCGGCCGCGCGCGCCGCGCGGCGCCGCCTGGGACGAGGCGGTAGACCGGTGGCGTGGTCTCGCGAGTGATCCGGGCGCTCAATACGACCGCGAGGTGACGCTGGATACCAGTCGATTGGCGCCACAGGTTACTTGGGGCACCAATCCCGGCATGGTGGGCGATATCACCAGCGCGGTGCCCGACCCGGACAACTACGAGCGGGATGCCGATCGGGCGGCGGTTACCCGGGCGCTGACATACATGGGGCTCGCGCCGGGCACGCCCCTGGAAGGCATTCCGGTCGACCGGGTCTTCATCGGCTCGTGCACCAACGCCCGAATCGAGGACCTGCGGGTGGCGGCAAGCGTGGCCCAGGGCCGCCGGGTTGCCCGTGGCGTCCGCGCGATGGTAGTTCCCGGTTCGATGCGGGTGAAAGCGGCGGCCGAGGCCGAGGGGCTCGATCGCATCTTCGGCGAGGCAGGCTTCGAATGGCGGAACGCTGGCTGCTCGATGTGTCTAGGTATGAATGAGGATGTGCTCGGCGCCGGCGAGCGCTGCGCCTCGACCTCGAACCGGAACTTCGAAGGCCGCCAGGGCAAGGGCGGCCGCACGCATCTGGTCAATCCCGGGATGGCGGCCGCGGCGGCGGTCTCGGGTCGGCTGGTTGACGTGCGGGGGATGCTCTGAACGATGAGCCGCGGCGAGGAGCGATAAGCGGTGGGCAGTGAGCGGGGTTTATGTCGAGAGGCAGCGGAACAACGCGGTGACCGGAACCTCCTCCCCGGCCCGCGCGACGCCGACTGCCTCTCGTCTCCGCTTACCGCTCACCGCTCACGTCGTGCCCAGCCACACACACGCGCGCACCGAACGCGCAAGCTAGGAGACGAATGATCCCGTTCACTCGGCACACCGGGACGGTCGCGGCGCTTCCCCGGCTCAACGTCGACACCGACCAGATCATCCCGAAGCAATTCCTCAAGCGGATCGAACGCACCGGCTTTGGCGGGCATCTGTTTCATGACTGGCGCTATCGACCGGACGGGACTCCGGATCCACGATTCGAGTTGAACCATCCGAAAGCGGCAGGCGCGACGATCCTG
>DATAFP010000284.1:0-26499 GCA_036257415.1 Gemmatimonadales bacterium
GAACCCAATCCCTATACGAGAACGCGGTCGAGTACAACCTCTCGGAGAGCGGCGTGCAGCCCTTGACTGTCGCCGAGTTGCTCGGCGACGAGCTGGATGCGGCCGGACTTGGCGCCCCTGCGCTCAAGTACCCCGAGTCGAACGGTTCTGCCCTGCTCCGGGAACGGATCGCGGCGTTCTACCCCGGCGCGACGCTCGACAACGTGCTGGTCCCGAGCGGTGGCTCGGAGGCCAACTACACCACGCTGTGGGGGTCTGCTGGACGATCGAACCCGCGCCGCCGTGATGATTCCGAACTACATGCAGTCGTGGGGGCTCGCGCGCGCCTTCGGCCGTCGAGCCGATCCGTACCGGCTGGTGGCGCAACGCGAGCCGGTTGGCCGCCGCTGGGCCTTGCACGTCGAGAGCCTCGAGCGTGCAGTCAGCAGCCGCACCCGGGGTCGGATCGGCTGGATCGTCGGGCCGGTCAAAACCGTGGCGGAACTCTGGTCGTACCAGGACTACACCACGCTCACGCCCGGACTCCTGTCCGATAGACTGGCGCGGCGTGCGCTGGACCAGGACAGCGCGAGCGCATCTTCGCCCAAACCCGCGAAATTATCCGCCGCAACCTTCCGCGGGTGGAGGCGTGGATCGAGCGCCAAGGCGAGTTGCTCGACTACGTTCCGCCCGTGGCCTGCGCCATTGCGATGGTGAAATATCGTGCCCCGATCGGCGCGATGCGGCTGTTCGACCGGCTGCGGCTCGAAAAGTCGGTGTTGATCACGCCCGGTGCCCACTTCGGGCTGGCGGGCAAGTACATTCGCATCGGATACGGTTACGACATCGACCATACGCTGGCAGGGCTGGCCCGGGTCGAGCAGCTGTTCGCGGAGCTGAGAGGGCCGGCAGGGTCGAATTTGACCGCAAGAACCGGAGTGCGCCCGCCCGCGCGGGCCGCTACACTGCTTCCGTGAAACGACCTCACGTGAAGGAGCTGGTATGAGCATGTCAGCAAAGAAGACCGATCGCGCCGCAGAGACTATCGGCGACCCGCGCTGGGCGGCAGTCGTCGCCCGTGATGCGGCCGCGGACAACACATTCGTGTATTCTGTGCGCACCACGGGCGTGTACTGCCGGCCGTCGTGCGCCGCCCGGCGGGCACGGCCGGAGCACGTCCGATTTCACGCCAGCGGGAGGGAAGCATCGGAGGCAGGCTTCCGGCCCTGCAAGCGGTGCAAGCCCGACCAGCCGTCACTGGCGGAGCAGCACGCCGAGAAAGTCACCGCCGCCTGCAGGCTGATCGAGTCGGCCGCGAAGCCGCCCAGCCTCGAGCGTCTCGCGGAGACGGCAGGCTTGAGCGTGTTTCACTTTCACCGGATGTTCAAGGCGATTACCGGCGTCACCCCTCGGGAGTACGCCCGCGCGCACCGCGCAGAACGGGTTCGGAGGGAGCTCGACCGCAGCCGCACGGTCACCCGTGCGATTTACGAAGCGGGCTACAACTCGAGCGCCCGGTTTTATCAGGATTCGCAGGATCTGCTGGGTATGACGCCCACCAGCTACCGCGCGGGCGGCGCCGAAACCCGCATTCGTTTCGCGGTGGGGGAGTGCTCGCTGGGGTCGATTCTGGTGGCCCGGAGCGAGCAGGGCGTATGTGCGATCCTGCTGGGAGACGATCCGGACGCGCTGGCACGCGATCTTCAGGAGCGGTTTCCCCAGGCCGAAGTCATCGGCGGCGATCCGGAGTTCGAGGAGCTGGTGTCGAAGGTTGTCGGCTTCGTCGAGGCGCCGGCCGTCGGTCTCGATCTGCCGCTGGACGTGCGGGGCACCGCGTTCCAGCAGCGGGTGTGGCGCGCGTTACGCGAGATTCCGGCCGGCGCCACCGCGAGCTACACCGAGATCGCGACGCGCATCGGTGCGCCCGGCTCGGTGCGGGCAGTGGCGCAAGCGTGCGGCGCAAACCCCTTGGCCGTCGCGATTCCGTGCCATCGCATCGTCCGGAACGATGGCGGGTTGTCGGGCTACCGCTGGGGCGTGGAGCGGAAGCGCGCTCTGCTTGCACGGGAGGCCCGGGCATGAGCGTGCTCGAAGCTGTAGAAATCGATTGGAGCCCGGTGGTGAGCGACCTCGATGCCCGCGGCTCCGCCCTGATCCCGCGGCTCCTCCCGCAGGCGGAATGCGAGGCGCTCGCGGCGGTGTACCCGGACGACGCCCGGTTCCGCAGCCGCATCGTGATGGGCCGGCATGGCTTTGGCCGGGGGGAGTACAAATATTTCAGCTATCCGCTGCCCCCGCTGGTCGAGGAGTTGCGTACGATGCTCTACCGGAGTCTCGCGCCCGTCGCCAACCGGTGGAATGCGTCGCTGGGGGTCGACGTGACGTATCCCCCGGAGCACGCCGAGTTCATCGCCCGTTGCCACGCCGCTGGCCAGCGGAAAGCAACGCCGCTGCTCCTGCAATACGGAGCCGACGACTTCAACTGCCTCCACCAGGATCTCTACGGCCCGCACGTTTTTCCTCTGCAGGTAGCAGTGCTCCTTTCGGAGCCTGGCCGGGACTTCACCGGCGGCGAGTTCGTGCTCACCGAGCAGCGGCCGAGGATGCAGTCGCGGGTCGAGGTCGTGCCGCTGAGTCAGGGCGACGCCGTGGTCTTCGCGGTACATCATCGGCCGGTCCAAGGGACCCGCGGTGTGTACCGGGTCAACCTCCGTCACGGCGTGAGCCGCATTCGCTCCGGCCACCGCCACACGCTCGGGATCATCCTCCACGATGCGGCCTGACGAGGCTGCCGCGGAGGTCGCGGCCGCCGAACGCCGCATTCGTCGATACATCCGTGAAACGCCGCTCGAACCGTCGCCTGCGCTGAGCAAGGCGACCGGCGCGGACGTTTACCTCAAGCTCGAAACCGCCCAAGTCACCGGCTCGTTCAAGGCCCGCGGAGCGTTCAGCAAGCTCCTGGCGTTGTCTCCTTCCGAACGGGAGGCGGGCGTCGTCACTGCGTCCACGGGCAATCACGCGCTCGCTACCGCCCATGCCCTCAGCGTGCTGGGTATCCCCGGCGAGATTTTCCTGCCGGCGAGCGTGTCCCCCGCCAAGCTGGACGCGCTCCAATCGCGCGGGGCTCAGCTGCGCCTGGTCGACGACGACCCCGGTCTGGTAGAGACGATCGCGCGGCGCGCGGCCGGGGAAACCGGGCGGGTGTACGTCTCACCCTATAACGACCCCCAGGTGATCGGTGGGCAAGGCACCGTCGCAGTGGAGCTTGGGCGTCAACTGCCCGGTTTGGATGCGGTGTTCGTTCCGGTGGGCGGGGGCGGGCTCGTCGGGGGCATCGCCGCGCATTTCGCCGCCCATGCGCCCGGGGTCGATGTCGTCGGGTGCCAGCCCCTGGCCTGCCCAATCATGATCGAGAGCATCCGGGCCGGCCGGCTGCTCGAGCTCCCGTCAGCTCCGTCCATCTCGGATGCGACGGTCGGCCTTCTGGAGCCGGGATCAATCACCTTTCCGCTTTGCCAGGAGCTCGTCAGCGAATGGGTCGGCGTCGCGGAGGCCGACCTGCGCGCCGCGGTCCGATTCGTGCTGGAACGGCAGTCGGTGCTCGTCGAAGGCGCCGCCGCACTCGCAGTCGCGGCGCTGCTCGCCCAGGCCGAGCGCTGGCGAGGCGCGAGGGTCGTCCTCGTGCTCAGCGGATCGCACATTGCGATGCCGGTTCTGGCCGGGTTACTTGCCGACTCCTGACGACGCGGCTTCTTCACGGATGCGCCATGTCGCTCGTGATCGTCCTGGCGATGATCGTCGTCCTCGCGGTGGTCCTGCGCTACAAGGCGCTGAGCGATTTCTGGTGGTTTTCCCACCGGGTCGGGCTCTACGGCGTCACCCTGGGCGCGATCGGGTTCGCGCTGGGGTTCTTCGGCCCCATGCTGCTCGCCCCAACCAGCGGCAACGGGCCACTCCTTGGCATCTTCATCACCGGACCGGTGGGATTCCTTGCGGGAGCGTGTTGGGGTATCTGGAAAGAATGGGAGCGGCGGCGAGCGTAAGTGCCGGGTTGCTGCTCTTCCGGCGTCGTCCTCATGGCATCGAGGTGTTTCTGGCGCATCCGGGCGGGCCGTTCTGGCACGACCGCGATGCCGGCGCATGGACGATTCCAAAGGGGCTCGTCGAGGAAGGAGAGGATCTCTTGACGGCGGCGGTGAGAGAATTCGTCGAGGAGACCGGGATCGAGCCGGTGCCTCCGTTTCTCTCACTCGGTAGCATTCGGCAAAAAGCCGGCAAGCTCGTGAACGCCTGGGCCTGGGAAGGGAACGCCGATGCCTCGGCCATCACGAGCAACACGATGCGCACCGAGTGGCCCCGCGGCTCGGGACGCTGGATCGAGTTCCCCGAGGTAGATCGCTGCGCCTGGTTCGGCCCCGAGGCGGCCCGGGTTCGGATCAACATCGCCCAGCGCGAGTTCATCGACCGACTGGAGCGCCTCGTTCAATCAGGTGGCTGAGCCTACGCCCGCCAACCGTCTTGCCCCGGACGGTGTCAGAACCGCATGACTCGAATCGCCTGGGCCGCCCTCGCGGCCATGATCAACGTGATGCCGGCCGATGTCCCGTCCGATCCAACCCTCGACCGACTGCTCGTGTGCCACGACCGGGCGGTCGGTGGTCCTGCGCTTCGCAGCGTACGCCGCGTCGAATACGACCTCTCCATCGAAGAGCAGGGCATGTCGCTCCGCGGCCGGTATCGCGCCGTTCGGGAGGGGATCGCGGGCCGGATGCGGATCGACGTCTACGCCGGCGACACCCGGGTGTTCTCCGAGTGGTGGGACGGACGACACGCCTGGCAGCTCCCGCAGGACGCCAAGGCGGCGGCGGCGTCCAAGGTCGAGGGCTCCGACGCGCTTCGCCACGGGCTGGAGCAGCCGGGCCACTTCTGGACCCTCGCCGACATGCCGCGCAACGGTCACGCGCTCACGCTTGAGGTGCGCGACACCGCCGACAGCAAAGCCTATCAGGTCGTAAGGCTGACTCTTGCGGACGGCTTCACCACCTGGTACTGGCTCAACCCGTCGACCTGCCACATCGAGCGAAGCCGCACCTTCCGCTCATTCCATCCCGACCAGGAAACCAAACGGAAGTGGATCGAGACGGTGTTCGATGACTTCCGCACCTCGGACGGCATTACCCATCCCTATCGCGACCGAAGCCGGGATCTCATGAAAGACACGACGATCGCGACGTCACGCATCCTGGCGCTCCGATTCGATCCTCCCTTCACTCCGGACTCGCTCACGGCAAATTGAGGGCACTTCCCGCGCCGGAGCGCCGATGGTGTTCACCCGCCGCTTTTTCCGTGCTGCCGCCGTCTGCTCGTTCCTATCGGTCGGCACGACGCTCCTGCTCATCTTCCTGCCACGCTGGATCCCGTCGGCGACCGATCTCGCGGCGCGCATGGATGCCCATGGCCATCCGGCCTACCTGGTCCGCTCCTGGGTTTACTTCTGCCATCCGTTCCTGGTTCTGGTCGCGGCGCTCGGCGTGGCGGTGCGCGCCGGAGTCCGATCGCCGGGCTTCGCTGTGTTCGGCTTCGTGTGCTTCATGTTGTGGGCGTTTCTCGAAGCGGCCCAGCAGGGACTCACGTTGGTGGCATTCGATCGACTCTGGCGGCCGGCGTTTCTTGCCGCGGACGCCGCCGGGCGTGAGGCGATCGCCGCGCGGGTGGCAGTGTACGATGCGCTGTGGGATTCCCTCTTCTTCGTGCTCGTGATAGGAATCGCCCTCGGAAGCCTGCTCTACGGCTGGATTCTGGTCGGAACATCCGGACTCGGCCGCGTGGTGGGCGTCCTGTACCTGGTGATCGCGGCCTGGTCGGTATACGGCATGGCTGTGGACTGGGGGGCGCCGCCACTTCCCTCCGTGCTCGACGATTGGCTCTACCCCGTCGTGCAGCCGGTGGCCCGGGCGCTCATCGGCGTGTGGCTCTGGCAATCTCCACCCCTGATGCTCAATCCAGTGCGAGCCCCAGGCTGACGCTGAAGAAGTCGGCGATGCCCGACGGCGCGATGATCCCATGCCAGCGCGCGTGTACACCGATTCCCACCCGTCCCACCGAAAGCAGACGGTCCACGCCGACGCCGGCGTTTACGCCGGGATGGAGCTCGGAGTCGGTCTGGCGAAAGGCGTACTGCGGAATGGGCTGGCCCGACGCATCGCGGACGTCGATCACGTCCCGGGTCCGCAGCAGGTAGGCACCGCCGCCCACGCCTACATAGGGACGAAGGTGGCTGCCGAATGGGCGGAGGCGCACGCCCACGGTCCCTTGCCAAGCGCTGGTGGAAAACTCTTCTCGATAGCTGCTGCCGGGCCCGTACAGGTCGGACAGCAGGGTGGTAGTAGTCCCCAACCCGTGGTAACCGAGCTCGACGCTGAGATCCACGTTGCGCCCGATGGGCCGGTACAACGACCCGGTCGCGCTCAGCGAGCCGGGCCCCTCGAACGTGTCGCCGATTCCATTGGAGTAGCCGCTGGTCACCGTGCCCGACCAGCCCTGCTGCGCGGCCACCAGCCTCGCGGCCAGCACCGATGCCAGGGCAACAAGAAACCATCCCGCTCGACGCATCCTCGCTCCTAAAGAAAGAGGTGACGAAGGGTCGCCGACCGCCCTCAAGCGGGCCTCAAGCCGCTGCCCTGCCGACGGATGCGGGCGCTAGATTCCCTTTCGTGACCGAGCTCCTGCTACCCGATCCGATCGATCGGGAGGCGTTGGCGCAGATCGGCGCGGCGGTGCCGGCGTTGATTCGATTCGGCGCGTCGTCCTGGAACTACCCGGGCTGGCAGGGGCTGGTCTATCGCCAGACGTATAAGGGCAAGACGATTTCGACCCGAATGCTGGAGGAGTACGCGAAGTTCCCGCTGTTTCGAACCGTGGGAATCGACGCGAGCTTCTACGGCGCGCCGGCGCCGGAGCTCTTGCGCGGGTGGGCGGAACGGCTGCCGAGCGGGTTCCCTTGCGTGAGCAAGGTGTGGCAACAGCTCACGGTGCACACCTGGACCCGGGGTCAGGATCCGGCCAAGGCGGGCGGGTTGAACCGGGACTTCCTCAGTCCGTCGCTCTTCATCGAATCGATCGCGGACCCGTACCGCGCCTATTTCGCCGACAACCTGGGTCCGCTGGTCTTCGAGTTCCAGCAGATTCCGCGCTCGAGCGGCCTCGGGCCGGCGGAATTCGCCGACCGGCTGGATGCCTTCTTTGGGCGACTTCCGCGTGACCTGCAGTACGCCGTGGAAGTCCGCAACGAGGAGTTTCTCACCCCGGCGTATTTCGCGGTGCTCCGGGATCACGACGTGGCACATGTCTTCAACTCCTGGACCCGCATGCCGTCGATCGGCGCCCAACTCGACCTGCCGGGCGCGTTCACGGCTCCATTCCTCGTGGCTCGCGCGCTGCTCCGCCCTGGGCGCACGTACGACGATGCCGTCGACGCGTTTTCGCCGTACGATCGGATTCTCGAGGCTGACTCGGGGGTGCGGGGCGATCTGGTGCGGCTGGCGCAGCTCGCGCTGGCCGCCGGCGTTCCGGCCTATGTGCTGGTGAACAACCGCTTGGAGGGCAGTGCTCCGTTCACGATTCTCGCCGTGGCGCAGATGCTTCTGCGAACGCCCGCACCGGAAAAGTCCCCATCCCACTGACCTTCGGCGGTACGGCATAGAACCGCATCCCGCTCTCTGCGACCTGCCCGAGGTTCGTCATGTGCTCGACGATCGGAACCCCGCGGCCAAGCAGCAGACTGTGGGGCGGCCGGGTCAGATCCAGGATGTCGTCCATGTTCACCGAGTCGATGCCTGCGAGCGCCGCGCCGCGCTCCAGCAGCAACTCGGCACCGGCGGCGGTCAGAAACGGATTCGGCGAGCCGTAGTGGTCGGTGCGCCAGTGCGCCTCCCAGCCGGTGTGCAGCAGCACTGCGGCCCCGCGGACGTCGCGCGCTCCGATTGCCTGCTCCGGCCGACCCCGGTGATGGCGCGGTCCGATTCGGGGTGGAAACTCAGGCGGAGTGCGGTGAGACCGGCCACGCACTCGAGCGGCACGCCAGCGAGGTCGGCTCCGTCTTCATAGCGGTGGAATGGCGTCGTGATCATGCCATGCTCGATGGTGTGGGACAGGTCGATGAGCATGACGCGGTCGGCTAGGTCACTATCCGTTGGAGCTCCTGCTGTACGCCCGCCGTCTCGCACACTCTCAGCACGGTCTCGCCCACCTTGTTGTTCGGGGTGGACGCGCCGGCGGTGATTCCGATGACCCTCGCGTCTGCCAGCCAGTTGGAGTGGGTGACCTCCCGTTTCTGACGCACCGGTTGATGCCGGATCGTGCCCGCGGTGGGATCGACGCAGTCGGCATCCTCGATGTGGTAAACCCGCACGCCCTCGGATTGCACCAGCGCGGCGAGGTGGCACGTGTTGCTGGAGTTGTAACCGCCCACCACGAGCATGAGGTCGAGCGGCTCGTCGAGCAGACGCACCACGGCGTCCTGCCGTTCCTGCGTGGCGGAGCAGATCGTGTCGAAGGTGCGGAAATGCTCGGCCAGCGGGGGTTCGCCGTAGCGCCGGATCATGCTCCGGCGAAACTCCTCGGCGATGGCCAGCGATTCGCCTGCCAGCATCGTGGTCTGGTTCGCGAGGCCGATCCGGACGAGGTCCCGCTCGAACTCGAATCCCGGCGAGACCGCCTTGGCGAACCGTTGCGCAAGCTCGGCCGCGCTCCCGCGCCCCTCGATGAAATCGCACACCAGCCTGGCCTCGTCCATGTTGAGGACCACGAGGTATCGCCCGCCCTGGTGCTTCATGACCTGGCTCGCGGTGGCCTTGGTCTCTTCGTGCCAATGCTTGCCGTGAATGACCGCGGTGTAGCCATCCCGCGCGTATCCGTCCACTCGTTTCCAGACGTTGAGCACCGATCCGCAGGTCGTGTCCACCATCACACATCCAACCGAGCGGAGCCGTTCGAAATCCTGGATCGTGACCCCGAACGCCGGCATGATCACCACGTCGTCCGCGGCCAGGACCGAGAAGTCGAACGCCTCGTCGGGACCGTGGCTCAGAAACGCGATGCCCATGTCGCGCAGCTTCTGGTTGACATGGGGATTGTGGATGATCTCGCCGACTAGAAAGAGGCGCCGGTCGGGAAACTTGTGGCGGGTCTCGTAGGCGTAGTCGACAGCGCGGTCCACCCCGTAGCAGAAGCCGAACTCGCGGGCGAGCCGAAAAGTCAGCGGTCCGACTCCGAGACGGTGGTCGTTGGCCCGGAGCGCGTCCACGACGTGGCTGTGGTAGTCGCTGGCGAGCTGCCCCTCGATGGCGCCCTTGAGGCCGAATCCCTTCCGGAAATAGGTGGATTCCATGCCGGAAGTTACTCTGGAGGCCGCCCTCGCGTCTGGCATTCCTCACCGCCTTGCGCTACCGGCAGCTCGGCGGCAGTTCCGCGCAGGTGGATCCGCCCGACCGATCCAAGCACCCGACCGCGCACCTGGAATCGCGCCCCGAGACGACCGGCCGCATCTCGCTCGAGCGTCACACTTCCGGAGTCGCTCTGATAGCCGCTCACTGTCGTGCGGCTCAGAAATCGGAGCGCCACGGTGGCCGACGCCGAGACGGTGTCCGCGCTATCGGGAAGCACCGCCGGGTACCGGCCCGTGGCGAGCGAGTCCAGACCGCGAATACCGATGGCGAGGCCGGTGTCACCCTGCACGCCAAGAATCTCTGCAAAACGACCGTTGGGGCACCAGCGAACCGATGCGCGGCCTCGCATGAAGCCGCTGTCGGCACCGGTCCAGGCGGCCTCGAGCGTGCCGCGTGGCTTTGCGGACCACCCCGGTGTACAGCCCTGCACCAAAGCGCAGAGAAGCAATAGTCCGCCTAATCGTCGATCGGGCCGTCCGCCCATCTAGCGGGGTGCTCCAGCGACTATGTCGAAGCGCAGGGTCGCGTCTCCGGGCGAAAGCGCGCGGCTGAGATCGAATCGGAGAAGGCCACCGAAAATCGAAACACCGACCCCCGCGCCAACGAGGACCTCTCCCTGGAACAGGTCTCCAGGTTCAGTGGCCTGCCCGGCGTCGGCAAAGAGCACCGGTCGGATGCGCCCCGGGATGGGAGCGATGTCCAGCTGCGCGGCCCAAAGCGCCTGGCCGCGCTGGGTGCCGTAGTCGAACCCCCGAACGGTATTCACCCCGCCGGCGCGAAACTGCATCTGGTCCAAGTCAGTCGAGGTGGCGATGCCGGCCTTGCCCCGGATCGTGACCCCCCGGCGTCCACCGAATGACTGGCGGATCTGCCCGAATATCCGACCCGTGAAGAGACCTTCGCCGCCAAGCGCGTCCACCGTAACCGCCCAGCGGGGTCCGATCACGCCGGACAGCGTCACCGCTCCGCCCACGAAGGTGCCTTCGGTGATCGGTGGGTTATCAGGGAAGACTCCATCGCCGCCGAGGAAGTCGTTTACTCCCGAGGTCGCCTCGCGGGTCACGCTGCGCTGTTCCTCGACCCTGGCGCTCACCCCCAGCTCCCAGCCCGTGACGAGCGGGGTTGCAAAGGAGGCACTGCCGCCGGTGACGAGCATGTAGTCAGCGTTGTCGTGCGCCGCGAAAACGGCGTCGAGCGTGTTACCCACGGTCTGGCCGGGCGAGATCGGATCCACATCCACCACGTCGCGATAGCCGCTGACCGCGAATCTGCCGGTCGGCGCATCGCGAACAAACGAAAGCCGACCGGCCACACGCTCATCGGAGAAGCCGTACCGGATGGTGCCTTGCACTCCCGCGAATTCGATCGCCGGCACCCGGAGCCGATACCCGAACCCGAACGACCATCCCTGGACCCGGTCGTAGCGCAGCGGATCCGATGGCTTCTCGAACGACACGCCCTGGGCCCGCTCGCCGGTGATGTCCGGCGGCAGGCTGTCGGCCAGTCGCGCGAGCAGCACCTCGGCCTCCCGAATGCGCTCGTTGTCCTCGTCGGCGTCGACTACCTCGAGCGAATCATCCCACCCGGTGTACCGCTCCAGCGAATCATCCGATGGCCGGTGCAGCTCGAACTGGCCGCCTGCCCACCGGTCCGCGATGTTCCACGCCCGGTCCGACCGGCCCGGCCGCCGCCGGGCGCTCCGCACCGAGTCGCGCTGGCTTTGGCGCAACACGGCCAGGGAGTCGGCCGCCAAGGTGGAGTCCGGAAGGGGCAATACGAACGAAATCGACCGCCCGGTGTTGATCTCGTAGTCGTGGAATGTGGTGACGGCCTGAAAGGGAACCACGAGATCGCCTAGGATGGGGACCCGGACCCGCCCCGCGATCGTCTGGCGAAAGGGCATCCAGTGCCGTCCATCGAGCAGTGCGTATTCCAGGTCGGCATCCACGCTGACAAAGCGTTCGGCGCCCCTCCGCTCGAACAACTCTGTCCCCAGGTACCGGACTGCCAGGCGGACCACCGCCTGCGAGTCGGCTTCGATCCAGAGGCGCCCCGCGACCAGAGCAGGCCCTGCGCGGCGGGGCACCGCCTCGACGACGTACACCCGAACCGATCGCCCGCCCGCCGGAGCTACCGATACGCTGTCGATGAGCGCGTAGCGATACCAAGCTGGGCCATCCGCCGCCAGCGGGTGGAGGGCGCCGGTCTTAGGGAAGCGGTCACTGAAGATTCGGACCGAGTCGTCCACCCCCCGAGGCACGAACCACGGTCGATCGAACACGCTGCTGAAGTCCCAGTCCGCGTCGCGCGCGCGGAACCGCCGCCCCACGACATCTACCCGCAGATCGTTGGGGCGATTCCACGCCACCATCGCCTCCTGCTCTTCGACCGCCGCCACCGGCAGCCGGGCCCATCGCCCCCGGCCCACACTCGCCGAGAGCCGATAGCGGATCCGGGCGCGGTAGTCGGTGACGTCGACATCGCCGCGGCGGTGCCGAGCCATCGCGCGCTCGACGAGCGCGCGGGTGGCGGGATCTGCGAATGATTGGGTTGTGTCGGTGTGCGGAAGTGGTCGGAGGAAAAGTGCGAGCGTTAGGAGGCTTTCGACCATTTGGTTCGGCCGTCTCGATGCAGTCCGTATGCCTTGAGGCGGCGCCAGAGCGTAGTCCGGCTGATGCCCAGCTGACGCGCGGTCTCGGCCAACTTCCAGCCGTGCGCGTCCAGCGTCTTGACGATAGCCTCCTTCTCGCGATCCGCCAACGTCGTCGGGCCGGCGATCCCCGGTATGAACATCGCTTCGCCCAGCTCCAGCGCGCCGATGCGGAGCGGACTCAGCCGCCCGCCGAGCGCCGCAAGCCGGGGCTGAAGGTCGGGAGCACCCTCGCTCAGATCCATTTCACGAAGAGCTTCCTGCGCAGGCTGGTTGGCGTACACGATACGGGCGTCGCGGTCGAACACTACGACGCCCTCGCTGAAGCCGTCTAACACCGCCTTGGCGAGGGGCGAGAAGACGGCCGGAAGCTTGTCGAGGGCGATGGTTTCAGTCATAGAATCTTGTACGATACCCGCACCAGTGAGGTTTCAATCCGGGACGTGGACGCGTCGTGACCCACGCTTCTCTTGGAGCGCCAACTGACTACCATATAAGGACGTGACCACCTCCACCCTAAGCAGGACGCGCGCGTCCGACCGGGGTGCACACCGCCCGCTCGGAATCACGGCTGCCGTCGCAGGTGCCATCGTCCTGATCCTCGGTCTGGCCCAGACCGCCGCCCGGGTGCGGTCGGGGCCCGAGGGGGAGACCTTGCTTTGGCTGACCCTGGGCGGGACCGTGTTCTGGAGCGTCGGGATTCTCGCATTCCAGCAGGCACCCCGCTCCCCAGCCGCTGTCCCCTTTCTGCTTCAGTGTCTGGGCTGGGCCACCTGGTTCGGGCTGCATCGTTTGCTCCCGGAGACCGAGCTGCCCGGGACCCTCCTCTATATCGCGTACGGCGTTGGATCCTGGCTCCACGCGCCGACCCTGGTGCATTTCAGCCTCGCGTTGGGTTGGCCCGAACGGGAAGAGCGTTGGCGGCAACCAGTGCTGACATGGTACGCGCTGCACGGAGTGCTGTTCGTGGTTGCGCTCGCCGCGGTGCTGGGTGGCCAGGAGCAGCTGTTTGAAGTCGTCGACGCGATCCTCCGGCGGCGCGTGCTCAACCTTGCGGCGTTCCTGCTCGCGGTCGGTCTGTTGATCGGTGCGTGGCGCCGACTGCCGCACGGAGACCGGCGTCGCACCGTCGGTATCGCCGCTCTCGCAATCGTCATCGGGATGGGACCGGGATGGCTGGAGCGGGTGGTCCCGCTGTTCGGACATCCCCTCACGCCCGGGCTTTCGCTGGCCACGGTGTTGTTTGTCGCGTTTCCGATCGGTGCGGGAGTCGCGATCATCGGCAGCCGCCACTTCAATGATCGGCGATTGGCGCGGGAGTCGCGCGATCTGCAGGTCCGCCTGCTTCTCGAACGAAACGTCGAGACCGCCGCGTCCGACCTCGCGCAGCACCTCTGTCATACGTTCGAAGCGTCGGGGGCAATGATACGCATTGCCAACGGCACGAAGCCCCGAGTGCTGGCTACGGCAGGCGCGCATCTCGCGGAGTGGCAAGCCGCGCCGCTTGCTGAATCGGTCGAGCTCGGCAGGTCGGCGGTGGCCTACCCCATCGGCGACCAGCGCGGCGCGATCGGGGAGATCCGCCTGGCGGGCGCGGCCGCTGGTACCATCGGCGCGCGCGAGCTCAGCTCGCTGGGTCGATTGGCACGGCCGCTCGCCGCGGTATTTCGTGCGAAGCTGGCCGACGAAGAGATGCGTGTGACCACGCGGGAGCTGGCCCGGGCCGCCGACGCACTGGCGAAAGCCGGGCAACGGCTCGACAGCGCGGCCCGCGCGTTCACCGACGGCATTCGGGAGACCACTGCAGGCGCTCGCCAGCAGGTTGGCGACCTGGCGGAGGTCCAGTCTGCGAGCCGGACGGCGGGAACGGTCGCGGCCGAGGTGCGCAGTGAAGCAACCCGCAATGCCGAGATCGGTCGTGCGGTCGGCGAGCAGGGCGCGGCGCTGGTGCGCACGTCCGAGTCGCTGGCCGGCGAGATCGAACAGGCGATGCATACACTCGGTCTGGTGCGCAACGAGGTAGACGCCCTGATGGCGCGGGGCGATCAGATCCAGGAGATCAGCGACGCCATCAACGGACTCGCGTTCCAGACGAACCTGCTGGCGCTGAACGCGGCGATCGAGGCCGCACGCGCCGGCGCCGAAGGACAGGGCTTCGCCGTGGTCGCCGAAGAGGTTCGCCAGCTCGCGGAGGACTCGGGACGCTCGTCGCGGGACATCGGCCGGTTGGTGACCGGGATTCGCGACGAGGTCGAGCGGGCCGTGCTGGCCCTGGCCCGCGTACTCGAGGACATGCGCGGCGCGGCCTCGCG
This sequence comes from Gemmatimonadales bacterium, assembly GCA_036257415.1. Lineage (GTDB taxonomy): Bacteria > Gemmatimonadota > Gemmatimonadetes > Gemmatimonadales > GWC2-71-9 > DASQPE01. Next base: position 14,388 of record DATAFP010000284.1, read on the forward strand.
GGGACGCACGGGAGGTACCCTCTTCGAGAACGCGCAGCAGCATCTGGTCAACCTGACCGGCACTGCGACCGCGCTCCGCGATCGCGCCGACCGGCTGCAGGAGGCCGCGGCGAGAATCGAGTCCGCGGTGGAACGGAGCACCCGGGTAGCGCGGGGACAGCTTGCTCGCGCCGAGGGAGCCTCGGCGGCAGTGCAACAGCAGCTCGACACCGCCCGGGAGCTCGCGACCGAAGCCGAACGACTGGCAACGGTTGCGGGCAAGCTGGAGTCACTAGTGGCCGAATGATCCGGCGCGGCGCCTTTTTGTCGGACACGCGCGGGCAGCTACCGCCGACGCCGCGCCCGCGCTTCCCGTGCCGGCAGCCGTCTTAGCTCCGATTGGAGCGCGCCGAGCGAGCCGGCGCGGAGCGGCGGGTGGCGGCCGCGCACCACCTCGAACCGGAGCGGACGATCCACAGGAGGCAGGTCGCCGGGTCTGAGCCGCCGCGCCTGCCCTTCTCTGAGCCGGAGACGGACGATGCCTTCGCCCGCTTCCACGTCGTACTCGATGGCGACCGTGTCGCCTTTCACCCGGGCGCTGGACGGCAACGCATCGAGCCGTGCTCGCGTTTCGGTATCCACGAGTTTGCCGGGATCGATCCCCACTCGGGTCGCGATGAACGACTGCCAGCCGGTGACCCCTTCCAGCTGCTGCCGGACAAGCTGCCGGACATGCTCGCGGCTGGCCGGCGTGAGCGTGCCGGCCGACCGGCGCCACAGCTCATCGAGCTCCGCCACCACCCGGCGGACCCGTGCCTGATCCGGATGCACGGTGTCGCCGGAAAGCAGCGCATCGGCCAAGGCGTCGAGCGCCGCCTCGCGGTATGGCGCCGGGATGTCGGTCTCGAGCACTTCCGTCACGGTCTCCAGCTCGAACCCGAAGTACGTGAGCGGCCGCGAGACGGTAAGTCGCTGATGTTTGCGCGGCCCGCCAACGCCGATCGTCGGCGGTCCCCACGTGGCGTGCTCCCGAATCAAGTCATAGGATAGGGTAGTGCCTTCGATCGCCGCCCGCGGTGTCCCGAAGCGATCGGCGAAGTAGCGAAGCGTTCCGGCTACGGCGCCCCAGCTTCCCGCCACCGATGTCTTCGATACCCGGGCCTCCTGGCCGTCGGCCGTGTGCTCGTCGATCACGAGGTCGAAGGGCATGATGCAGGCAAGCAACTGAGCCCAGGGCTGGCGGATGTCGCGCGATGCGTGGGGAAGCCGAGCCGGCAGTGCCTGCTCGAGCGAGCGATACACCGATGCGGTTCCCAGCGCGGTGTCCTCGATGGCCTTCACCAGCACCCCGCGACGCTCCGCCCACTCGGCGAGGCCCTCCTCGTCGAACAGGTGCCGCGGCAGTCCGTAGACCTCCCCCAGATAGCCGTGCTGGTTCACCGCTTCCGCATAGAGGTTGTACGCGGTGAGGTGGTCACTGCCGCTGACCACGACGCCGTGAAGATCGCGCTCTTCCCGCGTCATCCGATGCAGCGAATCGATGTTGGAACAGACCGCGACAATGGGGACGAGCTCCTGCTCCGCATGGACCAGCAGCTCGCCCCAATCGCGGTCTACCGGCATCGCTTCCACCTCGCGGCCGTAGGAAGTGAGCCGGCCGTCATCGACCAACCCGCGTCTGGTGAGCAGCGATAGCGCCCGGCGGTATGCCGTCCGGTCGAGCGGAACCGGCAATTCGAGCTCCGTGGCGTCGACGCCGAGCGCGGCGCAGGTGATCGCAACCCGTTCGGCATCGCCGGCGAGCTGGAACTCCGGCGGCCCCGGCTTGAGCGCTTCGAACACGAGGTCCCGGTCGCTGAGGATGTAGACCTCGCCCCCGGCAACTCGACCGTGCACTCGGCCGGCCATCTGGAGAATCTCGTTCGCGCCGAGGTAGAGCCGATGCAGGACGTTCCGGCCGCGGTCCACCACGTTGCCATAACGCGCGTCGTAGATGACCACGGTGTCGAGCCCGCGCAGATTGAGCGCCGACTGGCCGGCGGCCGTCATTGCGAGCAGCCATGGATGCTCAACCTCGCCCTCGAGGAAAGGGCGGATCACCCGGATCGGCTCGCCGCCGTGATAGAACGCCGTGGTGAGCCGCCGCCACTGCTCGGCGAGGCCTCCGGCCAGCTGCTCCACTTCGGCCCGGGTCGGGACGAACACGGCGACGCCGCGGCGCTCCTTGATCACGTGGCGCATGCACCGGTCGTCGAGAAACTCGCCGGGCTTCTGGGGGATGACTTTCACCTTCGCCTTCAGCTTCGGATCGAACGCCTGGGTGACCAGTACCTCAGCGCTTTCGAGATAGCGGGCGTAGAAGGCTGGATCGACCGTGGCGCTCAGCCAGATAAAGCGGCATCCGGCGCGCTTGCCGAGCGCCAGGCAGAGCTCCAGCTCGGCCGAAGTCTGGTGGATCTCATCGACGATGATCGTGTCGCGCCCGCTGATGAGGTCGTCCTCGAACCAGCGGCGGGCGATGCCGGTCGTCACGATCACGACGTTCCAGCTCGGCGTCTCGGGCGTGGCCTCCCGTTCCCGGTTCACTACCCCGACGCGGAGCGGCTCCCCGAGTATCGCCTCAGCGATGGGACGGATACCCAGTGTCTTGCCGACGCCGGTTCCCGCCACGATCCCGAATGGGTTGCCGGCAGCGGCCCACGCACGCAGCTCGCTTCCATGCTCGCGCTCGAGCACCGTCTCGATGCGGGTCCCGAGCGCCAGCTCGATCGTCTCGCAGGCCGCCCGGGTCGGCGCGATCACGATAATCCGGCCACGCGGGTGCGGGGCTCGTCGGAATGCGTCGGGATCGGGTGGAAGAAGATGGTCGCGCGAGGGGTGCATGCGGCAAGATAGGCGGGAACGGGCGGGAACAGACGAGAATGGGCGAGAATAGACTAGAACGGGCGAGAACAGGAATGCTGCCCCGTTCTCGCCCGTTCTCGTGTATTCTCGCCTGTTCCCGCCCTTTCAGTCGTCGTCGCGGTCGCGCCAGCCATCGCGGCGCCACTCGTCGCGCCAGTAATAGTCCGCGGTGTAGAAGCGTCCACGGCGCTCATACACGACTACCTCGTGGATCCCTCGACGGTCCCGGTCCCAACGATCGTAGAAGCGGCGATGGCGAGCGTCATAGTACACCACCACCGGCCGATAACCATGTTGCTTCCACCAGCCGCGTCCGCGGTGCGCCCGGACATGCTCCACCACCACAACGCGGGGAGCGTATCGGTCGACCACGACGACGCGTCGCTCGTGGTACACCGGCGCCGGATCGGCGATGACTACGTGTCCGGCTACCGGACCGCTCCTGATCACAACTCCGGCCTCTACCATCTGCGCGGCAGCTGGCGAAGTCAGGGTGAGCGCCAGGGCAATGCCGCCGGTCACGATCGCGGTGTTCATGGTCTCCTCGCTTGAAGTGGGCGGAACCCGTGCGGTTCCGATCGGAGGACGCCAGGCGGGGTCGAGCCGTTAAGCCGCTGCAGTCGGACGCGGTTGTGCAGAAGCTTGCGCGCGAGCATCGACCCATTCGCAGACCAGGCGAAAGGCGGCTTCGCGATCGAGGTTGAACGCAGCGGCCAGATAGGGGATGGCGCCGTACATGTTGCTGCGGCCGCCAGCGCTCAGCCGAGTGAGGAAACGGAAGTAGCGTTCCCGGGGGTCGGGGCGGGTGCGACGTGATGGCATGGAGGGGTCACAATCTGTACGCCCCCGAACATAACCCGAAGAATGGAGCGTAACAAGGGGGCGTTCGCGTTCTTGACAGTTCTCCGCGCCAACCCCATACTATGGCCCGCTTTCGTCGCGTGATCGTTTCCGCGAAGAGCTACCCGCCACAGCGGGACTGCGTGACGCCGGGGCCCGTCTCCGATGACTCGCCGCTCCTCCAGCATCTTCTTCAACGCGACCGGGTGAACCCATGATCCGCGACTTCCTCGCGCGTCTTTTCCAACCGCACACGGAGGCAGGTATGGCCGCAGACTTCTTCATTGGCGAGTCGCTCGTCGGTGAGGGCAACGAGGTCGCGCACGTCGACCTGATCATCGGCAGTAAGTCCGGGCCTGCCGGGCAGGCCTTCGTCCACGCGCTTTCCAACAACAAGGACGGATTCTCTACCCTGCTGGCCGTCGTGACGCCCAACCTCCAGGCAAGGCCTGACACGCTGCTGTTCAACAAGGTCACGATCAAGGGCGCCAAACAGGCGGTCCAGATGTTCGGCCCCGCGCAGGCAGCCGTGGCGCGCGCCGTGATGGACAGCGTCGCATCCGGCGTGATCCCGAAGGACAAGGCCAACGACTACTGCATCCTCGTCGGCGTGTTCATCCATTGGCAGGCCGAGAGCGACAAGAAGATCTACGACTACAACTACCAGGCGGTGAAAGAGTCGATCCAGCGGGCGCTCGCCGGCAAGCCGACGGTGGACGAGGTGCTCACGAAGTACAAGGCAGCGCGCCATCCGTTCGCGAGCGGCGCCGAGGGCTGATCGCCGCATCGCGGACCCACGAGCGCCGATCCATCCGACGAGGGGCCGCCCGGTGTGGCCCCTCGTCGCTTACCCGATGTCCGAGACGGAGTGACCGCCCGCGATGAAGAAGATTCTGCTCCAACTGGACAGCTCGCGGCTCCCCAGCGTCTTCGACCAGGTCGTGGCCTACGACGCCGCCGCGGATTCCATCCTGAGCTACGGCGGCATCACCGAGGGTGACGTCCGCGACCTGATCCACGGCTGCATGTTCACCCGGGCCCCGAAGGACCTGAAGAACACTGCGGTATGGATCGGTGGGAACAACATGTCGGCGGGCGAGCAGATCCTCGCGATGGCGCTCGACGCGATGTTCAAGCCGTTCACGGTCTCGGTCATGCTGGACTCCAACGGCTCGAACACCACCGCCGTCGCGGCGGTGGTGAAGATCGAAGAGGTGCTCGGTGATCTGACGGGCAAGCGGGTGGTCATCCTCGCGGGCACCGGGCCGGTGGGCCAGCGCGCGGCCGGGCTGCTCGCGAAAGACGGAGCGCACGTCACCATCACGTCGCGCAAACCGGAGCAGGGAGAGAAGGCGCGGCGCTCGATCCAGGAACGCTTCCACGTTCAGGTCGACATCGTCGGCATGGCGGACCCCTCGCAAGCACCGCAGGTACTAGAGGGTGCGGAGGTGCTGCTCAGCGCCGGCCCCCCCGGCGTGCAGATGATCCCGAAGTCAGCGTGGGTCGGCCGCAAAGGCCTGCTGGTGGCCGTGGATCTCAACGCCGTCGCACCACTCGGGATCGACGGCGTCGCGCTCACCGACGCCGGCAAGGAGCGCGACGGTGTCGTCGTCTTCGGTGCCTTCGGGATTGGCGGCTTCAAGACCAAGCTGCACAAGGCGTGCGTTGCCCGCCTGTTTGAGCGGAATGATCTCGTGCTCGACGCCGAAGCAATCGCCGACGTCGCCCGCGAGATGATCGCTGCCAGTCAGGTGTAAGGTCCACATGCCGCGGGTCGCGGGTATGGACCCCGGCACCCTCACGCTGGACGTGTGTGTGCTCGACGACGGCAGGCTGGTCGCTGAGCGCTCGTGGCGTACCGAGGAGGCGATAGCAGCACCGGGCACAGTGGCCGCCTGGCTCGCGAAGCACTGGCCGGCGCTGGTGGCCGCCCCGTCCGGTTATGGGCTGCCGCTGGTGCGGGCCGACCGGGCAACCGATGAGGACTGGCGGCTCGCGTTTCTCGCGGCGCCGGGGGAGGAAGGCGGCATCGGGGGGCTCCGTGGCCTCGTCCGCGCGCTCGTCGAGGCCTCGCTGCCCCTGGTGTTCCTGCCGGGCGTCGTCCACCTCGACACAGTGCCCCGACATCGCAAGCTCAACCGGGTGGACCTCGGCACCGCGGACAAGGTCTGTGCAGCGGCCGTCGCTATCCGCGAGGCGGCCGACGCGGCCGGTAGCTGTGAGAAGGACGCGTCGCTGATCCTGCTCGAGATCGGCGGCGCGTTCACCGCGGCGCTGGCCGTTGAAGCCGGCCGGATCGTGGATGGACTCGGCGGGACGTCCGGGCCGCCTGGCTGGCGATCGGGGGGCGCCTGGGACGGTGAGGTCGCCTTTCTCGCGGGGTCTGTAAGCAAGGCGATGCTGTTTCAGGGCGGGCTCGAGACCATCGTCGCGGCCGACCCGCGGCTCGAGGCGACGGCTCGCGCGGCGATCGTGGAAGGCGCGGCCAAGGCGGTCTGCGCGCTGGGCTTATCGGCCCCGCGGGCTCGCCGGGTCGTGGTGAGCGGGCGGCACGCGGCCGACGCCGGGTTGATCGCGGAGCTACGCGACCGGCTCGGCTCTGACACTGAGGTGACACCGCTTCGGGGATTCGCCGCGGTGAAGCACGCCGCGCAGGGCGCGGCGCTCCTCGCCGACGGATTGGCAGGCGGGCCGCAATCGGAGTTGGTGGACACGATGCGTATTCGACACGCCGGAGGAACGGTGCTCGAACACCTTTTCTCGGTGCCGGCAGCGACGGCACGGCGGCGGCTCGGGCTGGACCGCGGTGCCTGACGCACCGGCCGACGTGGTGATCGCCGGGGCCTCGGCTCGCGCGCTGGCAGAGTCCGCCGCCCTCGCCGGGTACTCGGTCGTTGCCCTCGACGGCTATGCCGACCTCGATCTCGGTATGCGGGTACGCGCCATGTCTCTCCCCCGCGATCTCGGAATTCCCTATTCGGCAACCCGCGCGGCGGCGGCGGCGGCAGGTCTTTCCACGCCGACTGCCGCCTACACGTCGGGGTTCGAGAATCATCCCGCCGCGATTGCGACGCTGGCACGGGGCCGGACTTTGTGGGGCAATCCGCCAGCGGTGGTCCGGCGCGTCCGGCACCCGACCGCGCTTCGACGCGCGCTTGGCGGTCGCGGGTTCGCCTTGCCGGACACCCGAGGCGAGCGCGCACACCGCGAGGCCCGCGCCAGCGGGCAGCGGGAGTGGCTCCTGAAACCGGTGCGATCAGGAGGAGGCCACGGCATCCGTCCATGGCGGCCGGGCATCCGGCTTCCGGGGCACGCGTATCTGCAGGAACGGGTCCACGGGGACCCCGGTTCGATCGTCTTCGTCGCCGATGGCCGGCACGCGGTGCCGGTCGGAATGTCGCGCCAGCTGATCGGCGATGGAGCATTCGGCGCGGCTGGGTTCCGCTACGCGGGCAGCATTCTCTGCGGCGCCTCGCCGCTGTTCGCTCGCGAAGCCGAGCTCGCCGCGGCGGCGGCGGACCTTGCGGCCGCGGTCGTCGAGCAGTTCGAGCTCGTTGGGCTCAACGGGATCGATTTCATCGCACGCGATGGAGTGCCCTGGCCCATCGAAGTCAATCCGCGCTATACGGCGTCGATGGAGTTGATCGAGCGATCCCGGGGCATCTCGATGTTCGCGCTCCACGTCCGGGCGTGCGGCGGAGAGCTGCCACCCGCCGAGCTGTTCCGGCGGAGGCTCCGAGCGGTGTGGGGAAAAGCCATCGTATACGCCAAAGGCGACGTCACCATGCGTGAGATCCGGCGCTGGTGGCGCGACGAACGCGTGCGAGACGTGCCGTGGCCGGGCGAGCGCATCCGGCGCGGCCGTCCCATCTGCACTCTGCTCGCACGCGCGTCCGATGCGGACGCGTGCCATCGGGGCCTCGCCGCGCATGCCGCCGAGGTCTACTCGGCGGGCACGATCGCCGAACGGAGCGTAGCGTGACTGCGAGGCGCGTTGGGCCTGTGGTGTGTCTCGGGTGCGGCTGCGCCTGCGACGACATCGGGGTCGAGCTGACCGGCGACAGGATCACCGCGGCTGACCGCGCCTGTGCGCTCGGGCGGAGCTGGTTCGGCGACGGCCAGTTGCCCGCCCGGATCCTGGTGAAGGGATCGGAAGCCACGCTCGCCATAGCGGTCGCGCGCGCCGCGGAGCTGCTGCAGGGCGGCCCCGGGCTGGTGTACCTCGTCCCCGGACTTGGCACCGAGGCTCAGCGCGCCGCGATCGCGGTGGCGGACGCGGCGGGGGCTCGACTGGACAGCGTGACATCGGCAACGGGCGCGCCGTCGATCGTGGCAGGCCAGCGGCGAGGCCGTGCCACCGCCACGCTGGGGGAGATTCGCCGTCGTGCCGATCTGATCGTGTACTGGGGTGTCGATCCGGCCGAGCGATATCCACGGTACCGCGAGCGCTACACCCGGGCGGAGGCGGCCATCGTTGCGGTCGACATCGGAAGAATGCGCGGACCGCCCGACGCGAGCGAGCGGATCGGCGTACCCGCGGAGCGCGAAGCTGCCGCGCTCGGCGTGATGCGAGCCGCCGTGCTGGGCCGAAAGCTCCCCGACCTCCCCAGTGCCGTTGCCGCGGCCGCCGCCCTGGCCGAGCGGATGATGCGCGGTCGGTATGTCAGCATCGTGCACGATGCGGAGGCGGAGGGCGAGGTCGACCCGCAACGCGCTGAAGGGTTGATCGGTCTGGCGCACGCACTCAACGTCCCGACTCGTTGCGCGCTGACGACCCTTCGCGGCGGCGGGAATCGCTCCGGGGCCGACGCCGCGATGACCTGGCAGACTGGCTACCCCTTCGCGGTCGACTTCTCCCTTGGCATTCCGCGATACCGGCCCGACGAGCCCGCGGCAGGCGTGGCGGCTGCGGCCGCCTCCGTCCTGGTGGCAGGCGACGTCACGGCGGTCCCGTCCAGCATCGCGAGTGCGCTGACCGGTCGGCTTGCCATCATCGGCCCGCGCGCAAGCGAAGGCGCCAAAGCCGAGGTGGCGATCGATACCGGGATGGCGGGCATCCACGAGGGCGGCACTGCGTATCGCTTGGACGACGTGCCTCTGCCCCTTACTCCGCTGCTCTCCCATCCGAGAACCGCGGTCTCCGTACTCGAAGCCGTGGGCCGGGCGTTTGCCCAGCGGGCGGTGTCGCAATGAGCTCGGAGCGTCTGCGCATCGCCGGAGGGCAGCTCCACGACCCGGCCAACGGCATCGACGGTGAGGTGCGGGACATTTGCATCGAGAATGGTCGGGTCGTGGAGAGCCTTCCGCCCGGTGCGCCCACGCTCGATGTGCGCGGCATGGTGGTGATGCCCGGCGGTGTGGACATTCATTCCCACTTCGCCAGTTCGAGCTGCAATCACGCGCGCCGCCTCATCCCGGAGGAGCACGCGGCCGAGCCCGCACACCGTCCCGCTCTGTTCGACGGCGAAGGGCTGCCGCGATCGGGCAGCGGTGGGACAGTCCCCAGCACATTCACCACCGGCTACCGGTACGCCGGCTTGGGCTACACCACGGTGTTCGACGCGGCGGTAGCACCCGTGATGGCGCGCCACAGCCACGCGGAGATGGACGATACGCCGTGCGTGGACGCCGGCTTTTTCGCGCTGCTCGGCAACGACGAATACCTGCTCCGCCAGATCGACGCCGGCGAGCGGGAGCGGGCTCGCGACTACGTGGCGTGGATGCTCGGGGCAACCGGCGCGTACGCCGTGAAGGTGGTGAATCCCGGCGGGGTGGAGGCGTGGAAGTCAGGACAGCGGAATCTCAACGACCTGGACCGGCCGCTCGAAGGCCGTCGAGCCACCGCACGCGCAATCCTGGAGACGCTGGTGGATGCGGTGAACGCGCTCCAGCTGCCGCACGCGACCCACATTCACTGCAACAACCTCGGGCAGCCGGGAAACAGCGCTACCACGCTCGCGACCATGCGGGCGCTGGCCGGACGCCGGGCCCACCTTACCCACCTTCAGTTCCATTGCTATGGCGGCCCGGATGGGACCGGTTGGGGGTCTGCTGCCGCCCGGGTGATGGAGTATGTCAACGCCCACCCGGAGGTGAGCACCGACGTCGGTCAGGTCATGTTCGGGCCGGCGTGCACCATCACCGCGGACGGGCCGGTCGAATTCCTGCTCTGGCAATCGAGCGGACGGAAATGGGTCAACATCGACATCGAGCTGGAGACCGGGTGCGGCATCGTTCCGTACTCGTACAAGGAGAAGGCGGCAGTCTCCGCACTTCAGTGGGGGGTGGGGCTAGAGCTGTTTCTGCTGTCAAAGGATCCCTGGCGGGTGGTGCTTTCCACCGACCATCCGAATGGCGGCAGCTTCATGTCGTACCCGCAGCTCATCCAACTGCTGATGGACCGGTCGGTACGGGACGAGGCCCTCAAGCGGGTGAATCAGAAGCTGCTCGCGGGCAGCGCGCTCCTCGACGGACTCACCCGCGAATACACCCTGAACGAGATCGCGATCGTCACCCGAGCGGGGCCGGCCCGGCTCCTCGGCCTCGCGCACAAAGGGCAACTCGGTACGGGCGCCGATGCCGACGTCACGGTCTACGCCCGCAACGCCGATATCGCGCAAATGTTCTCCACCCCCCGGTACGTGGTGAAAAGCGGCCGGGTGGTGGTGGAGGAAGGGCAGCTGCGTCGCGCGCCGAAGGGCGGACGGCTCCGCGTGCAGCCCGGCTACGACGATGCCGCGCTGACCGACATCCGGCGGTACTTCGCCGAATCTTCGACGATTCAGTTCGAGAACTATCCGGTGCGGAACCTCCCCGGAGATCCTCGATGATCATCCGGGGCACGCTCATCGAGGACACCTTCGCCGAAGCGTTCACCATGCGGGTGGCGCGGTTGATCGTCACCGGCGCGTCGCCCAGGTGGACGAATGCCGCGGCGCTCAAGCTGACCGGCTTCGCGACGTCGGTGATCGGCTGCAAGTGCGAAGCCGGGATCGAGCGGGTGCTCGAGCCGAGCGAGACACCCGATGGCCGCCCGGGCGTCAGCATCCTGTTCATGACCATGGGCAAGGACGACCTCCCCAAGCGCCTGATCGAGAGAATCGGACAGACCGTGCTGACGTGTCCTACCACGGCTTGCTATGACGGCCTTCCGGACGCACCCGACCGGCTGGGCGTCGGCTCGTCGCTGCGCTACTTCGGCGACGGGTTCCAGGCCAGCAAGGTGATCGATGGCGAGCGCTTCTGGCGGATCCCGGTGATGGAAGGCGAGTTCCTGGTGCAGGAAAAGTTCGGAATGCTGAAGGCGGTGGGCGGCGGCAATTTTCTCATCCTGGCACGGAGCGCCGAGGCCGCGCTCGCCGCCGCGGAGGCCGCGGTTGAAGTGATGGATCCGCTGCCGGGCATCATCATGCCGTTTCCGGGCGGTGTGGTCCGCAGCGGAAGCAAGGTGGGGTCCCGCCGCTCGAAGACGATGATCGCCTCTACCAACGACGCCTTCTGTCCGACCCTCCGTGCGGTCACCGAGAGCGCGCTGCCGGACGGGGTGAACTCCGTGCTGGAGATCGTGATCAACGGCGTCGATGCCCCGTCCATCGCCCGGGCCATGAACGTCGGCATCGATGCCGCCTGCGGCAAGGAGGTCGTCGCGATCTCCGCGGGCAACTATGGCGGTAAGCTCGGCCCGCACCACTTTCACCTGCGCAAGATCATGGCGGAACCGCCGGCATGAGCGATGAAATCCGGCTGACGCTCCGGCGCGCGCCCGACCGGGTGACCGATGTCGGAGGGGTCAACTTCGCCGCATTCGCCGACCTGTCCGCAGCCGAGATCGCGCGAGTGCCGCTCCAGAACGGCGGTGGAAACACCTTGCCGCTTGGCGAGCTATTCGCGGTCGTGGGCGAGCGCTCGGCCCGGATTCACATAGTGGGCGACCTGGAGCGGCTCGAGCGCGTCGGTGCCGGCCACCAGAGCGGCGAGCTCGTGATCGAGGGACCGGTGGGGCGAGAGGTCGGCGCCGGCATGAAAGGCGGTCGCGTCGTGGTGCGTGGGCGAGCCGGGTGGGGCGCCGGATTGGAGATGGCTGGCGGCGTGCTCGACATCGAGGGCGATGCGGCGGCACGGGTCGGAGGCGCACCGCTGGGCGCGAAGCGGGGAATGACCGGCGGGACGATCGTGGTCCGCGGATCAGCCGGCGCCGAGGCCGGTGCCTCGATGCGCCGCGGCCTCATCGCGATCGGCGGCGATTCCGGACCCGGGGCCGGGCGCGCCGCAATCGCCGGGACCGTGGTAATCTACGGCGCCACCGGGCCGGGCCCGGGCCAGTGGTCCAAGCGCGGCTCGATCGTGGCGTTGGGCGCGGTAACCCCGTTGCCGACGTACCGGTACGCCT
>DATAFP010000064.1:0-1742 GCA_036257415.1 Gemmatimonadales bacterium
AGCGGATCTTTCTCCGAAGGCCAGAGCCTCGACGCGAGCGAGCGACTCACGATCATGACCAGCGGTGCGGCCGCCGAATCCGCGGGCCTGAAGTCACGGCCGTCCCTGAGCCGCAATCCCAGCGCCGCCACGAAGCCGTCGGACGCGACAGTCGTGCTGATACGCGCGGTGCCGTCCCGTGAGCCCATGAGCCCGTCGACGTACAGGGCGGTGTTGCGGCCATAGGTGTCGAACGGCACGGGATGAGCGAAGCCCGCGGCGGCGACGCCGGGAATCATCCGCACGCGTGCGAGCACCTGATCGTAGAAGCTCCGGCCCCGCCGCTCATCGTATCCCTGGAGGCCGATGTTGATGGAGACGAGCGCGCGCTCGCGAGCATCGAACCCCACGTCCATCGCCCGCGCTTCCATCAGGCTTCGAACGAAGAGCAGCCCGCCCACCAGCAGCACGACCGAGAGTGCCAATTGAACCACGACGAGGGATCCGCGCAGTCGGGTGGGGCGCCTGTCGCCCCGCCACCCTGCATCCACGCCCTTGAGAGGCGGAAGGACCTCGGCGCGTGAGGCCCGCAATGCCGGAACGAGCCCGAAGACCACCACTGCCACGAGCGCGACGCACGCGGTAAGCAGCACCACGCGCAGGTCGGCGCGCACGTCGAGTCCCACTTGGAATTGGAGCTTGGGTACGAGATACCGCTCGGTGATCTCGCTGACTCGGAGGAGTCCCAGCGCGATGGCACACCCGGGGAGCGCCAGCACCGACGATTCGACCAGGAGCTGCCGGGTCAGCCGCGCTCGGGAGCACCCCAGGGAGAGCCGGATGGCGATCTCGCGCGCCCGGGCCGCCGCACGCGCGAGCTGGAGGTTCCCGAGGTTGGCGCAGATGATCGCCAGGATGATGAGCGAGCCGAATAGCCCCAGGGCCGAGGAGAGGATCAGCACCTGCGGCTTCACGAAGTCCGGGTCGTCGAAGCCCGCCCGAGCGGGCAGGAGCATTGCGGCGCCCAGGTCCGCGTTGGTTGCGGGATAGGAGGCGGCGAGCTGTCTGGCGAACAAGTCGGCCGTGGCAGCGGTGCGCGCGCGATCGAAGCCCGGCTTCATGCGGCCGAACACGAGGAGGCTCCCGCCGCCGCGGCCCTGAAGTGCGCCGGTCGAGCCGGGCTGGACCACCGCGTGCATGCCGATGGGTACCCAAATCTCCGGCCAGAAGCCGAATTGGCGAAGCCCGCGGAAGCCGCGCGGCGCCACGCCCGTGATCGTGAACTGCGTACCGTTGAGCCGAACCGTCCGTCCCACGATTCCGGGATCACCCTGAAAGCGCCGGCGCCAGCAATCGTAACTCAGCACCGCCAGCGCATTGGCTCCCTGGGGTGCATCGGTCGGCTGGAAGAATCGGCCTGCAGCGGGCCGCATGCCGAGCACGGTGAAGTAGTTCTCCGTCACCATCTCGCCCCACATCATGTCGCTCGCCCCCGTCCCCGATCCCGCCGCACCGGGAATGACGACATTGAGGGGGGCCTCCGTCACCCCGGCCAGGCCGGCGAACGCGCCACTGCGGTCGCGAAAATCGAGATAGTCCTCGTACCCGAACTGGCGGGCCGAACCCGTCCTCGTGTCTCGAAGGAACAGCGCGACCAGCTGCTCGGGTGCAGTCGCCGGAATGGGACGGAAGAGGATGGCGTTCACGTAGCCGACGACGATGCCATTCACGCCAATGCCCACCCCAAGGGTGAGTGCGACCGC
>DATAFP010000210.1:0-3793 GCA_036257415.1 Gemmatimonadales bacterium
GCCCCGACGGAAACGATTCGGCTCCCGGGACCGCCGGCAGGCCGTATGCGACGGCGCAGAGACTGGTGAACGCGCTCGCCCCCGGAGAGACGGGCTGCCTCCGGGCCGGCACCTACCGAGAGGACCTCACTCTCGCCACCCCCGGCGTCGGGCTGACCAGCTATCCGGGAGGCCGGGCGACCCTGGCGGGCCGCCTGCGCGTCACTGCCGACCGGGTGACCGTGGAGCGACTCACGCTCGACGGGCGCAACGCGCGCGACCTCCCCAGCCCCACGATCAACGCCGACGACGCCGTCTTCCGCCGCAACGACGTCTCCAGCCGCGACTCGGGCATCTGCTTCATCCTCGGCAGCCTCACGGAGGTACGACACCCCGTGATCAAGCGCAACCGGATCCACGACTGTGGCCAGCCAGGCGGCATTCCGGACCACGGCATCTACATGCAGCACGTGAACGGCGCCAGGATCGTGCGCAACACGATCTACGACAACGCGGAGCGCGGCATCAAGATCGGCCCCGACTCTCAGAGAGCGCTGATCCGCGGCAATGTCATCGATGGAAACCCGATCGGGCTCAACTTCTCGGGGGATGAGTCCAGCGCCTCCTCCGGGAACGTCGTGACGCGCAACGTGATCAGCAACTCGACGGGCTACTGGAACGTGCAGTCCTACTGGCCGGGACCGGTGGGGCGCGGAAACGTCGTCTCGCGCAACTGCGTCCATCCTGCCAACACCGACTCCCACTACAACGAGAGGGGTGGGATAAGTGACGGTCCGGGGTTCGCCGCGGTGGGGAACCTGACTGCGAGCCCCGGCTACCTCAACCGGCAGGCGAAGGACTTCCGCCTGAGCAGGGACAGCAGGTGCCGGGCGGTGTACGGAGCCGCCGCGAGCGGGAGCGCGAGCCCACTGCTGGGCCTGGCCCTCGAGCTCCGGCAGCTGATCGATGGAGTGCTCGCCTACCTGGAGTGACCGTGGAAGCTCTCGCCCGCAACAGACAGTCTCCGAGCACCGGACTTGCCGTCGCCCTCTGGGGCGGCGGGGCGCTCCTCGCGGTCGTCTTCGGGGTCGCGGCCGCGACGTCGGTCGCTGCCGTTGCCGGTCTGATCGCCGTGCTGGCGGCGTCGGCCGTTGTGGTCGTCGCGTTCACGGCGACGCGCTGGGCCCTGCTCGCCCTGCTCTTCCTCCTCTACAGCTACGCGGGCTGGGTGCTGGGGCACACCGTCGGCGGTCCCGAGGTCAGTCAGGTGCTCCTGCTGATCATCATCGCCGCGGTGGCCTGGCGGCACCTGGAGCGTACGGAGAGATTCTCCCTCCCCGGCGAGCTGATCGCCGTCCTCATTCTTGGGGTCGCCTTCGCCGCCTCTGCTGCTTTCACGACGGACGCCGGCGCAGGCCTGCGGCAGATCTGGGACTTCATCGGCTATGCGCTGACGGTGGTCGCCATCGTCGCCCTCCTGGATCGGCCGGAATGGCTTCGCCGCGCGGTGTGGACCGTGGTCGTTGCCGGCGGCGCGCTCGCGATCCTCTCGCTACTTCAGGCCGGCACGGGCGCATACGACAACGATTTCGCCGGCTTTGCCATCGCCAGGCCGGAGGGCGCGGGTGTCTTCAGGGTCGGCGGACCGCTCGATCCCAACTTCTTCGGTCAGGTGCTCGTGGCGACCGCGGTTCTGGCGGTCTACCTGGCTCTCTCGGCCCGTGATCGCCTCAGCCGGGGGTTCGCGCTGGCGATCTTCATGGCCTGCATCGCGGTCACTGGCCTGACCGGCTCGCGAGGTGCCCTGGTGGCGACCGCCGCAGCCTTCTGCCTGATCCTTCTGCTGGCACCGATTCCGCGCGACATCGGGGCTGCAATTGCGGCTCTCGTCGTGATTGCGGGCCTGGTCTTCATGCCATCCGGTCTCCAGGCTCGGATCGGCCTGTCGAGCTCATCCTCCCCGGAGGTGGCCAAGGTGACCCGGGGCAGCGAGGACGCGATCCAGGGTCGCAAGTCGGAAAACCTTGCCGCCCTGCAGATGTTTCGCGATCACCCGCTCCTCGGTGTGGGTCCAGGCAACTACCCACAGCACTACCTCTCCTACTCGCAGCGGATCGGGCTGGACCCCCGCCTGGCTCCGCGGGAGGCACACAGCCTCTTTCTCGGGGCTCTGGGCGAGACCGGGATCATTGGCGCGTGCGCGCTGCTGGCTGTGCTCTGGCTGGCCGTCCGCGGCGCCTGGCGGGGCAGGCGCTCGCTTCGCGGCGGTGACGCACTGCTTGCGGAGGGCATCTTCGTCTCCCTGATGAGCTTTCTCGTGGCGGGCCTCTTCCTGCATGCCGCCTACCCGCGCTATCTGTGGATCCTGGTCGGCTTCGGGTTCGCCGCCGGGCAGCTCGCCCGGAAGGCCGCGCTGAGGGCGTCCCCCGCGCACGTCGCACTCGACGGGCCGGCGGTCGCCGGGCCGACCTCGCTGGCGCGGCCCCCACGCGCCCGTCCGAAACCGCGGTGGCGTGCTCGCCCCCCGCGCTTCGCCATGGCCACGGCGATCGGGGTCGCGCTCGCGGCCTGCATCGTGATCGGCCTCCTGGTCGCAGGCCAGGGCGACAGGGAGACTCCGGCGCAGATCGTGTCTCGTGCAGAGCCCGCCGGCAGCCTGGCGGGGGAGACCGCCGACTGCGATCCGATCATCGGAAGCGGGATGGCGAATTCCGGCAGGAAATATGCCCTCACCAGTTTCGCTCCCGGCGGGAATCCGGCCGACTGCGCCAGGGCCGAGTCGATCGTGCTCTCCGCGCTCAACGGCGGCAGCGCCAATATCGGGAAGTGGAGCTGCACCACCAATCCGGCGGGTCCGACGATCGCGACCTGCATCTCCGCCGACGGCGCGAAGATCTCGGCGCACGACTAGAGGTCTCAGGCCGTCGCGACTGGCTCAGCCTGGGCTCGAGCGCGGGGAACCGCCGCGCGGTCCCACGACTGAATCGCGAACCGCACGATCTCGCGTGCCACCTCGGCCCAGGAGTCGCCGGCCGACGGGCTCAGTTCCTCATCGGACCAGGCACGACGGACGTGGGCGATGATGCGCGGAATGTCCTCCGGCGAGTCGACGCCGGCCGGGACGAAGCCGGGGCGCTGCGTCGCGAATGCGGCCAACTCTCCTCCGTCGCCGCTGACGGTCAGCGCGATTCGGGGCACCGGCAGTGTCAGGTACTGAATCGCCTTGCTCGGCAGCTTGGCCGGATCTGCGTTCCCGACCACCACCGCGGCGTCGAAGCTGCGCGCGATCTGGCAGGCCCGCGCCCAATCGACCGCGTCGTGAGCCTCGACGGCGACCGCCGGGTCTTCCGCGTGCACGAGCTCGGGGTGGTTCACGGGGCCATAGTTGGCGAAGCGCACACGTCTGATTCCCGCGGCGCCCGGAAGGGCTGAAAGCCATTCGCCAATCGGCACCCTGCGGGAGTTGATCGAGCCGAAGTGGACCAGCCGCAGCTCAGCGTCATCGGTCCCGGCGTCAGCCGGTCCTCCCCGTACACCGGGCTCGCCGGCGGCGAGGTAGCCGTTGGGTCGCACCAGCAGCTCGAGATCAGGAAAGAGCGCCTGCAGATCGCTCGCCTGCGTTTCGGTGGTCACCACCCCGGCCGCGGCATGGCGCCAGAGGAAGGTCTCGGCGGCCCTGGCCCGCAGCACTGACAGGCGTCGCGGCCACCCGGGGGGCGCGGGCTCGGTCAGCACCCAGGGATCTCCGATGTCGACCACGTACGGAATTCCCGCGGCAACGAGATGCGACGCGGCGATGTAGATCGGGGAAAAC
>DATAFP010000116.1:0-11805 GCA_036257415.1 Gemmatimonadales bacterium
ACAGGGCTCGCCTTCGGGATCGCGGCGCTCGTGTTCGATCCGGAGCAGCGCTTCGTCCGCCGCGCAGCCCAGAGAAGCAGCTAAGGGTTCCGGAACCCGGGCGGCTTTCCGCGCGACAATCGTTCCAGCGTGATGCGCTGCTCGACCCGGGACTGTACGTGCCGGCCGACCGTTCCTCCGCCGGGTATGTCGGTATCGACGACAACGCGGCGGTCGGTCCGGACCAGTCCCCGCTTCACATGCCAGGCAAACGTCTCTTCCTCCCGGATGGTCTGCTTCGCTGGGATCGGCGCGGTGTCGCCCCTCGCCTGGATCGAGTCGACGGTGCGAGCCTGTCGCGCGCGGAAACGGAGCAGGGTGTCGCGCCCATCCGCCACGCTGTCGGAGAGTCGGCTGATTTCAAGGCCCGCCGGGTCGCGCCAGCTGGCGCCGACGCGGAGCCCCCGCGGTGGGAGCCGCGGAAAGAGCTGATCCAGCGCGTGCGACAAATCCACGACCTCTGCCACGCCGTCAGGAACGAATGGCCGGGCGTCTGAGAGATATCTCCCGTCGGCTGTGAGCCTTCCCCGGTAGCGTCCACCGATCATTCCGTCGGTATCCGGCTCGAGCGAGCCCTCGCGGTTGCTCCGGCGGACGGCGAGCGAGTCGTACCACGCCTCGAGCCGTACCGTGTCACCGGCCGCCGGTCGGCCCCGCAGGATCAGCACACCGGAGACGGCAATCCGCTCGCGGCGTTGGCTGCCGCCGACAACGGTCTGGATCTCGGATTGAGCGACGTGGCGAAAGGAGACGGAGTCGAACTGGGCGGCGGTGTATCGCGCTTGGCCCCCGGCGTAGGCCGGGGCGGCGGAGCATAGCGCGATGGTGAGCGCTATGCTCCGGCCTTTGGGATCACGAAGCGTCCACCGGCTGCGCGGCGCTGGGCGCCGCAGACTCTGCTTGGCCGATCTCCCTGAACTCGAGGTGAGCCGCCCGCACCATGATGTAGTCATGGGCAGTCTTGAGCCGGGTGAGGCGCTCGCCGGCGAGGTTCATCGTCCGCTTTCGCATGCCCGGCCACAGCGGCTTCACCTCGTACCACGCGTTCCACTTGAGTTCGGGATACTCGCGCCGATGCTGATCCTTGATCCGCGCCTCGTAACGCGCCATGCGTCCTCCGGGGAGGAAGTGAACGGGTTTGGGGAGTTGAGACAAGCTGCCAAAAAGGACCCATCCGCACAAGCGTTCGCGAACCGTACAGCGCGGAATCGCAAAGATTTACGACACTGGGTGCTCGAAAAGTCGACACCGCCTCACGCCCCGGACCGGGCGGCTCGGATTACCCCCGGCGTATTGGTCACGATGCCGGCGACCCCTCGGCTCCAGAGCCGCCGCGCCACCGCTGGAGCGTCCACGGTCCAGACGTGCACGGGGCATCCCAGCGCTCTCGCGGCCGAGATGAACCATCGGGTGGGAACCGGAAGGCCGCGATGGCGGAGCGGAACCGATAGCACGCGATAGCTCACCCGTGAGGGGACGATCCTGAACGCAGCCTTGCCGTACAGCGCGGCGACGTCCGAGCGGCAGGCGCCGGTCGCAAAGGCGGTCCCTCGAAAGCCGCGCAGCACCGCTCCGTCTTCCCCCGCGACGACACAGCGATCCACGGCGCCGTGACTCAGCAGGAGCTCGCGGACGGCAAGTTGTGCCGCGGCTTCCTTCAAGTCGATCAACAACGGCGTGCGCCGGAACGCGCTCAGCACCTCGGCCAGGGTGGGCACCTGGGCCGACTTGAGCTCCACAGCCGTGAGCAGCGCGGCCGGCCCACGAAGCGGAGTGGTGCGATCCAGCGTTGCGTCGTGCAGGACCACAGGCACGCCGTCCCGGCTCAAGCGCACATCGAGCTCGAGCGCGTCCGCCCCCTGCCGAAGCGCCAGCTCGAAAGCGCGCATGGTGTTCTCCGGCGCGTGAGCGGAGGCACCGCGATGGGCGATGACGGGGCGAGCCGACAGGTCGAGCAGCAGGTTCACGCTATAATATGGCATGCGCCCATTTCTCACCGCGTACCGTCTGCTGCTGTGCGGGCTCGCCGCCCCGTCCGCCTTCCTCTCCGCTCAAACACCTGCGCCATCGCCGCCATCGCGGACCGTCGTCCGCGCCGGCCGTCTGATCGATGGCCTGGCCGATCATGCGCAGCGGGACCAGGGCATTCTCATCGAGAACGGCCGCATCACCGCGGTGGGCGCGTGGAGCGAGATCGCACCCCGCGCTGCCGGTGCGCAAACGATCGACCTGTCCCCCATGACCGTGCTGCCGGGACTGATCGACGCACACACCCACATCCTGCTGCAGGGCGACATCACCGCCGCGGACTACGATGAGCAGGTGTTGAAGGAGTCGATTCCTTACCGCACCATCCGGGCGACGGTGGCGGCGCGCCGGGCCCTGGACCAGGGATTCACCACTCTCAGGGATCTCGAGACCGAGGGTGCGATGTACGCCGACGCGGACGTCAAGACCGCGATCGATCGGGGCATCATCCCCGGGCCGCGCCTCTTCGTGGCGACACGGGCGTTCAGCGCCACCGGTATGTATCCCCTGCTGGGCTACTCCTGGGAGCTTCAGATGCCCACCGGGGTCCAGATCGTGGACGGACCCGATCAGATTCGAAAGGCGGTGCGGGAGCAGGTGAAGTACGGCGCCGACTGGATCAAGGTGTACGTCGACCGACGGTACTACATCGCCGAGGACGGACGGCTTCGGAGCTGGGTCAACTACACCGACGAAGAGCTCACGGCCTTTACGGCGGAAGCGCACCGGCTCGGTCGGAAGGCCGCCGCGCATGCCGTCGCGTGGGACGGGATCGACGCGGCGCTGCGGAACGGCTTCGACACCATCGAGCACGGCCAGGGCCTCACGCCCGATCTGATCGACCGCATGATTAAGCAGAAAGTGTACTGGTGCCCGACCATCTACGTGGGGCAGTACGTGGCATCAGGACGGGGCGGCGTGTGGCCGAAGATGGTCGAGCTGGAGCGGAAGGCGTTCGGCCAGGCACTCAAACGCGGTCTCGGGCCTTACATCGCGAATGGCAGCGACGCGGGCGGGTACGCGTGGGATGAGCCGCTGGCCCGAGAAGTAGCACTGCTCGCCGAGTACGGCATGAGTCCGATGCAGGCGATCAAGGCGGCCACCACCACGGCCGCCCGCCTGCTCGGCCAGGAGGCCGACCTGGGCGCGATCGGCCCGGGCCGCCACGCCGATCTGATCGCCGTCGCGGGAGACCCGTTGACCGACATCGGGGAGCTCGGACGGGTTCGCTGGGTGATGAAAGCCGGCGCGGTCCATCTCACCCGATGACCGACCTGGCGCAGTTCGCGCTGGTCACCACCACGTCGGTGCTGTTCATCGTGGATCCGGTGGCGGTGATCCCCACCTATCTCGTCATCACCCAGGACGAGACCCCTCAGCAGCGGCGGCGGACCGCGCGGCGGGCGTGCATCGCGATGACGATTCTGCTCGTCGTCTTCGCCGCCACCGGAACCGCCCTCTTTCGTACCTTCGGGATCACCCTCGCCGCGTTCCGCACCGCCGGCGGCCTGATCCTGTGGTTCGTGGCGCTCGACATGCTCCAGGGCGAGCGCCGGACGCAGGAAGGTCGCACCGAGGTCTTGGAGGGCCAGGTCAAGGACGATGTCGCGATCACGCCCTTGGCGATCCCGATGCTCGCCGGTCCGGGCGCCATCTCGACCGTCATCGTGCTGTCGAGTCAGGCGAGGGGGCCCACCCAGACGGCCATCGTCTACGGCGCGATCGTGCTGACCGGCCTGATCTCGTTCATCGCGCTCAGAGTCGGGGAGCCGCTCCTGACCCGGCTGGGAAAGACGGGGGTCCGCGTGGTCACGCGGATCATGGGTCTGCTGCTCGCCGCGGTAGCAGTCCAGTTCGTGCTGAGCGGCGTCAAGGAGGCGCTGGTAGCGAAGTGAGCGCCCCCTTACCGAATCAGCCCGTGCTGCGATGCGTAGCGCACCAGATCCGCGTTGCCCGCGAGCTTCATCTTCTCCAGGATGCGTGAGCGATAGGTGCTCACGGTCTTCGGGCTGAGGCCGAGCTGCTCGGAGATCTCCTTGACGGTCCGGCCGGACCCGAGCTGACACAACACGTCGTACTCCCGGTCCGACAGTTTTTCATGGGGCCAGCCGTCGGCACCGATCTCGAGCCCCACCGCCAGCCGTTCCGCCAGCGACGCGCTCACGTACTTGCCGCCCCGATGCACCTTCCGGATCGCCGCGACGAGCTCCTCCGGCGAATGGTCCTTGGTGAGGTAGCCGGCCGCCCCCGCGCGGAGCGCCCGTACCGCGTACTGGTCTTCGGGGTGGACGCTCAATACCAGCACCGGCAGGCGCGGCTGCGACTGCTTCAGGGCCTTGAGCACTTCCAGGAAGCCAGGACCGGGCATCGACACGTCCAGCAACAGCACGTCAGCCGGCATGCGACCGATGGTCGCGAGCAGGCGGTCGCCGTCGGCGGCCTCCCCGACCACCTCCATCCCCGGCTCGTCCTCGATGATCTGCTTGAGACCGGCGCGGACCACCGGGTGGTCGTCCGCGATGCATAGACGGATCATTGTATGTCGCTCCCGCCGAGCGGAATCCGGACGACCACATTCGTCCCCCGGCCCGACCAGCCTTCGATCGTACATTCGCCGCCGCACATTATCGCCCGCTCGCGGATGCCGACGAGGCCCAGCGATCGCAGAGCCGTCCGCTCGGCTTCGCTGATGCCCCGGCCGTCGTCGGCAACCTGCAAGGTCACCGCATCGGGTCCCAGCGCCAACCTGATGTCCACGTGGCTGGCGTGGGCGTGTCGCGCCACGTTGGTGAGCGATTCCTGCAGGATGCGAAAGACGGTCGTCGCGCGTGCGTCGTCCACCGCCGGATGCGCCGAGCTCAGCTCGAACCGCGTGGTGATGCCGGTGCGCTTCTCGAACTCCTGCGCCTGCCACTCGACCGCCGCGACCAACCCGAGGTGGTCCAGCACGCTGGGCCTGAGCTCCGTGGCGATGCGCCGCACACTGTCGATGGTCCCGTCGATTCGAGCGACGACCGACTGCACCCGCTCGGACAGCTCGGGCCGGTCCTTGAGCCGGCTCTTGAGCCACGAGAGATCGAGCCTGAGCCCGGTGAGGGCCTGGCCGAGCTCGTCGTGCACCTCCCGACTGATGCGCGTCCGCTCGTCTTCGCGCACCGACTGGAGGCGGGCCGCCAGCGCCCGCAGCTCCTCGCGTGAGCGCCGCACCTCCTCGTCGTGGCGGCGGCGCGCGGTGATGTCGCGCTGAATGCCGAAGTGGCCCATGATCCTGCCGTCCGGCGCGTAGAGACAGTGGTAGTCTCCCTCGATCCACACCGGCTCGCCGTCGAGCCTTCGCTCGTCGGTCTCGATGTGGAGGCGTCCGGCATCGAAGAAGTCCCGCCACCTCTGGCGTCCGTGGGCCAGATCGTGCGCGAATAGCGCGGCCGGTGTGAGGCCGATCAGCTGCTCCTTTCGCGCACCATACTGCGCCGCCATCGCGTCGTTCACCCGGGTGATGCGATGGTGCTGGAAGACCCAATCGAGCAACGCGTCCTTGTCGGTTGAGTCGTCCCACCGAATCGGCTCCTCCAGCATCATGAAGAAGAAACCGTCGAGCGATTGCGCGAAGAACAGCT
Source organism: Gemmatimonadales bacterium (assembly GCA_036257415.1). Classification (GTDB taxonomy): domain Bacteria; phylum Gemmatimonadota; class Gemmatimonadetes; order Gemmatimonadales; family GWC2-71-9; genus DASQPE01. The sequence continues at coordinate 5,685 of DATAFP010000116.1, forward strand.
CGAGCAGGCGCTGACTCTCTTCCAATGCCTTTTCGGCGGGATGCAGCGCCGCGGGCGGCGGGGCTCCGGCCTCCGGGAGCGCGACGTGAGGCGCGCCGAGCACCTGGCGGAGGTACGCCAGGCGGGTGAGCCCCGAGTCGCCGGACTTCGGGAACGTCGCGGGCGGGGGCGGATCCTTGGATGGATCGGACATGAGTTTGGTCAATTTACCCGTTTCCCCGAGGGTGTGAATGTGAGGTCGACGCGGACCAGGATCTCCTCGTGCATGCGCAGCATTCCGAATGCCTTGGACAGCCCGCCGATCTTGTAGTCCTTCAGGTTGAGCGGCGTCCTGGCGCTCACCGCGACCGCGTCAGGCCGGAGCACCACCACGGCCGGAAGCTCGGTGTCTTTGGTGACGCCATGAATCGTGAACCGACCCTTCAGAACCACGTTCAACGAGTCCCCCCGCGCGGCACCCGGAGCCACCCCGTCCAGGTCGAAGCGGATGGTGGGATACTTCTCGGACTCCATCGACTTGTTGAGGTCCTTGTCCCGTTTGCCGTTCCTGGTCACGAGCGAGCGGGTCGGCGCCTCGGCCCAACCTCGGACGGCGGTGAGCTCGCCACCGGTCATCTCGCCCGTGACGGTTTGGGTCGTGCCGGTGAAGTCGCCGGCCGTGGCGCGCGCGTCGAAGCTGAGGGTTCCCTCGCGCACCACGCCGTCGGGGACGTGCTGCGCGCGGGCCAGCCCCGCCGGAGCCAGGAGGAGCGCGAGCGCCAGCGGTAGCCTCATGGAAGTAACGAGCTCCTGACCACGAGCCGGGCAGTGACCGCGTCGGCCGGCGTCGCGTACACCTCGCCACTCAACGTCAGTCGGTAGGACATGATCCAGGTGGCACCGCCGAATACCGCAAAGCGGTTCAAGTCCACGATGACGCGCGTCGTATCCACGCCCCCTGCACTGTTCGTAAAGTTCACCTGAAACCGGGGCTTGAGACGATTGTAGCCCGCTCCGGCATACGGGCGCACACGCCCGCCCGCGACCGGCACCGACGCGGCGAGGTCGGCGCCGAAAATGTTGGGGCTGTAGCTGTCATCCGATCGGGTACCCTGGAAGCACTCGCTCCCCGGATCGCCCAACGCGTCGTCGTCACAAGTGATCGGTGCGTGGATCGAGCCGAAGGTCGCATGGCCGCGCAGCGCCACCACCAATCCATCTATGCTTCCGAAGGGGCGGCTGAGCGACACGCCGAAAAGATTCGCCTTGACACCGCCGACGCGTATCGGCGGAATCCAGCTCGCCTCAAGGGCCAGACCCCATGGGAGTGGGACCGACAGCCGCGGCCGCGGAATAATGGGCGTGAGATTGACGTTTTCCGGCCCCTTGCCCGGGCGGCAGATGGTAGGTGTCGCCGTCTCGTCGTCTATCTGCGGCACATAGGCCACTTCCAACCCGCCGCGAAGACCCGGAATCATCTCGGGCGCTTGCGCGGCGCTGAACGCGAGCGGCACCGAGGCGATGGCAAAGCTTTCCGCCTCGTTTGAGGAAGTCGGCGGGCGGCACTCCTGGGCGGCGGCTGCCGCGGGGGGGAGTAGCAGGAGAGTCAGGCACAGCACCGTGCGGCGCATACCCTAAAGGTCCGCCGGGCCGGTGTTTGCGGGAGTCGGCCGAAGCAGAACGCCCGCCGAAACATTGGGGCAATCCCATGTAGGACGGCAACTGACAGTCTCGCAGGCCGCATGGCGGCGTTGAGGAAGACACGTTGCGCCACAACGAGTTGCGGCTCCGCACGGGTCTTGCCTGCCATAGCCGGACCAGGATGAGAGCCGCCACCCTTCTCCACTCCGCCCGTCGCCGGATCGAGCTTCTCGCTAGCCGTCTTCGCGAGGAGCGTGAGCGTCGGCGCGAGCTCCAAAGACTCCGGAAGACTGGGCGCGCCATGGCAGCCCGCCGCGGCGAGACCGACCACCTGAGCGCGCTCGCCGCCGAGCAGGACCGGTCGCTCGCGGCCGATCGCGTGGACTACCCGCAGGTGGACGTTTGGATGCGGCCCGTCGTCGCGCTTCGCGGCCTCGCGACCCGCGCGGTGCTTCGGCACCAGATTGCCCGAGGGCACCGGCAACTCAGGGCGCGATACGAGGCGCTGGGCCGCTCGCCCATAGAGGACGGCGGGCCCTCGGCAGATAGTGCCTCGGGCGATGGAAACTGGCGACCCGCCGCGGGCGAGGAAGCGGCTCGATTCGGCCGCGCTTTCTGGGCCCAGTTGAAGCCCGCGATCCTCCCAAAGGCGCCTGCGGTGGCAGGGCTGGCCGTCGGATGGTGGATCGCCAACACCTACACGGATTCGCGCTGGAAGTCACTGGCGCGGTCGGTGGGAATCGGAAGCGGCGGCACCCAAGTGGTGAGCGCCGAGACCTACCGGGCGATAAGCTTCTGGCTGCCGCTACTTGCGGCCGCCGTGTGCGCGTACCTCGGCGATCGGATCGCCGCGGTGTGGCGGCGTCACGGCTCACTCATGTAGTGGTATCGCCAGTCGCTTGGCGGCGCCAACGTTTCTTTGATGGTGCGCGGCGAAACCCACCGGAGCAGGTTGAGAATCGATCCCGCCTTGTCGTTGGTTCCGCTGGCTCTGGCTCCGCCGAACGGTTGCTGTCCTACCACCGCCCCTGTCGGCTTGTCGTTCACGTAATAGTTGCCGGCGGCGTTGCGGAGCGCGCGATCGGCCTCGACCAGGGCGGCGCGGTCCCGCGCCCATACCGCTCCGGTGAGCGCATAGGGCCCGGTGCGATCCACCAGCTCCAGCGTCTCACGCCAGCGCTTGGCGGGATATACGTGGATCCCGAGCACCGGTCCGAAGATCTCCTCGCAGAGCAGCCGGTACGACGGATCTTCCACCTCGAAGAGGGTCGGCTGCACGAACCACCCCACGGTCGCGTCCGCACCGCCGCCCGCGAGCAGTTTCACGCCCGCAGCCTGCTTGGCGTGGTCCACGTAATCCTTGATCTTGGCGAACGACTTCCGGTCGATCACGGCGCCCATGAAATTCCGGAAGTCCGCCACGTCGCCGACTCTGATCTCGCCGATAGCCGCAACCAGTCGGTCGCGAACCGCGGGCCAGATGCTGTCCGGGATATATCCGCGCGAGGCCGCGCTGCACTTCTGCCCCTGATACTCGAAGCCGCCCCGGATCAGCGCGGTGACCACGCCGTCCAAGTCGGCGCTCTCGTGAGCGACGACGAAATCCTTGCCGCCGGTTTCGCCGACGATCCGGGGATAGCCCGCATAGCGGGAGAGATTCGACGCCGCCTGCTGCCACAACTTCTGGAAGACCGCGGTCGAGCCGGTGAAATGAATGCCGGCGAGCATCCGGTGCGACAGCAGGACGTCGCTGATCTCGATCGGATCGCCGGGGACGAAGTTGATCACGCCCGGTGGCAGACCGGCTTCCTCGAATAGCTTGAACACGTACCAGTTGCTGAGGCTTGCGGTGGGAGCCGGCTTCCAGACGACCACGTTGCCCATGAGCGCCGGAGCCGCAGCGAGGTTCCCCCCGATGGCCGTGAAGTTGAACGGCGTCACCGCGTACACGAAGCCTTCGAGCGGGCGGTAGTCCAGCCGATTCCAGATGCCCGGCGACGACTCCGGCTGCTCGCGATAGATCCGCTCGGCGAAGTGAACGTTGTAGCGAAGGAAGTCGATCAGCTCGCAGGCCGCGTCGATCTCCGCCTGGAAGACGGTCTTGCTCTGGCCATGCATCGTCGCGGCGTTGATCAGCTGCCGCCGGGAGGTGGCTAGCAGCTCGGCCGCCTTGAGAAATACGGCCGCCCGGTCTTCGAATCGCCAATGAGCCCAATCTCGCTGCGCCTCGAGCGCGGCATCGACCGCCTGCCCGACCAGCGTCCGGTCGGCCTGGTGCACCCGTGCCAGCACGCGCTGGTGGCAATGGGGCGACGTCACGTTCTCGGTGCGACCGGTGTGGATTTCACGCCCGCCGATCACGACCGGGATGTCGATGGTCTCGGCGCCAACCCGGCCGAGGGCGGTCTTGAGGGCCGCTCGCTCGGCGGAGCCGGGAAAGTAGCCGAGAATCGGCTCGTTCTTGGGGAGGGGAATGTTGGAGCTGACGCTCATGAGGACCTGCTCTGGGCTGTCGGCCAATCGACGCACTGCGATCAGCCGAAAACTAATCAGAAGAGGCCGGGCGGCGGTTGGGCCGGCCCTCCGGCGATCGGAGGTACCAACGCCGCGAATCCATTGGCTTCGACGATGGCGCGGCCCTCGGCCGAGAGCAGGAACCGGACGAACGCGCCCCCGATGGAGGCGTGAGGCGCTGCTCGTGGTATGGTGACCGCGTAGGCGATCGGTTCGCCGCGGATCTCGATCGAATCCTTCCCGCCCGTGCCCGGCACCCGAACAGCGGCTCGAGCATAGACATCGTTGAGCGCGGGATCGCCCAAGTTGATCTCGCGCGGAAGCCGAAGGTATCGCAGCCCGCGCTGCCGGGCGACGGCTTCGTACTCCCAGGCATAATCCAACTCGCCGGTCTGAAGCAGCGCGACCAGGTCGGCCGACTTCGGCCGGACGTACCGGCGGGGGACGGCCGCCGCCAGCTTCCCCGCGAGGCCGGGCTGACGGTAGTGGGCTTCGGCCAGCTGATACACCATGAGGGTGCGATAACCTGCCGGGTCGAGTGCAGGATCGGAATGCCCGGTGCGCACATCGGGGCGAAGCAGCACGCGGAACCAGTTGGTGCTGTCGATTGCCTCGGCGCCGGTAGCACCATCCGCGTAGGCCAGCACCATCTCGCTTCGGGCGAACAGCACATACCACGTCGCGTGCCTCGGGATCAGCAAGGCGGGCATGACGCTGTAGTCCGCAACGGCGAGCACGTCGGGAATCTTGCCGAGATCGGTGAGCTTCCGCGCAGCCTCCAGGCTCCCCGAATTCTCCTGGGCCGGCTCCACGGCGGGATGGGCTTGTCGAAACGCGATGAGCAGCTCGCGAAACGGCTTGGCCAGGCTGCCGGCGTTGAAGACGACAAGCGGACCGCCCGGCGACTGCCCGACCGCGGCTCTAGCGCCCGCGATCAGCAGCAATGCGCAGGCGCCCGCCATGCGGGCGCCGTTGCGCACGTCAAAACTCATATCGCATGCCGATCTGGACTTGATACGGATCGCCCTGCTTCTGCAACACGCCGAAGCTCTCGTTGACGCTGTAGACATACCGCCTGGTGGTCTGGTCGAAGCCGATCACGTTGAGCAGCGGCAGCTGCTGGACCACCGGATTCTGATTCGAGATGCCCTGAGGCAGCAGATACTGTCCGCCCCAATCGTGGTCCAGCAGGTTGGTGAAGTTGAACACGTCCACGATCAGCTCGGCGGCCTGCCCCCGGAATGTGCCGATGCGCTTCGAGAGCCGCACGTCGATCCGGCTGTTCCACGGCGACAACGCGCCGTTCCTGGTTGCGATCCGGCCCAGATTCTCACGGAGATAGTCGGCGGCCACGTTGTCCGGGTTGTCGAGCACCCGGCGCATGGCTGCGGCGATGTCGGGCGCGGTGGCCGAGAGACCGGTGAAGAGCGGTTCGCTGCCGTCCTGCCGGTCGAACGCGAGGAAGAAGTGCGCCCGGTCGCGTACGATAGGCCCGGCCAACACTTGGGCCCCACTGGACCGCGGTGAAGTCCCTGACGTCGCGACCCCGGCCGAGAAAGTCGGTGCTGGCGCTGAGCCCGTCGCTTCGATAGTAACCGAATACCGTGCCGGCCAGCCGGTTGGTGCCGGAGCGGGTGGCTGCGCTGATCGTGCCGCCGCCCTGGCGGCCCTGGGTCACGTCGTAGACGTTCGCGTTCACCTCGAACTCGCGGATCGCTTCCATCGAGAGCGTGTGCAGGCCGGCGCCGTACTCACCGGCCCGGGTGAGGTTCCGCGCCTGCGCGCCGTCCAGCCGCACGTCGGTCGAGGTCCAGCGCTGGCCGAAGAGCGACTGCTGCGAGCCGACCGCGGGGGTGAGCGCCGCCAAATCTGGGGCACTAAAGGGAACAAGCGCTGCCAAGGGCTCAGTCTGCCGCCTTGAGCCGGTACCCGACCCCGGGCTCGGTCAACAGGAGTGTGGGGCGGGCGGGGTCGCGCTCCAGCTTGT
>DATAFP010000212.1:0-5942 GCA_036257415.1 Gemmatimonadales bacterium
CCCACCCGAAGATGGTACGATCGAAGAAGGCGGGGTTTCCGACCTTCGATCCCCACGCGATCAGGCGCTCGAGCCGGTGAACCAGGAACGCCCCAACGTCGATCGTCCGCTGATAGATCCACTGCTTCATCATATGGGTTCCGGTTTGATGTTCTGGTTCATCCGGAAGAGGTTTGACGGGTCGTACTTCTTCTTGAGCTCCACCAACCGTTTGTACGTCGGCCCGTACGCGAATGCGATTCGGTCGGTTTCGTCCTGGGTGAGGAAGTTGATGTAGGCGCCGCCGCTGGCGAAGGGCTGTGACTTGGCGAAGAATTCCCGCGCCCAGGCGACGCAGCGCTCGTCCTCGGCAGGCGACTCCCAGCGGCCGTGCACGTTCAACACGTAGTTGGCGTCCCGGCTCGAGTACGCCATCGCCTCGGGTGCTACGCGGGCCGTCCGGCCGCCGATGGTGCCGATGAAAATCTCGCATTGCGGCGACGGCAGCCTGGCGGCGTATTCGACGATGCTGTCGATCACGCCCTCGCTCAGCCGGGTAAAGTTGTGCGACTTCCAGTAGTTGCGCGCCCCCCGGGTGAGGAGCGGATCGAACGCCTGCTGCCAGGCGGTGTATGGCTGCACGCCGATGTGCTCGCCGTTCGCCGTGCCGAACCCGCGCAGCGGCTCGATCAGCTTCGCGCCCTCCTTGGGGTCGCCGGCGTAGCACAGGGCGAGCGCGACGATCTCCTTCCCGTGGACGTCCGCGGGCAGGAAGGGCAGCGGCGGTGCCTTCCGAGTGACCATCCAGACATTGAGCTCGTCCGGCATCGTCTCGGTGAAACGGGCGAACCGGGTGAGCACGGCCTTGGCCTGATCGAACGGAAAGACGATCAGCCCGCTGAGCACGTTTGGCCCGACGGGGTGGAGCTGGAACTCGAAGCTGGTGACGATGCCGAAGTTCCCACCGCCACCACGCAGTCCCCAGAAGAGATCTTCCCGCTCCCTTTCGCTGGCGCGGACTCGAGCGCCATCGGCCATGACGACGTCCGCGGACAGCAGGTTGTCGATGGACATACCGTACTTCCGGCTCAGCCAGCCGAAGCCGCCGCCGAGGGTCAGACCGGCCACGCCCGTGGTCGAGTTGATGCCCAGCGGCGTGGCGAGGCCGTGCGCCTGCGCGGCCGCATCGAAGTCGGCCAGGGTGCAGCCGGGCTCGACGGTCGCCCGGCGGGCGTTCGGGTCCACCTTGACGCGCTTCATCGGCGAGAGGTCGATCATGAGGCCCGCGTCGCAGATCGCATTGCCCGCGATGTTGTGTCCGCCCCCTCGGACCGAGACGAGCAGGTTGTGCTTGCGCGCGAACTTGACCGCGTGGACCACATCTTCGGCCGACGTGCAGCGGGCTATCAGCGCCGGCCTGCGGTCGATCATGGCATTCCAGATTTGGCGCGCCTCGTCATAACCCGCGTCGCTCGGACGGAGCAGATCCCCCCGGAATTGCGCGCGGAGCTCGTCGGTCCTTCCTTCTTGCAGCAGCGTCATAGGACGCCTCCTTCGGTTGCACTTGGCGAAACTGGCATCAGCTGCCCGGGGACCGGGCCGCTGGCGCATGCTATTTGGTGGATAGACACTGAGCGCGAGCCCCGCTGAGCGCAAGCGCCGCTGAGCTACTCGGCCGCGGCCAGCCGCTTGAACCGCGGATGGTTTCTGAGCGGCGCGAAGGTCGGGTCGATCCGGAGCCACGCGGGCGAGAGGAAGTACGGAATTCGGAGCAGCGGCTCCAGGCGGTCGAGCGCAGCCTCGTAGTCCCCGAGCCTCACGTAGATCGCCACCAGGAAGTGCTGCACCAGGGGACCGGTGATGCCGTTGGCCTCCACCGGCTCCCGCCTGACGCCGAGCTCCCCCTCGCGAACCGCCTCCGCCCGCCGGCCCGCGAGGGCGTGCGCCAGGCCCAGCGTCACGCGAGCGTAGCCGTCGTTCGGGTTGGCGGCCACCATTCGCATGAGCTCGATGCTCGCCGTGTCACCGTACACTCTCGCGAGCGCGGTGTCACCCCTGAGCGCACGGACCTGCGCCAGCGTCAGCGCCCATTCGGACCGGTCGTTCTCGAACGCATCCGGGCCGACCCGAAGCAGCCGCTGCTGCTGTTCGTCGTCCAGCACCCAGTAGAGGTTGAAGTATCCGGCTATGTGCGCCATCAGGCGCGTCGGGTCGAGCTCGCGCGGCGCATCACGTATGGCGGCGCGCGCGCCGTCGAGATCGCCCTGACCGAGATAGCTGGCCACCTTGAGGTCCATCACGTCGGGCGAGGCAGTGCTGATCCGGAGGGCGTAGTCGCAGGCCTCCCGTGCGTCCGGATAGCGGCGAAGCCACAGCAGCACGCGCGCGAGCCGGCGCGCGGTCGCCAGCGACCGCGGATCGAGCGATTGCGCCTCCCGGAAGTGGCCGACGGCGTCGTTCCAGCGCCCCAGCTGCTGCTCCGCCAGGCCGGCCATGGACAGGAGCTCCGCGTCCGCCGGCGCGCGCTTCAGCGCGCGGTTCACCTCCTCCAGCGCGGGCGCGTGCTCGCGCCGCACCGCGCTCAGGTGCAGCGCCCGGGCAAAGTGGGCCTGCGGAGCATTCGGAGCGAGCGCAACCGCCCGCTCGGCGGCACGCCCGGCGCGCTCGCCCGACTCGGGGAACCGGGTGGCGTTCACGTAGAGCGTGGACAGCGCGCGGGAGAGCTGCGCCCAGGCCAGCCCGAAGGTCGAGTCCAGGCTTATCGCCTCCTCGTACGCCCCGATCGCCCGCACCAGCGCGTCCACGTCGGTCACTCCGACCCGATTCGAGAGCCGCTCGCCCCGGAGAAAGGCGTCGTAGGCCGCGAGATTCCGGGTCGGCCGCTCGGCCATCTGCGCCCGGGTATCGGTCGCCAACGCGAGATCGAGCTCGGCCGCCACCCGCGTAGCGATGTCCCCCTGCACCCGGAACACATCTTCCAGCGGCGCATCGAACGGCTGTTGCCAGCGCGTCGTGCCGCTCGCGGCCTGGATCAGCTCGGGACTCACCTGCACCCGGCTTTCGCCGGTGCCCTGCTTCTGCCAGCGCACCTTGCCGACCAGGAGATACTGCGCGCCGAGCTCCCGGCCGATCTCCGCCAGGCTCTTGGTGGTGGAGCGGTACTGGTCCGAGCTGCTGGAGGCGATCACTTGGATTCCCGGGAGCGCCGACAGCTTGCCCCGCACCGCGTCCGCGACGCCGTCGGCGAAATACTCGTCCTCGGCGTCACCCACGTTCTCGAATGGGAGCACGGCGAGACGGGTGGGCCCGGCGTCTCGCCCCAGCTTCCCGCCTCGACCAGGCAACCAGAACGCCAGTGCCGCCGCGAGCGTCAGTAGCACGGCGACCCCGATCGCAGCGAGCGCACGGCGACGCGGAGCTTGCCTCACCGGCGCACTCACCGCGGTGGTCCCCGCCCCGGCTCCTGCCAGCGCCGCGGCAAACTCGGCGGCGGTGGCGAATCGCTGATCCGGGTCGGGCGCCAACGCCTTCCCGATCGCGGCCTCGACGGCCGGGGGCACATCGGGGCGGGCCTCGTGCAGGCTCGGCACCTCGCCCGAGAAGTGCTTCGCCAGCACCGCCTGCGCCGTCGGCCCGGTGAACGCCGGTGCGCCGGCGAACATCTCGTAGCAGACGCAGGCCAGGCTGTAGACGTCGGTCCGCCCGTCCAGCGGATCGCCGCTCGCCTGCTCCGGGCTCATATACGCCGGAGTGCCGAGCGACACTCCGACGTTGGTGAGGGTCGCATCCCGCCCGCTGGACTGCTCGCCGGTCCGCCCGCCCGCCAGCGCCCGCGCGATCCCGAAGTCGGCGATCAGCGCGTGCCCGGCGGAGAGGAGGATGTTCTCCGGCTTGATGTCACGGTGGATCACGCCTTGGCGGTGGGCGTACTCCAACCCGTCGGCGACCTCGCGGGTGATGCGGAGAGCGTCCTCCAACGGAAGCGCCCCCTCGCGCTTGAGCCGGGCGCGAAGCGACTCGCCCTCGACGTACGGCATGGTGAACCACAGGTGACCCGCGGCGTCGCCGGAGTCGAGGACGGTGAGGATGTGGGGGTGCTGGAGCCGGGCGGCGAACCGGATCTCGCGCTGGAAGCGCTCGGCGCCGAGTGCCGGGACCAGGGCGGCGTCGAGGACCTTGAGCGCCACCGGCCGCTCGTGCCGGAGGTCGCGGGCGAGGTAGACGACGGCCATCCCTCCCCGGCCGAGCTCGCGCTCGAGCGTGTACCGGTCCTTGAGGGCGTCGGCGAGGGCCGCGGGCGCGAGGGTCACAGGCATCGAAATTACTGCGAACCCGCACCGCCTGCGCCCGACGCCGGCGCGATCGGATGGCCGTGGTCTTCATGCAGGTCTGCCGTGGCCTTGAAGCGCCTGGGGAAGATCCGCGGAGGTGGCCGGCTGTTCGGCCTCGCCCGGCCTGGGCCGCAGTGCCAGCAGGAGATCGCCTCGCTTGAGGTGTACCGGCCTTCCGAAAACGACGATCGTGCACCGGTGGTGCGCTACGCCGACCACGTGCACCTTCCAGCTGCATCGGTCGGCGTCGCGGCACGGCAGTTCCTCGGCGCCGCCGCCCGCGTCCGGCTCGATCGGGTCGGCCGGGCGGCGGGAGCGAATGAGCACTCTGGCCGCGAGCGCCGCCAGCGCGGCCAACACAATGGTTTCGGGCGTCAGCAGGTCGTTCATCATGGCCGGGAAGCTCCTGTGCAGGACTCGAGCGCGCGGTTCGCGGCCGATGCCCGAGCGTCCAGGCCGGAAGCCCGCGTCACCGATGACGCTGCGGCGGAGGGCGCCCGCGCCATACGCTGAAAGGGAATGTTGAAGTTGAGGAAGGCCATCGCCTGGAGGGGCGAGTCGGTCGGAATCTCCCCCACCTCTGTGACCGCACCGCTCTGGGGATCGATGCGATAGAGCGCGTGGTGCAGCTTCTGGGCGGGGTCGCGCCACAGAATGACGCTGTAGAGGGTTCCCTCCGGGTCGTGCTTCAGCTCGCCGCAGCCGAAGACCAGGCCGATTCCGGTGATGCTCTCGAGCGGTCCCAACGAAGTGAAGTCCCCCTCGTCCGGGTCGCACGATCCGATCAGCTCGGCCAGTCTGGCGTCAATCGCCCACATGAGGTCCTCGCACAGGTCCTGAGGTCCGAGGCTCGCGGTGAGCTTTCGAAGCGAGGCGGCGCTTGCCGTGGCGGCGCCCGGCGGGGTGTAGGTCAGCCCCAGGATCTCCGGCTGGCTGCCTTCGTTCGGGTCGCCTGCCGCGTAGTGGACCTGCTTTCCCATGGTCGCGGTTCCGTCGTCCGGACTGATGGACCAGTTCGCACCCGACTCGGCGGAGATGAGGCGGATACGCTCGGTGGCGGGGTCGATGCCCATCCCGAAATGAATGTCGAACACTTCGGCGATCGTCGGCTCGAACCGGGTGGCGCTCACGGCCGTGGCCACGCCGGTAGGGTCGATGGTGTAGACCCGGCTGTCGTTTCCGACGCCGTACAGCTTGCCATTGGAGGGACGGAAATCGATCCCGACGATGCGGTTGAAGATCGGCAGCCCGCTGATGGGTACGCTCCGGACGATCGTCCCCGGATTCTCGGAGCCGAAGAGGAGCAGCCGATTGTTCAGGGTGACCGCGTAGATCGCATAGCCCTGCACGTCGGCCACGGGTGGGTCATCGCCATCGTCGGGCGGATCGTCGGGCGGGTCGTCGGGGGGCGTGATGCCGCCACCCCCTCCGCAGCCGAGGAGAAGGGCCGCGAGCAGGACAGCGGCCGGGCCGAGCATCTTGAAGATTGTCAGGCTCATTTCAAGCTCCTTTCATCGCAACCACGCCGGCGCGGTGTCATATGCCGGGTGGTTGGTGAGATTCGTGAGCCCCGTGCCATCGGGGTTGATCGCGTAGATCTCCTGGTTGCCGGCGGTGTACCGCGTGAGAGCG
>DATAFP010000223.1:0-3964 GCA_036257415.1 Gemmatimonadales bacterium
CGATGCTTCTCACCGCCCATGGGCGGCAAGCGACCGGGCTCCTGCCGTCGTTCCATCTCCAACACCATCACGGTGCCGGCGGTGCCCGGCCACCTCCGGCCGAAGCAGCGGGAGGAGTGTATGAACGCTGAGTGTCGTCGGAAGATCGAGATGGGGGCGCGCGCGCTGGAGTTCAGTCGCGCGCACCCGGACGCCGACCCGGGCTATGCCGCGGCGGCAGCCAAGCTGGAACAGCTCATGGCCAGGGCATCGGAGGCCACGGTGGCGCAACGGAGCGGCATCGTGGACGTTCGGGCCGCGTCGGGGCGCAAGGGTGAGTTGAGGCGGACCATGCAGTCGGTCCATATCGCGCACCTGGCGCAGGTCGGCGAGGAGGCCGCGACCGAGAACCACGAGTTGGGCAAGTTGTTCCGGTTCAAGCCCGCGGCCGGCACGTTGCTGGCGTTTCGTGCCGCCGCCGGGACCATGGCGGACGAGGCGAAGGCCAACCGCGAGATGCTGGTGAAGTACGGCCTGTCGGCGGCGGTGCTGGAGGAGTTTCTCCAGCGGCTGGAGCAGTTCGATGCCGCCGTGGCGCTGGGCAACGCGGGGCGCGCCGCGCACGTGAACGCGACCGCCGAGCTGGATGCGGTGGCCGCGGGGATCGTCCGCGCGGTGAACGTGATGGACGGCCGCAACCGGCAGCGGTTCCAGCAGGAGGAGTCTCTGCTGGCGGAGTGGATCAGCGTCAGCACGGTGGTAGGGCGGCGGCGCCGAGTGTCGGACAGCCCGGCGCCGGAGGAGACGCCGCCCGCGGGTGACGTGAGGCCGGCCGCGTGATCCGGGCCGGTGCAGGCTGGATCGCGGATGCGTGAACCGCCGCCGATAGTCGCGACTGTCGGCGGCGGTGCGGCATTCCGGCCGGCTTTCTGACGCATCTCAAGGGCATTTCGCTCCGCTTGCGACGAAGACAAGACACTCCGACCAAGGCGGAGCCTCGGCGCACCTCCGGCTCCGGTGTGCTCAGCGGACCACCTCCGCGCCCTGCGGCCAGCGCCCGTTCAGGAACTGGTCCACGGCACCAAGGAACGGCTCCGGCGCCTCCATGTACGGGAAGTGTCCGTACCCCCGCATCACGAACAGCCGGGCATTGGGCATGGTCGTGGCCCATTCGCGAGCGGTCTCGACGGGGATGAAATCCTTGTCGCCGTGGATCACCAGGGTCGGCGCCTGGACCTTGGCCATCGCCCTGCGCCAGTCGTAGTCGCCCAGTGAGGGGAAGGTGTACCGGTCCACGTTCTCTACGCTGTTGCGCAGCGCCGCGCCGCTTCCGGAACAGGCTTCCAGGCGGCGGCTCGCCGGTCCGCCGGGCTCGATGAAGAACGGATGGAACCAGATGGCATGGTATGCCCGGCACGCCGCGGGGTCTTCGGGATTGGCCCGCATCGCCGCTTCGGCCTCCTCGAGGCGCCGACGGGAGGCGGTATCCCTGCTCGCGTCCAACAGTTGAAAGGCCTCCGCCAGCTCGCTCATCCGGAGGGGGATGCCATCCAGGAGGATGGTCCGGCCCAGCCTTTCCGGATGGCTGGTGGCGTAGAGCGCTACGACCGCGGGCCCCCACGAGTGAGACAGCGTATTCAGGGACTTCAGCTTGAAGTGCCGCCGGACCGCTTCCAGGTCATCGGCGAAGCGCGCCGCCTGGAGTCCGGCCGAGTCGTGCACCAGCGTGGAGCGGCCGGCGCCGCGCTGATCGTAGAAGAGGAGCGCGTGACCCCGGGACGCGAGCGGATCCAGCTCGTGCCCGAAGTACTCGAAGCTCAATCCCGGGCCGCCGTGGATGATCACCAGGGTATCGCGGCCGGTGCCGAGCAGCCGGTAGAAGAGCCGGACGCCATTCCCGGCGTCGACGTGTCCTTCGCGGATCGACGGTGATGAGGACTGAGCGAGGAGCAAACCGGAAATGGACAACTGGATCAGAAGCGCACCCAGCACGGCGTTGCGGTAGCGAGCGAGCACATGGCCTCCGGGTAGACGTTTTCCGACAGCGCTCACCTGCCAGCACCCCGGGCTCTGCGCGCGAAAGAAATTATCGATCCGTTAGGCAGCGCCGTCGGCCGCCAGGTGCAAGCCGCCACTCCTCGCAACTTCTTCACGAAATGCACCGAGGCGCCGGTTGAACTGTGCGGCATCGTCCCAGAACGCGGCATGACCTGCGTCCGGCATGATGTCAACCTGCGCGTGCGGCAGCCCCGCGCGGTGTTGCGCGACGACCTCCTGCCTGACGACCGCGTCGAGCGCGCCATGCGTGATCAGTACGGGCTTCACGATAGTCGGCAGGAGGTCGTCGTTTTCGACGACGCGCGTCAGCAGCGCCTGACGGACGAACGGCGGCACGGACACGCCGAAGCCCAGCATCGTGTACAGATCCGACGCCTCCGGCTCCCGGACGAAGCACAGGCGCAGCAGAGACTCGAGGCCGCGCACGCCCTCGCCCACGTCACTGGAGAAGAGCCCGGGCAGGAGAGCAAGGAACTCCGCCGAGAGCACCGCCGCGGCCGCTTCGCTGCCGAGGTTTGTGACGGCGCCCACGAAATGAATCCCGCCGATCCGCTCCTCGCCGTAGTGCCGGATGTAGTCGAGGATGACGAGCGGCCCGTATGACCAGCCGCAGAGAATCGGTCGGTCGAGCTCCAGCTCCCGGATGGCGGCATCGAGGTCGGCCGCCCATAGCCCCGAGTCATCGTAGGCCTCGAGCGGCCGCTCCGACGAGCCGTGGCCGCGCAGGTCCATGGCGACGAGGCGGTACCGGCGCGCGAGCCCGGAGCGCATCTGCCGGTCCCAGGTGAGCCAGCTCTGCGAGCAGCCGTGGAGAAACAGGATCGAGGGACCGCGTGGGTCTCCCGCTTCGACGACGTGGAGCCGAGTGCCTCCTCCGCCGATGATCGTGTGGTGCTTCATCAGTCCCTCCACTTCGGATTGCCGTACTGGATCACCGCACTGGATTGCCGCGACCGATGCCCGCGGCGTGGCGCATCGGCGTTGAGATAATGAACCCCCCGCGATAGCTTGGAATCGGACGAACCGTCCTATATGCGGAGGGCCCCCGCCATGGGCCTGGCGATGCGACAAGTGGATCTCGATCGGCTCGATCGTGCGCTGACCACGATCCTGTCGCCGCTCGCGCACCAGTGCTGCGACGAGTGGTGTCTCGCCGTCGAGTCGACAGTCGCGGAACTGCTCGATGGCGATCACGTCGTGTTCGGTCTGCCTCGCGCCGGCGTGCCGATGCACTGCCATTCCATGAACGTGGCGGCGAGGTCGCAGCGCGCGATCCAGACGCTCTTCGGCAGGCTGCCCGACCTGCCGCCGGATCCTTGGCTTCAGAAGGCGGAGCGCGAGCGGATACGGTCGGGCGCTGAGGTGTGGAGTCGGCTCCGTGCATTCCGGCGGGCGGCCGCTGGGCAGCAGGCGGCACTACGGCGCTCGCCCTTCCTCGGCGAGGTCCTCACGCCCGGCCGGATATACGACAGCGAGAACATCGACTGGCCCGTCGCCGCCGGACACACCGCGCTGTGCATCTCGTACAGCAACGTCGAGACGTCCGTTCGTTCGCGCCGGGCGAGCCCAAGACATGCGGCGGGAGCGCTGCTCCGATTGCTGCTCCCCCCGCTCAAGGTGGGAGTCACCATGCGTCTCGCGTGTGACCGCGAGGGCGCGGCGGAGCTGACACTCGGACGGTTCGGGCTGACCAGGCGTGAGGCGCAGATCGCGCGTCTGCTCGCGCGCCGAGCGACGAACAGGGAGATCGCCGATCAGCTCGACGTGAGCCCGCACACGGTGCGGCATCATGTCGAGAATATTTTCGCGAAGCTCGGCATCCATTCGCGCCGCTCCATCGCCTCGCAGTTCGCGTGACCGACGACGCCTCGCGGGCCTCACCGGTTCGTCGCCGCCTTCGTCTTGAAAAAGAACGGACCCCCGGCGG
>DATAFP010000226.1:0-15873 GCA_036257415.1 Gemmatimonadales bacterium
GCCATTCCCCCTCGGCATCAGTCTCGCAAATCGCTCGCCGGCCGGGACCGTGACCTGGGCGTGGGCTATCAACGGCATCTTCACCGTAGCCGGTGGTCTCGCGGCCGCCGTGCTGTCGCTGCTCGTAGGGTATCGGCTTACCATCGCGATTGGACTCCTGACCTACATGGCGGCTGCCGTTCTTTTCGCAGCCGCTCGCCGCAAGGACAGCGCTGGCCGGTAGCCGCGCACGCGTTGGGCGGTCCTAGCACGCGCTGCCCCGGCTCTAGGCCTACCTTGCGGCAGGTCAGCTCCAGCTTTGCACGCTGGGCGGACTCCAGCGATGCGCCGTCTCGGGAGAAGAAGGCGCAGCTGCACGTCAGGAGCGGTCCAGGAACAGAGCGAAGAACTCGTTGGCCACGTCGTAGTGGTGGCGGTGACGAGGGCATTCCTGAGCTTCGAGTGCCGTGTCCCGCGCAGGCGGAGCTCTGCGACGGGTGGCGGCGGGGGCAACGTCAGACCGCTCCCGCGGGCGGCGGCAACGATCAGCCGGATTCGGCTCGAGGTGTTGAGCGGTGGCGGCCTCCAGCGGTCAACCACCTAGATCAGCGCGTCGAGATCATCGACCTCGAGCTCGCCCGAGACATACGCTCGACCGAGACCGAGTTGTCCCGGCGCGTGAAGAATGTGTGCCACGGCGCGGGGCGAACGAACCAGGAAGGTGGGGCCGCCCCCGCGCGACGCTGGAACGGCCGACCCATCCCAGAACTCGATGCGAACGGGCGGTCCGGAAACAGCCGCTCGACCGCCCGACGAAGCGGCACTGTCGTCGCGACTCTCCATCTGCGATCGCTCCAGCTGCAGTAATGTTCCATGACCGCGACCGCCGCCACGCCGCCCGGAGGATCATCCATGAACCGACGCGACTTCAACCATTCTCTGCTGGGCTCCATCAGCGCTGCCGTGTTCCCCGCGCCGCTCTTGAAGGCCGCTCCGGCGCCGCTCACCAGCGACGGCCCGAGGATCAACGCGGGGCGGCTCATGCAGCAGCTGCTCCAGCGCCTGGCCGAGTTCGGCAAAAACCCGGAGGGAGGGGTGAGTCGGGTTGCCTACAGCGACGCCGATCTCAAGGGGCGGGAATACGTCACCGGGCTCATGCGCGACGCGCAGCTCGATGTGAGCGTCGACGCGGCCGGCAACCTCCTCGGCCGGCGCGCCGGGTATGAGCCGCGGCTTCCTCCGATCGCCTTCGGGTCCCACATCGACTCGGTGCCGAACGGCGGCAACTACGATGGACCGGTGGGCTCGCTTGGCGCGATCGAAGTGGCGCGCACGCTGGCGGAGAACAAGGTGGTGACCCGCCACCCGCTCCTGGTGACCGTCTTTGCCAACGAGGAAGGCGGCCTCTTCGGGAGCCGTGCCATCACCACGGGGTTACCGCCTGGAGAGCTCGATCAACCGAGCTCGAGCGGAAAGACGATCCGTGAGGGCATCCGCTTCATCGGCGGCGATCCGGACCGCCTGGACGCCGCGCGACTCAAGAAGGGCGACGTCGCGGCCTACGTGGAGCTCCACATCGAGCAGGGCGGTACGCTCGAGCGGGAAAAGCTGGACATCGGCGTGGTGGAGGGGATCGTCGGGATCAAGCAGTGGGAGGTCGTCTTCGAGGGATTCGCGAACCACGCCGGCACCACGCCGATGGATCAGCGGCAGGACGCCCTCATCTCCGCGGCCAAGTACGTCCAGATGGTCCATCGGGTGGTCCGTGCGGAACCCGGGCGGCAGGTGGGGACAGTCGGCCGGATTCAGGCGTTCCCCGGCGCTCCCAACGTGATTCCCGGCCGGGTCGAAGCGACGCTCGAGCTCCGGGACGTCGACGACGCCAAGGTGTCCCGTCTCGCCGAGACCGTCATGGCGGAGGCGCGGAAGATCGCCGACGCCGACCGCACCAAGGTCAGCTTCCGGATGCTGCACGAGAACATCGCGGCGCCCACCGACCCGCGCGTGCGCGCGCCGATTGCCGAGACCGCCGGAGCCCTGAAGCTCTCCACGAAGGTGATGCCGAGCGGTGCCGGCCACGACGCGCAGGCGATGGCGCAGATCGCGCCGGTGGGGATGATCTTCATCCCGAGCATCGGCGGGATCAGTCACTCACCCAAGGAATTCTCCCGCCCGGACGACATCGCCAACGGCGCCAACGTGCTGCTCGGGACGATTCTCCGGCTCGACCGGGCGGTGTGGTACTGACGAGCTTACTGGCTACTCCCCCGGACCTTGCTCTCGTTCGTCAATTCGACGGCGATGGAAGCCCCCACCCGTGCGCCCCAACGCACGCCGAGCTGCTGGCTCTCCTGCGCAAGGGCGGGCTGCTCCGCCGCGACATGGCGACCGACCGGGCTCTCGTAGAATGCGAGCAGCTGATCGAGCTCGGCTTTCGAGAACCGTGACGCGTACACCGGCGCCAGGCTGTCCACCAACGCGCCCACGTCGGTCCGCGCACGGGTCGCGAAGCGATCCCAGAACTCTGCCGGAATGTTGGGATTCTGCGCCCGCTGGAGTGGAAGCGTCAGCTCGATGCTCTTGAGGATGAGGTCCTCCGCTCCGCTGGCCTGCACGACCCGCCGTGCGACCTTGAGTCGCTCCGCGTCCGGAGCTCGAGCTCCGTGCGATGTCTGGGCCGCGACGGTGCAGGGGAGCGCGAAGAATCCAAGGAGTAACAACGCCAGCTGAGCGAGCCGAACCCGGACAGAGTCCATCGGTTCCTCGTCGGAAGAGGTGCCAACGTCGCGCGGCGAAACACGGGTTCACATGCGTTTCGCCATGGGGGAGCGCCCGCCGACAAACGATCCAGTGTGCCGGCGGGTGCCGGCAGGCTCTCCGGCAAGCTGTGGACCAGTCCGGGACTCAGCGACCGGTGCCGTGCTTCATCAGGTTCGGCTGCACGATCTCCTGCCTGAAGCTGAACACCTGGGGATCGGCAGGGTCGACGACCACGCGAACCCAGTGGGCATCGGGATGGCCGAACGTTTCCAGCCGGGTGAAGTTCTCGACCATCCGGCGGCTGACCGAGCCATACAGGGGCTTGTCTACGCGGAAGATGTGGGAGTCGCCGTGGACGTAGACCACCGGCTTCCCGAACGCGATCGTCTCCTTCTCCAACGCCACAAGGAATTCATCGAACCCCGTCGCTCGGCGGGCGGCCGGTGACTCGAAGCCGAGGCCGGCCAGCATGTAACGTTGCTGAATGATCGAGGGCCAGGAGTTTTCGAACCGCGGATCGGCCTGCGCGATGAGCATGATCGCCTTGCTGCCGGTCCGGACGGCCAGCTCGAAGCCTTGCTTCATCCACGCCAGGTCGGCCGCGTTTCGCTCGGCATACTCGGCATCCATCTCCGGCGTGCGGCCGAGATTGTTGTTGCTCCCCACGATGTGCAGGGTGACGAACAGGACGCCACCAGCACTCCAGCGCGCGTTCTCGCGAAACCTGGCGTACCGGGGATCTTCGCTCTGGCGGGTCAACCGAATCGTGCGCCGGCCGAGGCTCCGGTCGCCCTGAAAGAACATCCCCCGGAGCTTGGCCAACCGCTCGAGTGGATCGTACTGCCGCGGCTTGGCCCGATGGCAATCGGTCCACTCGTTGTCCCCGGGCACGTAGATGAAGGGATGCCTGGAGCGCTGCGCCAGTTCGAGCCGGTTCCGAAACGCCTCGTCGCTGCACGGGGCCAGCGCGCCGGCTTCCTCGGTCCACTCCGCGCCGTCCCACCAGAAGTCGCCGTCGTGCACCACGAACGCCAGATCGGCGGCGTCGATCTGCCGCATCAGATTGGCGAACTCGTTCTCGTGCCTTGCGTCGTACGGCATGTCGCCGATCAGGGCGAACTCGAGACCCCAGCTTGGCCGTTCCGTTTGCCGGTACGCGGCACTGCCGGAGAGCAGCACCAGGATGGACGCGAGCGCCAGGTTTCTCATCGGACCTCCACGCTAACGCATGCCCGCGGTCATGCCGCTGGCCGACTCGTGAGCGCCAGCACGGCAGCCTTGGCCGCCGAATGTAAGTCTAGGCTCTAGCGCGGCGCACGCCCGGCCGTTGTCACAACCGGTACGGCTCGCGTGCTCCTCGGCTAGACGCGGTGCACGAATCGGCGCAAAGAAGAGCAAGGAGCATATATGAGGACAGGGAGCATGCCGTTAGGCCTCGCGGCAACGTTCACGCTGGCCCTGGTGGCCAGCTGCGATCGTACCGGCCCGGTCGCACCGACGACCGAGTCCGCCGCCACCGCACCGTTGTCGGCCAGCTCGGCGAAGAAACTGGACGCGGCGGTGTGCGGGCCGAATCAGGGCGGGTTCACGCTCGCCTCCACCAACCCCTACTACCCGTTGGTGCCGGTGGGCCGGCAGTGGATCCTTACCGGCGAGGACGAGGGCGAGTCCGTGAGGCTGCAGGTGACCGTGCTCAACCAGACGCGGGTCATCGAGGGCGTCACCACTCGCATCATCGAGGAACGCGAGACGATCAACGACGAGCTGTTCGAGGTTTCCTGGAACTACTTCGTGCAGGCGGCGGACGGGTCGATCTGCTACTACGGAGAGGACGTCGACATTTACGAAGAAGGCGGCATCTCCCACGAGGGAGCGTGGTGCGCCGGCGGGGACAACCAGCCCGGCATCTTCATGCCTGCCGACCCCCAGCCCGGGATGACTTTCCAGATCGAGGTAGCGCCGGGGATCGCCGAAGATGAAGGGACGATCGTCGGCATCGGCCCGATCGAGGTGCCGGCTGGGCCGTTCACCGAGACCATCCGCATACGAGAATTCAACCCATTGGATGGAGGCAAGGACTTCAAGATCCACGCGGCGGGAACCGGCATCATCGTAGACGGACCCCTGACTCTGGAAGAAACCAACCAGACGTCAGGGGTCCCGGAGCAGCCGATCCCGACCGATCAGGCCTGCGGAGTGTAACGGTTAGCGGCGGGCCTTGGCCGTTTCCCGGCTCGCTTCGCTGGCCGGCCCCGCCGAGGGGTCCGTCTCCCAGATAGCGAAGACGTTCCCCTCGGTGTCCGCCAGCTGGGCGAACCAGCCCATGCCCGGCACCGGGCTCTTGCCCCAGTACTCGATCCCACCCGCGGCGGTTCCTGCGAACTTGTTGATCGTCCAGCCGAACAACTCGCGATAGACTTCGCGGCCCGCTCCGGATCATCGGAGGGGATCTCGAAATGCACGATCGTGTGATCCATACCCTGCCGCACCCTTGCCGCGCAGCCGGCATTCAAGGGGAATCAGTGACGCGGGCCGACGCGACGCTGCCCAGCCGGAGATGAAGCGCCGCGTATGCCCGCCACGGACGCCAGCGCTCGGCCCGCGCTTGCAGCTCGGCCGGACTGTCCGCGTCCAGCGCCGTCTGGATCGCACGATCGGACGGGTCGAAGGCATCCGGCCAGTGGAGCGCATGCATCACGATCCTGTTGGCGAGCCGCTCGCCCACGCCGTCGATCGCAAGCAGAGCGCGGTGCGCGGCGCCGATGTCGCTCCCCGGCTCGAGCCAAAGCATTCCCCCGGCAAGCGCGCGGGCCAGCGACACGAGCGTCTCCGCCGCACGGCTCGGAACGCCGAGTGCGGCGAGACGCGCCGTCCCCGCCTCGGCCACGCGCGGCGCATCCGGCGCGATCCGGCGGAGCGCGGGGATTCCCGTGTCGACGGGCTCGGCCAACGCCTCCACGACGCGACGGGCGGTATCGGACGCCGCCAGACCTGCGCGGCCGCCGAGCAACGCGCCGAAGGCGGCCTCGAACCCATCGAACGCGCCCGGAATCCGGAGGCCGGGCCGACGCGCGACGTACACACCGAGGCCCTCGCGCGCGAGATGCGCATCCACCACCGTCGGCTCGGCATCGAGATCGAACAGGCGGCGGAGCCGCGCAAGCAGCGGCAAGAGAGCCGGCAGCAGCGTCGGTGAGACGTCGATGTCGAGGTGTGTCTTGGCCGCCGCCGAGTCCGTCGCGAAAACGACTCCACTCTTTCCCTCGAGCCGCACTGTGCGGCCATACCGTGCGCCGTCGACCAGCTCCACGCCCGGCAGCATCTCGCAACCGAGTAGTGCGAGCAGTGTGGGCCAAGCGAAGGGAGCGCGGTAGGCGAGCGTCAGGCGGACCAGGTCGCCGGCGGAGGCCGCCGGCGAGCCTGGCGCGCGTGGGCCCCGCCGGAGCGCGGTCGGGCTGAGGCGGTATCGTTCGCGGAACACTGAGTTGAACCGGCGCAGGCTCTGGAAACCACTGGCGTACGCGATCCGGGTCACCGGCAGGGAGGTATCGGCCAACAGCCGTTTCGCGAGGAGCAGTCGGTGGGTCTGGGCCAGCTCGACCGGCGATACGCCGAGCTCGCGCTCGAGCACCCGGCGCAGATGACGGTCGCTCACGCCCAGCTCGCGTCCGAGCTCGCGCACCTCTCGGCCGTTGAGTGCACCGGCGGCGATCCGTTGCGCGGCCACCCGCGCGAGCCGCGGCACCGCGTCGCACAGGGCGCGCCCCGGCGCGAGCTCCGGCCGGCAGCGAAGACACGGCCGGAAGCCCGCACGCTCGGCGGCGGCGGCGGAATCGAAGAACCGACGTCTGTCGTGATACGACACGCGGGCGGGACAGATGGGTCGGCAGTAGATCCCCGTCGTCGTGATGCCCACGAAGAAGATCCCATCGAACCGGGCGTCGCGAGCGTTGAGCGCACGCTCGCACACGTCGGCGGTGAGCGGGAGCGCCACTCAGAAGCTCCTCTCCTGGCCGGGGACCAGCAGGTGAAGCCGGGGATCGTTCTCGAAAGCGGCGCGTACCTCGGCCTCGGTGGCGAATGGCGCGGGCAAGGCGCCGTAGTGCATCGGCACGATCGCGCGGGGGTGGAAGTAGGTGCGGACCGCGAATGCCGCAGCCTCGGGATCTTCCCCCGCGCGACCGCCACCCGCCGCGATCAGGATGACCGCTGGGTGAAAGAAGCGCTCGATCAGGGCCATGTCGCCGAACACCCAGGTATCGCCCGTGTGGTACAGCGTGCGGCCGTCCGCGAACCGGAGCACGTAGCCCAGCGCCCGCCCGGGCGTGCTCGAATGCATCGCAGGCACCGCGTGGATCTCGACGTCCCCTACGCGCTGGACGCCGCCGATGTTGATGCTCAGGTACTGCCACTCCGGGATGCCCATCGCCTCGATGTGGTCACCGGTGGCCACTACCTTGGCGCCGCTCACGCGCGCGAGGAGCGGCACATCGGCACCGTGGTCCGCGTGGGGATGGGTCACCAGAATCGCGGCTGGCCTCGCCTCGGGCCGGGCCCACCTGGTCGTATCCTTGTAGACGGCGGGGGCCGACGGATTCTCCACAAGCCAGGGGTCGATGAGGAGGCGCGTGCCGCCCGGCGACACGACCTCGAAGGCGGCGTGGCCCAGCCACGTCACCCGGATCGCGGGCGGATCGGCATGGTCGGCGTGAAATGCCATATTGGCGGCGACGGCGGCGAGCAGCGCGGGACCGGCATACCGTACGAGTGAAGGCACGATCGAACCTCGAATCCCAGGGATCCTGGAGGATAGCGTGCGCGCACTGGCCGCAGTGCTCATCTGGCTCAGCACCTTCGTGCCCGCAGCCCACGCCCAGATCAGCCGCTCCGATTCGGCGGCGTTCGTGGCGATCACCCGCAAGCTTCTCGACGCCATCACCACCGGGGACACCGGGGCCTGGGCCCCCCATCTCTCGCCGGCGTGGTTTCTCACCGACGAGGAGGGCCGGCGCCTGTCCCGGTCGGCGTTTCTGGCGGAGCTGCATCCGCTGCCCGCCGGACAGACGGGGACGCTGGAGCTGGCCGACTGGCATCTCGTCGGGACCTCGTCTGCCGCGGTGATGAGCTACGCCATCGACGAGGCGCACAACTACTACGGCCAGGAGCTCCGCACCCGCTTCCGGGCGACCGACACCTGGGTGCGGGACGGAAACGCCTGGCGGATGCTCGCAACGCACGTCGCCGCGTTGCCCACGTCGGTGCCGGGACGCCTGCTCCCGCGACGGCTGCTCGACGAGTACGCCGGCACATACACCCTCACGGCCGACCTCCGGCTCACGGTGGAGGGGGACAGCGCCGGCTTGCGCCTCATACGAGTCTCTCGGCCGCCGGAGCGACTCTACGCGCTGGACGACCGCATCTTCATTCGCCACGGTGTGCGCGGCTTCTGGTTGTTCGAGCGGGACTCGGCCGGCGCCGTGTCCCGCCTCGTCAACTGGCGCGACAACAACCCGGTCACCTGGCAACGCCGGCGGTAGCGGCGATCGGCGTCGCGATGAAAGCGAGCACCTCGCTGGTCGCCGCATCGCGCAGCCGCCCGGTGATCTGGCCGGCATTGTTGATGTCCTGCGCGGACAAGAGCACGTCGTCGGTATCCACCAGATCGTTGAGGTTTGTCAGGACCCCGTTCTCGTAGATGAAGGCTCGGGGCCCGAGCAGACCCCCGAACGAGATGCCGACCACCTGATCCCGGGCGTTGATGGCAAAAGCTTCGCTGAGGGGATCTTCGTCGAGCGTGCCGATATCGTCGGCCTTGGGCGCGCCGTTGATCCAGAGGAAGGCGTGCGCGATGAAATCGCCCTCGGGATCGCCCGGCCCCGGCGGGTTGGAGAAGCCCACGACGTCGCCGTCATCGTTGATGTCCATTGGCGTGTGCCACGTCGTGCCGCCCAGATCAGGGGTCTCGGTGGGCTTGCCGTTCTTGTCCCAGACCACGGAGTTGAGGGCGCTGAAGCGTCCAGCCGCCTGGTCGCAGCGCCCCGAGATGCCGACCGCCTGGCCGTCATTGTTGATCGCCGTGGCGGCCGAGGCGGAGTGGCCCGGGAGCGGAGGGAGCTCCCGCGCTTTGATCTTGCCGTTGCTCCCGTCCTTCGGGCCCCAGATGACCGCCTTGAACTGGAGTACCTGAGCGTCGGCGCAGGTCGAATCATGCACGGTCGTCTCCGCCCACCCGACGACCTCGCCCGCGTTGTTGACGCCGGTGGCGAAGCCGTGATTACCGCCAAGCGTGGGCAACTCCCGTGTCACGCCGTTCTCCCACACGAACCCCCGGCAGAGAAGGTCCGTGGTCTCGAGGAGAAAATCGCCCAGCTCGCAACTCCACTCCTCGTCCAGTGGATCTTCAAGAGACGTGTGGGAGATGCCGACGACGACCCCCGCGTCGTTCAGGCCGGGCCATGGTACGGTGCTGCTCGGCCCGCCGAGGGGATCGATCGTTGTGATCGCCCCGTCCTTCCAGAGGACGGCGCGCCGGGACCCGTCCGGCCGCTCGGACCAGCCCGCTACCCAGCCTTGGCTGTTGATGGCCATGCCCCGGCTCAGCGTTCCACCCAGCGACGGAAGCTTCACGATTTCGTATTGCACCGCGGCGAGCGCGGCGCGGTCGAGGTGTGGTTGGGTGACGGCCGCGTCGTCGCCGCAGCCGTACACGGCGGCGATGGCGAGGGCGTACGAGATGTATCGCATTGCATCCTCCGGTGTGGAACACGAGCGCACCGTGCGGTGAACGCTCGTCGGTGTTCCCCCACCATAGGACGCGGGCGGGTCTGTCTGCGCGCCGCATTCGGACCTGCAATCCGTGGGTCTGCGCCAGCCGGGCAGCCGCGGCTGACCGACTCCGCGTGATACGGCTGCCGAGCCTTACCGAGTGGCGGATTCCGCCTGCTTCGCGGCCTCGGATCGCGCCGGCGCGAGATGACCGGCGCGATCGCCAACCTCACTTGCGGCTCTGTCGTGGATTGATCGAAAGAGGAAAAGCGTATCGGGCAGGAGTCGGCCGCGGACTGCTCGATGGTATGCTGGTCGAGCGGTTCGCGGCCTGACCGGCGCTTCCGGCGATCCTACCGCCCGCTGCTGCTACCAGCCGCTTGGCTCCCGGCGCCGGTGGTCTGTGCGGCGCTCGGGTCGTGCTCCCAGATCGCGACCACGTTTCCTTCGGGGTCGTTCAGCTGCGCGAACCACCCCATCCCGGGCACCGGCGTCTTCTCCATAAGCATCTTAGCGCCGAGCCGCACCGCGCGCCGCGCAAAGTCGTCCACGTTCTCGACGCTGATATAGTTGACGGGCGCCTGACCAGGGAACATCCGGCGCATGAGCCCGCCATTCACGCCGGGCCGGATGGGCATCCCGCCCTCATCGGTGGGCACGGTCTGCACCATCCAGTACTCGATCCCACCCGCGGCGGTTCCTTCGAACTTGTTGATCGTCCAGCCGAACAGCTCGCGATAGAACTTCGCGGCCCGCTCCGGATCGTCGGAGGGGATCTCGAAGTGCACGATCGTGTGATCCATGATGTCATGTCCTCAAAGTCTAAAGGACCCGTCAGTAGGCCGGCTCGGGCGGATTCAGCGCGATGCCGTGAGCCGGCTCCCGCGTTTCAATCTCCTCGGTTACCAGGCTGGGCTGATGCTGCGCCGCGATCAACGAGTAGAACACCGGCACCACGAACAGGGTGAACAGCGTCCCGATCGCCATGCCCGACACCAGTACAGTGCCGATGCTGTTCCGGGCTTCGGAACCCGGCCCCGAAACCAGCACGAGCGGGAAGTGCCCGAACACCGTGGCCGCGGAGGTCATCAGGACCGGGCGAAGCCGGGTCAGCGCCGCCTCGCGTATCGCGATCGCTTTGGCGATGCCTCGTTCCTGGAGCCGGTTCGCGAACTCCACGATCAGAATGCCATTCTTCGCGATCAGGCCCACCAGGGTAATCAGCCCGACCTGCGAGTAGATGTTGATCGTCGTGAGGTCGAGGAAGCTGAACACCAGCGCCCCGGAGATCGCGAGCGGTACCGACCCCAGCAGCACGATCAGCGGATCGCGGAAGCTGTGGAACTGCGCCGCGAGCACCAGGTAGATGAGGATGATCGCAAAGCCCAACGTGACGGTGAGCGCGCCGCCCTCGCGGCGGATCTGGCGCGACTCGCCGCCGTAATCAAGCACGATGCCGGGGCCGCCGGCCGCGGCCGCCGCGGTCTCCAGCACGCGGAGTCCTTCCTCCTTGGTGATCCCCGGATTGACCCCGCCGAACACCCGCACCGAGTTCCGCTGCTGGAAGCGATTGAGCGCACGGGGTGCCGTGCTGGTCTCAATGTGGGTGAAGGTCGAGACCGGTACCATGCGGCCGTCGGGCGTCTTGATCTTGAGGTCGAGCAGCGGGCCGACCGTCGCGCGGTCTTCTTCCCCGATCTGCGGGATGACCTTGTAGCTACGGTCGTAGAAGTTGAACCGGTTTACGTACCCGCCGCCCAGCAGCGTGCCGAGCTCCCGACCTACGCCGGCGAGGTCGAGGCCAAGATCGGCTACCCGCTCGCGGTCGATGACGACCCGCGCCTCGGGGAGGTCGATCTTCAAGTCGGTGTCCACGTACAGGAACTTCCCGCTCTGCCAGCCGGCGCCGACCACCGCTCCCACCGTCTCGAGCATTTGCTCGACAGGCGCGTCGCTCTGGAGCACCAGCTCCACGTCGTACTGCCCGGGCGTCGGGAGCGGGGGGTCGAGCCGCGGGAACACCCGAAGCCCGGGTATCTGCGACACCGCGCCGAACACCTGCCCGTACATCTGCTCGGTGGAGCGCTCGCGCGTCCGCCAATCCTTGGCGACCAGTCCACCGAAGCCGCCCCAGGCCGCCGTGAGCGACCAGGTGAAGTCGGTCTCGGGGAACGAGGTGATCGCCTTGACTACCTTCTGTCCCTCGCGCGTGACCGCCGCGAGCGAGGCGTCGGGCGACGCCTCGAAGAACATGCTGATGTGGCTCTGATCTTCGACCGGCGCCAGCTCGCGGCGCGAGTACTGGTAGAGCGGCCAGGCCGCGACCATCACCAGGAGCGACGCCGCGACGATCGCCCAGCGCATCTCCAGCGCGCCGTCGAGCAGCCTGGCGTAGCGACGGCGCACGACGTCGAAGCCGCGATTCACCAGCGAGGTGAGCCGACCCTCGTGGCCATGCGAGTGGACGAAGCGGGAGCTCATCACCGGCGAGAGCGTGACCGCGACGACACCCGACAGCACGACAGCGGTAGCGAGCGTGATGGCGAACTCGAGGAAGAGCGAGCCGGTCATGCCTCCCTGGAACCCGATGGGGGTGTACACCGCCGCCAGCGTGATGGTCATGGCGATGATGGGCCCCACCAGCTCGCGGGCGCCGGTGAGCGCAGCCTGGATCCGCGACACTCCCTCGCGCACGTGACGTTCGACGTTCTCGACCACGACGATGGCGTCGTCCACCACGAGTCCCACCGAGAGCACGATGGCGAGGATCGTGAGCAGATTCAGGCTGAAGCCGAACGCGAACATGAAGATGGCCGACCCCACCAGCGAGATCGGCATCGCGACGAGCGGCACCAGTGCCGTCCGCACCGAGCCCATGAACAGGAACACCACCAGGGCCACGATCCCGATGGTCTCGCCCAGCGTCTTGGTGATCTCCAGGAGCGCGTCGCGCATGAACATCGTCCCGTCGTAGACCAGACGCATGTCGATGTCCTTCGGCAGCGTGGGCCGGATCCGCTCCATCTCGGCCACCAGCCGGTGCTGCACCTCGATCTCGTTCGAGCCCACCAGCGGCCACACGCCGAGATACACGCCTTCTTTCCCGTTGTACTTCGCGACCATCTCGGCTTCTTCGGCGCCGAGCTCCACCCGCGCCACGTCGCTCAACCGCACGATGGCACCGTTCCGCTCCGCGACGATCAAGTCCTTGAACTCTTCGGTGGAGCGCAGGTCGGTGTTCGCGAGCAGGTTGATCTGGACCAGATTGCCCTTGGTCCGGCCCACGGCGGCGAGATAGTTATTGCGCTGCAGGGCGGCGTGGACGTCGCCGGGCGAGAGGTTGAGCGCGGCGAGGCGGTCGGGGTCGATCCAGATCCGCATGGCGATCTGGCGCCCGCCCTCGATGGTGACCCGCTGGACGCCTTCGAGCGTCGAGAGCTGGGGCTGGAGCGTCCGCGCGAGCCAGTCGGTCACGGCCGGCACGTCCCGCTCGTTCGAGGTGAAGCTCAGATAGAACGTCGCGTACGGCCGGTCGGCCCGCTGCACCTCCACCACGGGCGGCTCGGCCTCCGACGGGAGCTCCGAGCGCACTTGCTGCAGCCGTGCGGTGACTTCCGCCAGCGCCGCCGTGCTGCTGTGGTTGAGCTTGAGGCGCACGGTGACCGTGCTGATGCCCGCGCGGCTGGTGGACTCGACGTAGTCCACCCCGCCGATCGCCGATACCACCCGTTCGATCGGGGTCGTGAGGAAACCGCGCACGGTCTCGGCGCTGGCGCCGTAGTAGACCGTGGTGATCACCACCGAGGAGCTCTCGACCTGCGGATACTGCTGCACCGGCAGCGTGGTGAGCGCCCGCCAGCCGACGAGCACGATCACCAGGTTGACGACGACCGCGAGGACGGGGTGCTTGATGAAGATGTCGGTGAACGAGCGCCGGGCGCCGTTCTCTTCGCCGCCGGCCATCACTTGCCCCCGTTCCCGTGGGCGTCGGCCTTCACGCCCGCCGCCGAGTCGGCAACCACGACCAGCACGCCCTCGCGAAGCTTGAACGAACCCGACGTGGCCACCTGCTCACCCGCCTCGAGCCCCCCGTGAATCAGGACGTCGTCGCCGACCACGGTGCCGCTCCGCACCGTTCGCAGGTGGGCGCGGGTCTTCCCCTTCTGGTCGGCCGCCAGCACGAACACGTGGTCGCCCTGGGGTCCCTTTCGAAGCGCGCTCACCGGCACCGCCACGGCCTTACCTGGCGGACCGGTCGCGGTCCGAACCCTGACCGACGCGCCCGGCGCGGGGGCCCGTGCGACATGCTCGATCTTGGCCCGGACCAGCGCATTTCGGGTGGTGGAATCGATCCGGGCGTCGAGCGCGACGATCCGGGCGGGCGTGGGGTCGGAATCTCCCGCAACGAAGACCTCGACCGCGTCTCCCACCTGGAGCCCGCCGGCGACCCGCTGCGCCACGGTGAAGTCGACATGCACCGCATCGCCCACGCTCTGGAGCGTGGTCAACTGGGTGCCCTCGTCCAGGTATTGACCGGGATGCACGTCGGCCAGGCCGACCCGGGCCCGGAACGGTGCACGGATGATTTTCTTGGCGATGATGGCCTTGGTACGGGCGATCTGCGCCAGCGCAACCGCGCGCGCGGCGTGCGCCTGGTCCACCTCCTCCTGCGAGGTGGCCTGGTGCTGCCGCAGACGCTCCAGCCGCTCGAGCGTCGTCTTGGCGAGGCCGGCCTCCGCTTCCTGCGCTTCCACTTCCGCCTGCTCCACCGAGGCGTCGAGCGTTACCAGCACCTCGCCGGGCTCGACGATCTCACCCGGGATGAGCCGCACCAGACGGACCGTTCCGGCCAGTTCGTTACGAAGCGTGATGGACCGAAGCGCCAGCACGGTTCCGATCGACGTGGTGGTGGGCCGGTGCTCGACCTCCCTGGCGACCGCCGAGGTCACCAGCTCGGTGGGCTCCGGCTGGCTGGCCGCGACCCTGTCGGCGGCCTTGAGGGAACTGGACTTCCACGAGGTAAGTGCAATAGCGATCGCGGCTACGATCGCAAGTAACAGCCAGGATCCGATCCGGCTACGACGACTCATGGGCGATGTCCTTCCACGGTGAAACGATCATGCAGTCGAGCCACGCTACGGTGGGAGACCTGTTCGGGTTTCGCTTGCTTTTTCTCGCAACAGGTGGCCGCAGTTCCGCGTTCCTCGCCCCTCCATCCTGAGACGAACGGCGGGGGGTTCAATCGACCAATTGGGGGGTGAACCTAGAGGTTCAAGCGCACTTGAAGTCAAGTCGACGGCGCGGTTTCTTCTCCCCATGAACACCATCCTCACGATCGGCGAAGTCGCGGGCCGGAGCGGCGTGGCGGCCTCCGCGCTCCGGTTCTATGAACAGCGCGGCCTGATCCAGTCAGACCGGTCGCGATCCGGCCACCGGCGCTATCCCCGGGCGGTGCTTCGCCGGATTGCGTTCATCGTGTTCGCGCAGCGGATCGGCTTGACCCTCGAGGAGATCCGCGGCGAGCTGGCGAAGCTGTCGGCGGAGACCGCGCCGAGCCGGGCGGAGTGGGAGCGGCTGTCGGGCACCTGGACGGCGAGGATCGATCAGCGGATCGCGGAGCTGGAGCGGCTCAAAGCGGGGCTCACGCAGTGCATCGGCTGCGGCTGTCTCTCCATCGACCGCTGCCGGCTGGCGAACCCGGCGGACCGGGCGGCCGATCTCGGACCGGGGCCGCGATACTGGCTCGGTGACATGCCGACCCGCACCGAAGACGGCGTGTAGCCGACCACCCGGTGGCCAGCCGTTCATTGCTACCTGCGACCGCTCATCCGGATCAGCTTGACGGTATCGATGCGGTCGGCAATGCTTGCCGGGCCGGAGACCCACCCCGCGGTGCGGCACCGGCACGCGAGAGCCGCCACGCACCCGCCTCACGGACGGCCCGATGAGTCCCTATTGGACATGCCAGCTCGTCGGCTGGTCGCTCCAGGGCCTGGTGACCGCTGCGATCCCGACGCTTTTCGGAGGGCTCCGGTGGGAGGTCGTCGCGCGAGCGCTGGTCGGTACGGTGCTCGGTGTGATCCTGACGGATCAGCTCCACCGGCACATCCGGCGGCGCCGCTGGCTCCAGCTTCCACCCTACCGGCTGGTTCCCCGAGTCGCCCTCACGAGCCTGGCGATCGGTGCCGCCATCGTTCTCTCAGTCATGCCGTTCCTGGTCCGTTTCATCCCGCCGGACCGCACCGGGCCGCTGTCGGCCGTCTTCGCTGGCCAGACCGCGGTCATCCTCGTGTGGTGGGGGATCTACCTGGCCGTTCACTATCTGCGGGGTCTCAGGCTGGCGGAAACGGAAAAATGGCGGCTGGAGCT
>DATAFP010000243.1:0-11010 GCA_036257415.1 Gemmatimonadales bacterium
CGCATCTCCTTGAGATCGTGTCCGGCACAGAAGCCGCGGCCCTGGGCGGCGAGCACCACCACCCGGACGGTCTCGTCGCCGGCGACCGCATCCAGCTCGGCTTGAAGCGCCGCGATCATGCCGGTGGACAGCGGGTTGAAACGCTCCCCGCGGTTCAGCGTCAGGGTGACGACGGGGCCGGCGCAGTCGCGGAGGACGAACGGAGATTCCGGTCGACTCATTGAATGGCCTCGGCGGAGCGAACCTGCTGGCGCAGGACATACTTCTGGATCTTGCCCGTGGAGGTCTTGGGCAGTGGGCCGAACACCACCGACTTGGGCGCCTTGAAGTGCGCCAGGTTCGCGCGGCAATGCTCGATCAGCTCGGCTTCGCTTGCCTGGGCCCCTGGCTTGAGCTCGACGAAGGCACAAGGCGTCTCGCCCCAGGTCGGATCCGGCCGCGCC
Organism: Gemmatimonadales bacterium; assembly: GCA_036257415.1. Classification (GTDB taxonomy): domain Bacteria; phylum Gemmatimonadota; class Gemmatimonadetes; order Gemmatimonadales; family GWC2-71-9; genus DASQPE01. The sequence goes on from DATAFP010000243.1 coordinate 444, forward strand.
ACCACCGCGGCGGCGAACACCGCCGGGTGGCGGTAGAGCGTATCCTCCACCTCCAGCGACGAAATGTTCTCACCGCCGGATATGATGATGTCCTTCCCGCGATCCCGCACTTTGATGTATCCGTCGGGGTGGACGACAGCCAGGTCGCCGGAGTGGAACCAGCCGCCCGCGAATGCTTCAGCCGTCGCGGCCGGATTCTTGAGATAGCCTTTCATCGTCATGTTGCCCCGGAACATCACCTCGCCCATGCTACTGCTGTCGGCCGGCACGGGTTGCATCGTATCCGGGTCGAGCACCGTGAGCCCTTCTTCCATGAGATACCGGACGCCCTGACGCCCGATCTTCTCCGCCGCGTCGGCCGCGCATAGCGCGCTCCAGCTTTCCTGCCGCACGCAGACGGTCGCCGGGCCATAGGTCTCGGTGAGCCCGTAAACGTGCACCAGGCGGATGCCGCGACGCTCCATCGCCTCGATGGTGGCCTGCGGCGGAGCAGCCCCGGCGATGTAGCCCACCACCTCGTGTTCGATGCCCTGCCACAGCTCGGGCGTTGCGTTGAGCAGCATGTTGTGGACGATCGGTGCGCCGCCGAAATGCGTCACCCGGTGCTCGCGAATCAACCCGAGCATCGCGGCGGGTTCGACTTTCCGGATGCAGATACCGGTACCGGCCAGCGCCGCGATGGCCCAGGGGAAGCACCACCCGTTGCAGTGGAACATTGGGGCGGTGAGCAGGAATGTCGCGTGGCGCGGCAGGTTGCTTGCGAGGATAGTGCCGACGGCTGAGAGGTACGCGCCGCGGTGATGGTACACCACACCCTTCGGGTCGCCCGTGGTTCCCGAGGTGTAGTTCAGCGCGATGGCGTCCCATTCGTCCGGGGGCGGTACCCACGCGAAGCCCGGGTCACCGGTCGCGAGCAGATCCTCATAGTTCATCATCCCCAGCGGGTGGCCCGGGCCGCCATACGCGGGGTCGAGCAGGTCCACGACTACGGGGTTAGAAGCACAGGCGGCCAGGGCAGCGCCGAGGGTGGCGGAAAACTCGCGGTCGGCAATCACGACCTTCGCCTCCCCGTGGTCCAGCATGAACGCGATGGTGGGTGCGTCCAATCGGACGTTGATCGTGTTGAGCACCGCCCCTGCCATCGGCACGCCGAACTGGCACTCGAACATCTCCGGCGTGTTCCAGGCCAGCACGGCGACCGTGTCCCCCCGCCCGACACCCAGCTTTCTGAGCGCCGAAGCCAGACGACGGCAACGGGCATAGGTCTCCGCCCAGGTGAAGCGAATCGGGCCGTAGGCGAGCGAGAGGCGCTCGGGGCAGACCGACGCGCTCCATTCCAGAAACTGGATCGGCGTGAGGGGGACGAAGTTGGCGGCGTTCTTCTCGAGGCCTGAGTCGTAGATGCTGGCTGCGCGGGTCGCCATCGGAATGCCTGTGCGGGATACGCGTAAGAGGCGGATCGAACCCTGCGGTGTCAAGCCGACGGGGTAGGCCCATGCCCCGGCAGGAACCGGTCGAGCAGGGGCACAAATGCGTCCGGACGCTCCACGTGCGGGCAATGGCCGCACCGCTCGAGCACCTCGAGCTCCGCGCCGAGCCGGCGCGCCGTCTCCTCCGAAGCGGTCAGGGGAATCGGGTCGTCGGCCCCATGAAGGAGCAGGGAGGGGATGCCGCGAAGCGATTCGAGCCTGGGCCTCAGGTCGTAATCGCCGAGGCTGTCCCAGGTCTCCTGCTGAATGCGGCCAACCACCCGGAACGCCGTGAGGTTTCGCGCCTGTTCGGGATCGTAGAAGTAGGCCACAACGGACAGCTCGAACATGCGACGCTGGAAGGCTTCCGGGTCACGCACCCGCAGATCGCTTTCGCGGAGCCGCTGTCGCTCTGCCTGAACCTCCGGCGCCAGATTCCCCGCCGAGAATCTGCGTTCGAACTCATCACGCGCGGTGCGCCATGACGGCGCCGGGCACACCAGCGCGAGCCGCTCGACGCGCCCCGGGTACTCGGTGGCGTAGAGCTGGGCCAGGAGCCCGCCCCACGAATAGCCGATGAGGGTGAGCCGTTCGAGTTCCCAGAGCTCGCGGAGGGCGTCGAGGTCCCCGACGTGATCCCGCCAGCCCACCCGCTCCTCCCGGGGGATCGGCGAGCGGCCGCCGCCTCGCTGATCGTAGTAGATCAGCGTGCGGCGCCCTGCCAGGGCGTCGAACCCGGGGAGCATGTAGTCGAAGCTCGCCCCGGGGCCACCGTGCAGGACCGCAACCGGCGGCCCGCTCCCGACCCGTCGCTCGAAGAGGGTGGCTCCGCGAACCGCCCGCCCAGCCGTCTCAGCCGTAAGCACGGCGGAGCTCGTGCACCGTGGTCGCGTGGATGCTGACGACGTCCTCGAGCGAGCGGGCGTAGCCGCCGGCCAGGGTGACCACCACCGGGATGCTCCGGCGCCGGCATTGGGCGAACACCAGCCGGTCCCGTGCCCGAAGGCCCTCGAACGACAGCGCAAGCCGGCCGAACCGGTCGTCGACATATGGATCGGCGCCGGCGAGATAGAATGCGATATCAGGGCTGGCCTCGTCGAGGACTCGGTCCAGGTGGGGAGTGAGCAGCGAGCAGTAGGCGGGGTCTCGAGTGAGGTCGTCGAGCTCCACATCCAGGGTACTGCGCTCCTTCCTGAACGGAAAGTTCTTGGCCCCGTGCATCGAGAACGTGAAGACATCCGGGTCGCCGGCGAAGATGCTGGCGGTGCCGTTGCCCTGGTGGACATCGAGATCGATGATCGCGACCCGCCGAACCCGCCCTTCCCGCTGCAGCACCCGCACGGCGACGGCGACGTCGTTGAACACGCAAAAGCCCTCGCCGTGCCCGGCGAAGGCGTGATGGGTGCCGCCGGCGAGGTTGATGCCGGCGCCGTGGGTCAGTGCGTCGAACCCCGCATCGACCGTGCCCTGGACAGTGCGAAGCGAGCGCTCGCGGAGCTGATCGCTCCAGGGAAAGCCCAGCCGGCGCACGTCCTGCGGGGCGAGCGTGCCGTCAATGATCGACTCGACGTAGGCCGGGGTGTGCACCAGGCCGAGCGCCCAGCGCTCCACCCGATCGGGCTCCTCGACCTCAGCCGGCGCGAGGATGCCGCGCGCCACCACAGTGTCGCGGATTCGCTGGTACTTGGCGATGGGGAATCGGTGGCCGTCGGGGAGCGGGACAGTAAAACGGGCGGACGACCAGGCGCGCATCAAAGCAGTACCGCCAACGCGTCCGCCACCTTCCTAACCTCCGCCTCCTCACCGGCGTCGAACGGGTCCGGCTCGTCGCTGTCTACGTCGATCTGGCCGAGGATGGTCGCGCCTCGGCGGATCAGCACGACCAGCTCCGAGCGGGTCCAGGCATTGCAGGCGATGTAATTCGAGATGGCGCGCACGTCCGGCACATTCTGATCCAGCCCGGTGGCCACCGCGGTGCCGCAGATCCCGTCCCCCACGGCGATCCGGGTATGATCGGTCTCCCGGCCGGCATGGGCCTCGAGCACCAGCTCGTCGCCCTGCAGCATGTACAGGTACACCGACGTGTAGGGCGTGCCGGCCGCGCGAATCTTCTCCGCAGCCATCCGGAGCAGGGCCTCGCGGCCCACTTCCTTGGCGAATGCCCCGCGGAGCGCGGCGACGATACGGTCGGCATGAAGAACGGGCATGCTTATCAGCTCCGGCGGCTACCCAGCGTGGCTGTGAGGGTGGTGAGCGAGTTTCCGCGGCGCACGACAACCTCGACGGTATCGCCCGGCTTGTAGCTCCGAAGCGCGCTGGTCATAGCCTCGAGGTCGGGGACCTCGTAGTCGCCGATCTTGGTGATGACGTCGTCTGCTCTGAGCCCTGCCTGCTCCGCCGGACTGCCCGCACGGACCCCCGCGAGCCGCACCCCGCTCCCGCCGCCTGCCATGTCGGGTATCGTGCCGAGATACGCGCCATATCCACCGGTGCCGGTGGCGGACCCGCCGTGCGCGGCCACGGGCAGCGCGACAAAGGTTGGCCGCTCGGGCCGATTGGCCAGCGTTTCGGTTACGGCGGTAACGAACGCCGCGACCCGCGCGAGACCGCCGACGTCGATCTTCTCCCAATCGTCGGTAGACCGGTGGTAGTCCTCGTGCACATTGGTAAAGAAGTGCAGCACCGGCACGCCCGCCGCGTAGAACGACGATTGATCGCTCGGGCCGTAGCCGTCGGGGCGCAGCGCCAGCTCGAACCCGGCCAATCGGTTGAGCGAATCGAGCAGGTCCGGAAACTCGGTGGCGCTGCCGGTGCCGTACACGATCAGGCGATCGTGCCGCAGTCTGCCCACCATGTCGAGGTTGACCATCGCGGCCGTGTGTTGGGCGTCACTCGATTGGCGCATGTAATGCGCCGACCCGAGGAGGCCGAGCTCTTCACCGCTGAAGGCGATAAAGACCACACTGCGGGCGGGCGGGCGCCGTGCGAGCCGGGCGGCGACTTCGAGCAGGGCGGCTGTGCCCGAGGCATTGTCGTCCGCGCCATTGTGCACGCTTCCAGTGCTGTCCGGATCGAGAGCGAACGGGCCGCCCAGTCCCAGGTGGTCGTAATGGGCACCGATGACCACCAACTCCCTCCGGAGCGTCGGGTGGTTTCCCGCGAGCACGCCGACCACATTCCGGCCACGGGCGCCGCCCACCGGGGCGTGGCGCGCGGCCGGTGCGTCGGGCGACACCACGAAATCCTGAAACCAGCCGCCCGGTCCGGGGGCCAAACCTGCCTCGGCAAACCGCTGGGCGATGTACGCGGCCGCGGAATCGGCCCCCGGCGTGCCGGTAAGGCGGCCCTGCAGCCGATCGTCGGACAACCGGCGGACGTCGGCAAGCAACCGGGCCTCGGGCGCTTGGGCCGTCGCCGGCGCGGCAAGCGCCGCCAGTAGCATGACGCAGGTTACCGGTCGCATGAGGCGCAATTTAACCATCCCTGCGGCCGGGCTTCCCTGGTTCACGACGCCGGAATGCCTCGACTCCCGCGGCCACCGCGAACCACACGCAAACGAGTCCGAATGCGTACGCCGTGGTGCGGGGCAGGACGAGAAAGAGTGTCCCCAGGACCACCAGGATGACACTCAGCGGACCGTAGACCGAGCGCCGCGCGGCGCTGATCAGCGTGCGGGCGGCGACGGCGGCGCGGCCGCGGAACTGTCGTGGCGCGCGGGACCGCGCCGCCGGGACGGGACCGGATCGGCGCCGATGAAGCCCGGTCGGCAGCACCTGCTGGAAGCGGCCGCGCCCCATGACTCGACGCTCGATCTCGAGGCTTTGGTCGAGGTCGCGGCGGAAGAGTGCCTCCATCTCGCGGGCGAAGCCGACGTCCTCGATGAGAACGTCCACCTCGTAGTTACCCAGGAGACTCGAGGCATTGAGGTTGCTCGTCCCGATACGGGCCCAGCGCCCGTCTGCCACCATGGTCTTGGCGTGGAGCATCGGCCCGTCCCACTCGTAGATCCGGATGCCCGCGCGCAGGAGCCGGCGATAGCCGATGCGGGTGAGATTGCGGACCACCGCGATGTCGCTGGTGCCCGGGACCAGGAGCCGGATGTCGGCTCCGTCCTGGGCGGCATCCACCAGCGCCTGGAACAGGCGCGGGGGCGGCACCAGGTACGCATCGGTGATCCACAGCCGCTCGATGCTCCCCGCCGTGAGATATTCGAGCGTCCGGTAGGCTCGCTCCTGCCCGGGCTCGCCCACGACCACGCGTACCTCCGCCCCGCCAGCCTCGGGCACCGCGTGTCGGTGCTCCAGCACCGGGATGTCCCCACCGCTCACGCGCCAGGTGACCTCGAATGCGGCGTCGAGCGCCGTGGCTGCCGGTCCGGCGATCGCGACCCCGGTATCGCGCCACGGTGCGAGCCCACGAGCGGGATCGCCCACCCATTCGTCGCCGATGCATTGGCCGCCGGTGACGGCGTTCGAGCCGTCGGTCACCAGGAGCTTCCGGTGGTTGCGGGTGAGATTCGCGAATACTTGCAGGACGTGAGGCGGATTGAAGCAGCGCACCTGGACGCCAGCGCGGCGGAGATCGCGCCAGTAGCGCCGCGACGTGTTCATCGAGCCGAGCCAGTCGTACAGCACCCGCACGGCAATGCCGTCGCGTGCCCGAGCGCTCAGCGCCTCGGCGAACCGACGGCCGATGCTATCGTCGCGGATGATGTAGTTCTCGAGGTGAATCCATTCGCGCGCCGACGCGATCTGCGCCAACATCGCTTCGTAGGTCGCGGCGCCGTCGACCAGCAGGCTTACCCGGTTCCCAGGCAGGGGCCGCGCGGCCGCGGCCCGGTTGATGGCCGCCTCGATCGGCCTCAGCCCGGTGGCACTCACACGCGCGGAGGCTCAGGCACTGCCAAGGCCGAACGTGCGCTCGTGCGGGCGCAGCGCCTCGAGCAGGAAGGCGATGTGCTCGTCGAGCGGCACGCCGAGTTCTTCCGCACCGCGATGGACGTCGTCCCGGCTCACGCCGCGGGCGAATCCTTTGTCCTTGAGCTTCTTCTTGACGCTGGAGACCTCGACCTCGGTCAAACTCCGCGACGGGCGGACCAGCGCGCAGGCGTGGAGAAAGCCCGAGAGCTCGTCCACCGCGAACAACGCGACCGCGACCGGCGTATCCCGCGGCACGCCGCTGTAGGTCGCATGACCCATGATGGCGCGCCCGAGCGGCTCGGGGAATCCCTGCGCAGTGAGTATCCGCACCCCCTCGGCCGGATGCTCCTGATCCGCCGAGTGCGCCGCGTTCGGAAAACGCTCGTAGTCGAAGTCGTGCAGCAGGCCGACCAGCCCCCACGCCTCCACGTCTTCGCCGTCGCGCTCTGCCATCGCCCGCATGGCCACCTCCACGGCGTACATGTGCCTGCGGAGCGCCTCCGACTGGGTGTACTCGTGCATGATGGCCAGCGCCCGGTCGCGCGGCCAGGCGGAGAGGTCGAGCGCCATGCGGAATCAGTCCTCCTGGTACGTGCTCGCGAGACTGGCGGTGAGCGTCACCCGGGTGGCGGGCTCTCCGTCGAGCACGATCTCGAATGCGTACTGGCCGCTCGCTGGGAGGGGCACGTCGAACACGAGCACCGCGCCGGCTTCGACGTCGGTCACTCCGGCCGGCGGCTCGCCGAACTGCACGGTGCCGTCGCCGCCGAGCAGCTCCGTTCCACGCTCGTCCACGAATCGGATGCGGATCGAATGGCTGCCGATCTCGGTCCGACGGCCGCGCACCCGGAGCACGAGGTGCGTGCGCGGATGCACCGCGGGGAACTCGCTCACCCACACGTGCTGAAAGATGCCGAGAACCGAAAGCTTGCCCTGCTGGTCGATGAGGGCATAGTCCGCGAGGACCGCGAAGTCGACGTGCAGCTCAGGTCACCCGGATCGAGTTGACCACGTCGTTGCGTTGGATCTGCCGGACCAGGTCGAGACCTTCAGTCACCTCACCAAATACAGTGTGTACCCCATCAAGGTGGGGTTGCGGGCCGTGGCAGATGAAGAACTGGCTTCCGCCGGTGTCCTTGCCGGCGTGTGCCATCGACAGCGTACCGGCAACGTGCTTGTGAGTGTTGCGGTGGGTCTCGCACTTGATCTTGTACCCGGGGCCGCCGGTGCCGACCCGGGGGTTGTTGGGATCGCGGGAGAGCGGATCGCCGCCTTGTGCCATGAAGTTGGCGATGACGCGGTGGAAGCGGGTGCCGTCGTAGAACTCGCTGTTGGCGAGCTTCTCGAAGTTGGCGACCGTGTTCGGCGCCTCGGCGTCGAAGAGCTCGGCCTTGAGTGTGCCGCGGCTGGTGTCGATGGTTGCGGTCTTGGTCACGGTAGCTATCACGATTGTGGGGTGACTAATCTAACGTCGGCTACCCCGGCGGACAGCGTGGCGCGCCACGCGGCCTCGGTCTCCGCCGGGAGGCTGCACGATGGGCCGACGCACGCGAAGCCGGCAGGTCCCGACGTTCGACCTGCCATGGCTGCGAGCGCGGGGGGCAGTGGGCGCGAGCCCACGTCGTCGGGGCTCAGTCGTTGTACGGTTCGGCGAGGGACGTACGTCGCGAGCGCCCGCCGGTGCATCCGCTCGGCCACCGGATCACCCGCGCGGCCGATCACGACGTAGTGCGTTGGTGGATGAAGGTGCCGGTCCAGTCCGATGAGATAGGTGGCCGTGTGGAGGCCCAGTTCTGCCCCGCGGCCGGCGAACGCCCCGAGCACCTCTGTCGCCCGATCGCGCCAGACATCGTTCCCGGTGAGTTCGGCCAACCGGCCAAGGACCACCGTCGCGGCGCCGTTGGCTGATGGCGTCGGCGCATCCTCGACCGGCTTCACCCGCGAGCCCAGCAGCCCTTCGCCGCCGCTTGCCCCCACCCGATCGAAAAGCCCGCCACCACCATCGTCGCGGTACTCCCGCCAGACACGCTCCATGATCGCATCGGCCCACTCGAGCCAGGCTGCGTCGCCGGTAGCTTCGTATGCGTCCAACGCCGCGCCGGCGCACTGTACCTGATCGTCCAGCAGGCCGCCCACGCCACCCGGCGTGTGGGTCACCGCGTCGGGCTCGGCGTTCTCCGACCGGATCCGCTCCAGCGTGCGGAGTGCATGATCGCGAGCCCACTCGTCGGCCAGAACGGCTCCCGCACGGAGCATCGCCGAAGCCATCATTGCGTTCCATGCCGTGTAGCGGATGCGATCAACGAATGGCGCGGTCCGCTGCGCGCGCCGGGCGCGCAGCTTGTCCTCCGCCGATCGAAGCAACCCCTCGGCCACCGGCGGCTCGTAACCGAGCCGGGTGGCGACCGCCGCCAGCGGTGCCGGTGCGTACAGCACGTTGCGAGCGGGGTCGTGATGCATCTCGCCGGCGGTGCCGATGTCATAGTAGGCTCCCGCGACGTCCAGTTCCTCCGCGGTGAGTACGCCGGCCGCCTCGTCGCGAGTCCAGGTGAAGTAGTCGCCGTCGTCGTCCGGGCCCACGTCCGCGTCTTGGCTCGCACCGTAGCCGCCGTCGGAGTCGGCGAGCACGTCGCGCACCCACCGTACGATCCCGCGGGCCACCTGAGCGTACCCCTCCGCGCCGAACGCCGCATGGGCATCGAGGTAAACCCGGAGCAGCTCAGAGTTGTCGTAGGACATCTTTTCGAAGTGGGGCACAATCCACTCGGCGTCCACGCTGTAGCGGTGGAACCCGCCGCCCAGATGGTCGTGCATTCCTCCGGCCGACATGCCGTCGAGCGTGCGCTCGGCCGCGGTGCGAAGCTCGGGCCGCGGATCATCGTGCCAACGCGCGAGCAAGAACGCCATCGCGGCGGGATGGGGGAATTTGGGTGCCCGGCCGAACCCGCCGTTTACCGGATCGAACACGCGGAGCATGCCGTCGACGGCACGGTCGAGGATCGCCGGCGACAACTCGCCGCGGCTTCCCTCGTCCAGATGCTCCTCAAGCGCCTGGCGGATCGCGAGCGCCTGCGCGTCCACCTGGCCGCGGCGCGCGCGCCAGGCATCCAACACGCTCTCCAGTACGGTGCGGAAGCCGGGGCGCCCGTACTTCCCGTCGGGCGGAAAGTAGGTGCCGCCGTAGAACACCTCGCCGCTCGGGGTGAGGAACGCGGTGAGCGGCCAACCACCCTGCTGGGTCAGGAGCTGGACCGCGCGCTGATAGCGGGCGTCCACGTCAGGCCGCTCGTCGCGGTCCACCTTGACGCAGACGAAATGTTGGTTGAGGAAGTCGGCGAGCTTGGGATCCTCGTACGACTCCCGGTCCATCACATGGCACCAGTGGCACCACACGGCCCCGATGTCGAGGAGGACCGGGCGGTCGCCTGTCCGGGCGGCCGCGAACGCCTCCGGGCCCCAGGCGTGCCAATGGATCGGCTGGTGCGCGGCCGACTGCAGGTAGGCCGACGCCGCCGAGGCGAGCCGGTTCTTCTCCACGGACTCGCTCACGCCCGCCTTGCCAGCACCATGAACGCTTCACGGGGCCAGAACACCCGTCCGCCCGGCTGCCGGAACGGCTCAAAGAACCGAGCCATCTCCTCATCCAGCCTCGCGCGCCCGTCGGCGCTCAGCTCGGCATACGCGGCCGCGACCCGACCGGTGGCGGTGGCGAGCCTCCGCCACGCCAGCTCGGGCGAATCGGCCTCGAACGGCACCTCGATTTGCACCAGTTCGATGTTCAGGAACGCCGGCGTAAGCCACGCGCGAGCCTGCGCCGGGACTCCCCACAGGAAGGGATCGTTGCCGGAGGACGGAATCTCGATATGCCGGAACACTACCCGCTGGTACTCACCGATCGAGCCGTCCGGCGGCCAAACCAGTAATCCAAGCCGGCCAGGCCTGCGAAGCACGCGCGCTGCCTCCCGCACCGCGAGCACCGGGTCGGATGCGAAGATCATCCCGAAGCTGGAGACCACCACATCGAACCGATCGGGAGGAAAGGGAAGGGCCACCGCATCGGCTGCGGCGTATCTGAGCCCCCGGTCACCGCGCGCCTCGGCTTGCGCCACCGCCAGCATCATCGGCGCGTAGTCGATACCCACGGCCGTCCGCGCGCCGACCGCCCGCGCGGCCTCCGCG
>DATAFP010000230.1:0-7020 GCA_036257415.1 Gemmatimonadales bacterium
CACCGCCCAGCCGTTCCCCGTAAAGAGATTCCGGCGGAACGTGCTCCGCGTGGTCCCCTCCGCGAACACCGCGACGGTGTTGCCCGAGAACCGGTTCTCCTCGACCATGCTCTCGCTGAGCTCCTTGAGCAGCAGCCCGTACGAGGCGGCTCCGACGCTGCGCTCGAACCGGTTGCGCCGCATCGTCACGTCGCGGGAATACATCACCGCCACCCCGGCCAGGTTCTCCACGAAGCGGTTCTCCAGGTACCGGCAGCCGTGCGAGAACATGAAGTGGAGCCCGTAACGCAGGTTGCGGGTGCTCAGGTTGTTCCGGATCTCGGCACCCTCGGAGAACTCGAGGTAGATCCCGTCGCGGTGTCCGCGGATCTCGTTTCGCTCGACGTGGATGGCCGAGGAGTACCAAAGATGAATCCCGTTGCCGGAGCCGACCTCGCTGGTCCCCGCACCGTCCAGTCGGTTGCCGGCGATGCGGCAGTTCCTGGACTTGGCTACGTAGATGCCGAAGAACGTGGCGTCCAGACGGTTGTTCTCGACGACGCATCCGTCCACCTGGTCGAGCCGGATCCCGGCCCGATCCTCGGTGTAGCTGGCGCCGACGTTGCGGATGGTCAGCCCGCGGATCACGACGCCGTCCGCGCGGACGGTCAGCACCTCGTGCTGGCCGGCGCCGTCCAGCACCGCGTCACCCTCGCCCACGAGCTCCACCCGCTTCTCGACGAGGAGTTGCGGCTCCCGATAGATGCCGGCACGCACGATGATCCGGTCGCCCGGAGCAGCGAGCTGCAGTGCCGCAGCCACCGTACGCACCGGCCCGCGCGGATCGACGACAATGTCGCGCGCGACCGCCTCCGCCAGCGGCGCGGCGGCGAAGGCAGCCGCAAGCACGGCGACCCGCCCGCCTCGCGGTCGGCGCATCCGGCCGCTCACCGTCTCATCCGCCGTGCGGCAGCGCCCGCACCTGGTCCCAGTCGAGGGCGTGGCCGCCGAGCGCGGTACGAAGGCTGTCGGCGCGTGGCCCAGGCCGGGTCGCGATGACGTGGCTTCCCATGGGGGTGTTGATACCCTCTACGCGGAGGTAGGCGGCCCGGGTAGCGTCGAGGAGCGAATCAGGCTCGAGGAAGTCGTTCACCCATAGGGAATGGACCTTGTCGGGCGGCACCCGGCCGCTCGCCAGGAACCCGGCAAGGCATCCGGGCTCGTCGAACACGAACACCTTCCCCGTGCGCGTCACGAGCTGCGCGGCGAGGCGCGGCTCCGTGATCGTCATGTGGCACTGGTCGCACGCGGCCCGGCCGTACTCGATCGCGCTGGGTCTAGGCCCCAGGCAGGCGCCGGCGGCCACGGCCAGCGCGGCCGACCGGGCTGCGAGCATCACGCCACCAGCTCCCTGGAACGGGCTCGGCTGGCGAGTCGCGGCTCCGCCGGAGCGCCGCTCCGCTGTCGCCGTGTCCGGCGGATTTCGATCACCGCCACGGCCGCCACGGTGGCAACCACGGCTAAGGCGAGGAGTCCGCCCAGATCGGGCCAGGATTCCGCGCGGAAATTGAGCAGCGTCTTCGGGCCGATCAGCGGCGGCTGATAGCTCATGCCGGAGACCTTGATCGCGGCGCTCGGATCCAGGTTGTGCCCGTAGTCGTAGCCCCAGCGCCAGAAGTCCGCGAGGCCGGCCGTTGCCGCGAGCGCGAGCACCCCCAGCCACGCGTAGAGCATGGCGCGGCGGCCGCTCGCGGCGACGGCCAAGCCGAGCGCGATCAGCCCTGCCACGATCCATGGCATGAAGCGGAGCTCGGGAATGGCATCCGGCTCGATCCGCTGCATGCCGATGTAATGGTTCAGGTTGTTGATGTTCTGGAGGTCGTTCGGGCTCCTCCCGATGATGCCGTCCAGCAGGATGCGAAGCCCCAGCCCTTCGGGATACTGCGGGGCCGTCAGATCGATCCGCCAGAGGGGCAGCACGTAGAGCGCTCCCAGCATCAGGGCGGCGATGGCCAGAACCACGCGAGACGAACGACGCATAAGCACCTCGGCGGCCAGGACGAGGAGGAAGCGAGGCTCCCTCCCGCCCGCGGGCGTCACTTCGGAGAGTTGTAGACGACCTGCGTGCTCGAGCCGCGCGGAGACACCCGGACGTACCCCTGCATCTCCTGGTGCAGCGCCGAGCAGAAGTCGGTGCAGTAGAACGGGAACACACCGACCCGGCCGGGCACCCACGCCACCGTGCGCGTTTGCCCCGGCATCACGAGCAGCTCGGAGTTGCTCGCCCCAGTGATTGCGAAGCCGTGCGGCACGTCCCAGTCCTGCTCGAGGTTGGTGATGTGGAAGTACACCGAGTCACCGACCTGGACCCCCTCGATGTTGTCGGGCGCGAAGTGACTCCGGATCGTCGTCATGTACACGTCCACGCGGGTCCCCTTGCGCACCACCCGGCTCTGCTTCTCGGTCTTCACCGCGAACGGATCCTTGTTCTCGCCCAGCTTGTACGCCTTCACCTGCCGGTCCTTGATGAGCGAAGCCGGGATGGCCTGGGCGTAGTGCGGCTCGCCCGTCGTCGGGAAATCGAGCAGCATCTTCATCTTGTCGCCGGTGATGTCGATGAGCTGGGCCGACTGGCTGAGCGTCGGGCCGGTCGGGAGATACCGGTCCTTGGTGATCTTGTTGAGCGCGACCACGTACTTCCCGTAGGGCTTCCGCGAGTCGCCGCCCGGGATCATCAGATGCCCGATGGAGTAGTACACCGGGATGCGATCCAGCACCGTGAAGTCCTTGAGGCTCCACTTCACGATCTCGGAGGAGAGGAACATCGAGGTGTAGGCGTTCCCCCGGCCGTCGAACTCGGTGTGGAGTGGTCCCAGGCCCGGCTCCTTAACCTCACCCGCGACGATCGCCTCGTACTTGAGCACCGGTATGCCCGAAACCTCGCCGTCGAACGCTTTGTCCGCGATTGCCTTGCTGATCTTGGTGAATGAGTGCACCGGGATCACGGTAGCGAGCTTGCCGCCGGCCGCGATGTACTCGCCCGTCGGATCGACGTCCACGCCGTGGGGGGACTTGGGCGTCGGCAGGAAATAGACCGCGCCGGGACAGCTCGCGACCTCCAGCACCTTGACGCTCGAGAGCATCTCGCTCCGCGTCGTGTGAGCCTCAGTCATGTAGTTCCGCGCGTAGCGCGCCGGCTGCTCCCTGGCCTTGCCCTGCGCGACGCAGACCTCCGCCTGTTTCCAATTCACGGCGGCGATATAGTCCTTGTCGTTCTTCGAGGCATTCACCTCCTTGAGCGCGTTCGCCTGCTCGCTGTTGTACGAGGTGAAGAACGCCCAACCGTGCGACGGGCCCTTCCCGGCATGAGCGAGATCGTAGTCGAAGCCGGGCATGAAGATCTGGAAGGCCAGGGTCATCCGGCCGGTCGCCGAGTCCACCTTCACGAAGCTCAGCTGGCCCTTGAACTTCTCCTTGTACTCGGAGAGGGGCACGTCCGCCTGTGGGGTCGGCACGCTGAAGCGGGTGGCGGCCACCGCGTACTCGGTGTTCTCGGTGATGAACGGCGACGCGTGGTTGCCGGCGGCGTTCGGGATCTCGAGGATCTCCTCGGTTTCCATCTTCGTGAGATCGATCCTGGCGATCCGCGGCGTGTTGTTCCCGTTGATGAAGAGCCAGCGCCCATCGGGCTCGCCGCGGGTCTGCGACAGTTCGGGGTGATGCGCATCGTCCCAGGGCACGAATCCATACCCGGTGTTCAGCATTCCCTTGGTCTGCTCGCTGTACCCCCACGCTTCCTCGGGATCCTGCGAGAACACCGGGATCTCGCGGAGCAGCCGCCCGGACGGCAGGCCGTACACGGCGACCTGGCCGCTGAAGCCACCCGACAGGAACGCGTAGAGCTCATCGTATTGCCCCGGGGGAACATAGACCCGGGAGGCGGCGTCCGCGGCGCCACCGGCCGTGCCGCGGGCCGTGTCCACCTTCCCGCATGACGTGTTGGCCGCGACGGCGGCGGCGATGAGCATCGCCGCAACTCTCGAGCGCCGCCCACCCATGGTAATGGACATCGTACCTTCTCCTATGGCTGGTGCCATGGTTCGCGGGTGACTCAATTCGCGTCCTCGCCCTCGGCCCGAAGGTGCTCGAGGACGGCCCGCGCCTCGTCCTGCGTGAGCCCCTGGTTCGGCATCTGGGTCAGAAACTCCGCCAGCAGTTTCTTCGCCTCGGGATGGCGGGTGTACATCCCTTCGGGATTCAGAATCATGTTCATGACGTAGGCGGGAGTGCGGCGCTTCGTGACGTCTCCCAGCGCCGGGCCCACGTACCGCTCCTCCAGTTTGTGGCACGCGCTGCATTTCTCCTCGAAGATCTTCTCGCCCCGCTCGGCCATCGAGTGGTTCACCGGGCCGGCGGCGATCTCCCCCTTGATCGGCCCGATGCCGTGGGCGACCTCGAACGGCGTGAGGCCGCCCGCGTCGCCTGCCGGAGCCGCCGCGGCGGGGGCCGAGTCGGATGACGCTGCCTTGCTCCCCTCGCCGCCACAGCCGGCGAGCAGAACCAGGGCGGTCAGCAGGGGCGAAACGAGCGAGCGTGTCATGGATAGCGACTCCTGGGCTCCGGACCAAACGGGGAACGGGTTCAGAAGAACCTACCGTGCGCATTCCAGCGCTTCGATGAAGGGCTCGTGAAGGTCGCTTCACGATGGGCTCCCCCTTCGGGCGCGCCGGCTGTCTCCCCGCTTCCGTTGCGCCCCCGTGCAAAGTATCATATGATCATGAGTATATGATGAATAAACCCTGAAAACCCCACCCCGCTTCCGGGCGAGGCTCCACTATGCTCTCCCAGACCGCCGAATACGCGCTCCGGACCGTGCTCCTCATCGCCGAGCGAGGCGTGGCAGGCCCCGTGGGGGTGGACCAGATCGCCCAGGAGCTCGGGGTGCCGCGGAACTACCTCTCGAAGACCCTGCACCAGCTTGCCCGGGCTGGGGTGCTGAGCTCGACCCGGGGCCCCGGCGGGGGGTTCCGGCTCGCGGTCCCGGCCGCCCGGCTCCGGCTGGTGCGCGTGATCGAGCCGTTCGACGATGTTGGGGCAGGGCGCCGCTGCCTGCTCGGCCGCCCGGTGTGCAGCGACCGGACCGCCTGCCGCGCCCATGGGCGTTGGAAGGCAACGGGGGAGGCCGTCGCCGCGTTCTTCCAGGATACGACCGTGGCCGAGCTGCTCCGTGAGGGCGCCGGAGCGGCGAGAGCTTAGGGGGTCAGCGATGGACTGGTTTGTTCGGGCGTTCATCAAGGCCAGTGTGGCCTGGCTCGCCGTGGGGGTCACGCTCGGTGTCGGTATGGCGATCAACCAGCCCTGGGTCGTCTACCGGACCGCGCACATCCACATCAACCTGCTGGGCTTCGTCGGCATGATGATCTTCGGCGTGGGGTATCACGTGCTCCCCCGGATTGCGGGTCACGCGCTGCTTCGGCCCAGGCTGGCCGCCGCGCACTGGTGGCTCGCCAACATCGGGCTCGGCCTCTTCGCCGGGGGGTTCGTGCTCCGCGCGCATGGCGCCGCGGCCGCGCCGGCCGCGCTCGGGGCCGGAGCCGCGCTGTCGGCCGCGGGAGCGTATGCCTTCGCGTGGAACATCTGGCGAACCCTCTCCGCCGCCGGAGCGCATCACGCTCCACCCCCACGGGAAGGCCACGCGCCACGTCGTCCGCTGCCGATGGCGGGCTGACGCCGTGGATCGGCTGGTCCGGCGCTACCTCAAGACGGCCATCGGATTTCTCGCGCTCGGCCTGGGGCTCGGCGGGCTGATGATCGTCCGGCGCGAGCTCCAGGGAGTGTTCCCGTCCCCCCACTGGATTAGCGCGCACACGCACGCGCTCCTCGTCGGCTTCGTCATGATGATGATCCAGGGGGTGGCGCTCTGGATGTTCCCGCGCCCGGAGAAGGCGGATCCGCGCTACCGCCCGGCTCTCGCGGAGGCTGCATACTGGCTGGTGGCGCTGTCGACGGCGGTGCGGTTGGCGGGCGAGTTGTTCCGCCCTGCCACCGAGGCGCTCGCCGTCCGGGGGCTGGTCGCAGGCGCCGGGATCGGCCAGGTTCTGGGAATCCTCGTCTTCTTCCTCAATATGTGGCCGCGGATCCGCGCGGCGGGCGCCCGCGTACGCTGAGCCGGCTACCGGCGACGCTTGGGAATGCTGAGCGACTGCCAGCGCTCCCCGGAGAGGTGGCGGGCCAGCTGCACGATCTGGCCGATATGATAAGCATAGTGCGCCACCTGGCGGTCGATCGCCTGTAGTACCGAGTGGGGTTCACCCCGGATCGTCACGGTCCGCAGCAGATCGTCCGGCCCGAGCGGCTCGAGCGCCGCGAACACCAAGCGCCACCCGTCCTCCCACCAGCGGTGCACGTCGGCCGCCGTGGTGCCGGCGGAGAGCTCGAACTCGTCGTCGCGATTGCGATCCGGCTTTTCACCGTCGGTAGTAAGAAAGTCGGTCCAGCGCGACCGCATGTTCCCGGCCAGGTGCTTGACGATGATGGCGATGCTGTTCGACTCGTCGTTGAGCGTCTGGAACAACCCCGCCGGCTCCAGCTGGGCCATGGCCTTCTCGCCGAGCAGCTTGTACTGGCGAAACACCCGGAGCGCTTCCTCGAGATAGGCTGCCCCGACCTGTTGGCTCATGCTGGCTCCCGTGCACGGATGTTAGCGCGCCCGGCGCCCGAGGGCGCGGACCTTTTCCAGCCACCGGCGGTGCCGCTCCGGGCCGCCGGCCTCGACCATCCCGATGATGGTAGCCCTCACCGGGGCGATGCCGCAAAACTTGAGGACGTTACGCTCCAGGCTCTTCAGCGAGTGCGCGCGGAAGTACCAGCGGTAGACCGGCGCCGGCATGCCCATGGTGACGATCACGTGGGCACTCTTTCCCACCAGTTCTTTCTTCCCGCCTTTCGCCAACGACCCCGAGAACGCGAACCCGGGGCGGAACAGTTGTTCCAGAAAGGCCCTCAAGAGCGCCGGCAATCCACCAAGCCAGAGTGGAAAGA
>DATAFP010000010.1:0-4150 GCA_036257415.1 Gemmatimonadales bacterium
CGGTCAGCCGAACGACTCCACCGTCCGTCGAGTGACGAATCCCGTTACCGACGAGGTTCACCAGTATCTGCTCCAGCCGGCTCGCGTCGGTGTAGCAGGGCGGAAGCTTCGGGGCGGCCCGGGTTTCCAGCGAGACGTGCCGGCCATCGGCGGCGGGGATCAGGCGCCCTGCCGCGTGCCGGGCCACGGAAACAGCGTCCACCGAGCGCATGACGGGGCGGAGGCGATCCTCGTCGAGCCGGCTCAAGTCGAGCAGATCGTTGATCAGCTTCACGGCCTGGTCGGCCGAGTCCAAGACCTCGTACGCCGCCGCCGGCACCGTCGCTGGATCTTTCTTCCGCACCAGCATTTCGGCCCACCCGAACGTTGCCGCAAGCGCGTTTCGCAGCTCGTGGTTCACCATGGCGAAGAACCGCTCGCGCGCACGATGGAGGTTCTGGACCTCCTCCAGGAGCCGTGCGCTCTCCTCGTGGAGCCGCGCATTCTCCACGGCTGCGCCGGTCAGCGCGGCGAGGAGCACGGCGATCCGTTCGTCCTTCTCGGTGAACTCGGCTGCCCCCAGCTTCTCCGTGAGATAGAGGTTGCCGAACACGCCCCGGCGTCCCGCGACCGGCGCGCCGAGGAAGGAGTGCATCGGCGGGTGGTGCGGCGGAAAGCCGTAGGAGTCGGGGTGCCGCTTGAGGTCGGGGAGCCGGATCACCCGCCCCTCACGGATCACGAGGCCGAGGATGCCATGGCCGCGCGGTGGAGGGCCGATCGCGGCCCGCTCCGCCTCGGACATGCCGTGGGTGTGGAACCTCTCGATCGTACGGCCATCGAGCCCAAGCACGCCGATGGCTGCATAGCGGGCACCGATGACACGGGCCGCAATCTGCACGGTCTGCTCCAGCACACCCTCGAGCGAAAGCTCCGAGACCAGCAGGGTGCCGGCCTCGAAGAGTCGCTCCAGCCGCTCTTCGGTTTGCATCGCGGGAATTGTAACCGCTTTCATCGTTGCTTCATCCCCTGCGGCGTATCCTCTCGCTTAACGGGAGGTGACCCATGGTGGGGATCGAACGAATCGTGGTTGCGGCCGAGGAGTCGGAAGCCAGCCGCCAGGGAATACGAACGGCACTGGCCTGGGCGCCCCCGCTCGGCGCGTCGGTGACCCTCCTCCACGTCCTTCCCCGAACGCCTGCCGCGGCCATGACAGTACTGGACGCGGGGGCGGCGCGCGAGGGGCTTCATTTCGCTGAACCAATGGCGGCATTTGAGGGATGGGTAGCGAACGAGCTTGCCGACCACTCCTATCAGTCCTCCCCTGCGATGGAGACGGCTTACGGCCTGCCCGGCATCGAAATCCCGCGGTTTGCCGAACGGACGGGCGCCGACCTCGTGGTGGTGGGCCGCAAGCCGCGCTCCCAGGCGCAACGGCGCTTCGAGGGCGACACCGCCGATGCGGTCGCGAGGCGGAGCACTGTACCGTGCCTGTTCGTCCGCCAGCCGCTTCTGGTGCCCACCCGGATGCTGGTGGCGATCGACGGAACCGAACGGGGGATGCGGGTTCTCCAGTTCGCCCTTCGCATTGCGACAGCCTTCAGTTCGCGTCTCAGCGGCGTGATCGTGGAACGGTTGGCGCCCGGAGAACCGCCTGCTCTGGCAGCGTCGGTGCCTGCGGCGCGCACCGCGGCGCTGCAGCGCCGGCTCGACGGTGCGGTCCAACCGCTCCTGATTCGCCGCGGCGAGGCGGCCGCCGAAATCCTGCAAGCCGCGGCCGACGTAAGTGCGGACCTCATCGTCATCGGCTACCGGCGCGGAGGGCCGCCGGGCGTCATCGAATGCGGCAGTGTCGCACGCTACGTCGGCCACCACGCATGGTGCGGCGTACTCACCATTCCACTCTGAGCAGCAGGAGGGCTTGTGGTCCGCAACGTCACTACGCCTGAACGGGTGTTCCGGCTCATCGTCGGGGTGGCGCTTCTGGGCCTCTTCGGCGCGCTTCCCTCCCCGTGGAAGTATCTCACGCTCATCGGCCTTATCCCGCTGGGCACGGCCCTGACCGGCTCCTGCCCCATTTACTCGGCGATCGGCTGGAACCAGAGCGCGAGTCCGAAAGGAGATCGGTCATGAACGTCGACTCGACGGTACTGGGGCCGATGCTCGCCCAGCTGCATCAGGGCATCCGCCGGGATCTCGATGGCGTCCTGCTCGCCGCGTGCGCGCCCGACGCCGGCCCCTGGGACCGGTGGAACGCGGTCCGGATGCTCGACAGCGAGCTCCGACCTCGACTGCGCATCGAGCGGGAGCTGGTGCATACCGTGACGCACGGTAGACCCGCCGCCACCACTGAACAGCTCTGGTCGCTCGGCGAGCTGCTCGAAGCGCTCGGTCACCGGCTGTGTGAAGTAGGCCGCAGCGGACAACGGGCATCCGAGTTCATACGGACCGCCGACAAGTACCGGCTTGCCCTCGAGTACTGGTGTCGCGCAGTCGAAATCGCCGCCGGAGAGGCTGCCCGGGCTCTCGCGCCGGGACAGCTGCTGGATCGGCTCGAGGCGATGGCGGAGCCGGCGCCTGCGACGTAGGTGCTGGAGCGTTACTGACGCGGGGATGCCGCGGGCGTTCGCGGTGCGGTCGCGGTCCAGCCGATCGGCAGCGCCGCATCCGCCGGCGCGTCCGCATGGGGGAGTTCCACCCCCTCGGGGATGCACGCGAGGATCTTCGCGGCGCGCTGCGCGCCCGTGGGATGGAGATTGTCGAACCGGAACGGCCCCAGCCGGGTGAAAAACTCGAGCGCGGCCGACACCGCGAAGCCGTTTCGCTCGGCGAGCGCCGCCGTGGCGTAACAGTCAGCCTCCAGCTCCTGCCGCTGGCGAATCGTGCCGACATCGGTGCCGCCCAGGGTCAGCGCGGCGCCGGCGTGCCCGTTGGCGATGTGGCCGTACTCGTGGGCCATGAAGAAATCGGCCATCTGTGGTCCAACGCGCTGCATCAGGATCGGGTTGTAGTAGATGATGGGCCGGCCGAGCTCGTAGGTGACGACGGCCAGATCGCGAAGGGTGTCGACGGGAAGCTCGCGCACGTCTACCAGCCGCTGGGCGGCGGCGGTGGTGCCGGCGCCTGCGGCCTGCAGCGCGACGAAGGCAGTGAGCATCAGCCGTGAACGTCCCATACGAATGACCCCCGCGTCTCTCCCGAGGCGCGGGGGTCGTCGTGGGGCGCGCAGGCGCTTAGCGGCGGTGGTCCCGCGTTCGGGCCACAAGCGGCACCGGACGGTGGCGCACCAGCGCCGGCGTCAGGGCCGCACCAATCACCAGCATGGTCAGCAACAGCATGGTTCCGATCGTCAACAGTTCGTCCTTGCCCGTCGAGCGGGTTGACCGCTGCGCGACCTGTACTGTCAGCTGAATGTTGCCGGGCCGGGCTGGGTTCCACCCGAAGGGTCCGGTCCAGCCGCCGTGCTCCCCGTTACCATAGTGGGCATTTCCCGTGCCCGGCGATGACGCGCGCCTAACTCGCGGCGTGACAACACTCACGCCGCCCTGGATAGTCTTGGCTGGCTGGGGTTTGCCGAAGAATGCGTGAGGAAGGGCGGCGGTTTGGGGGCTGAAGCGCGAAGGCCCGGCCTGCGGCGGGGAGCGCATTGGTCCCGCTTTGGCGGGCCGGGGAGCCGGGTTACGATTCAGGAGCCGCCAGGGGTATCGGGCTGCAACGCCCGATTGAGATCACACCCTTGGAACCTGATCCGGCTTACACCGGCGAAGGGAGCGCGGCGCGCCCAACCCGGTCGCCCGGACTTCCTTCCCAGATTTCCAGGGAGTCCACGATGGCTGCCACCCTGCCGGTTCGCCCCCCCACGCGCCCCGCCGAGTACGACGACGCGTTTCCTCATTCGACCAAAGTGCACATCGAGGGCACCCGCGGCATTCGCGTCCCGATGCGGGAGATCACCCTCTCGCGCGGCGAGCCGCCGCTACGGGTGTACGACACCAGCGGCCCGCGCAGTGATGGCGCGGCGGGCGGGCTTCCAAAGCTCCGCGAGGAATGGATCGCTGCGCGCGATGTTGAGCCCATCCGGCCGTCCGCCTATCCCCCCATCCGTCGGGGCCGCTCGGCCGTTACCCAACTGCGCTACGCGCGGGCCCGCGAGATCACCGAGGAGATGGAGTTC
>DATAFP010000041.1:0-1800 GCA_036257415.1 Gemmatimonadales bacterium
TCCATGGTCTCGGGCGCAAAGTCGCCTGCCGCGTTCCGGGTCACGGCGAGACAGCCGATCAGATGGCCCTCGCGCAGCATGGGCACTGCAAGCACCGCGCGGACACCGGCCGAGATTAGCATCGCGCGCAGTCGGCCCTCATAGGCGCCCGCGACAGTGATGTCGGACTCATGGGCCGGCCCGAGCGTCACGGCCGTCCGGCCGACCACACCCTCTCCTTTGGCGATCCGCGCGGTACGCCGGGCCTCGGCCAGCGCCCCGGTTGGGTCCGTCGCCGCGCGTTGGGCGAACTCCTCGGCGGCCTCGTCGTACTCGAAGATCACGCCACCATCCAAGCCGGACAGCTCGACTGCACGCGAGACAATGGTCGTGAGCACTGTGTCCAGATCGAGTGAAGAGCTGACGGCCTGCCCCACCTCGCCAAGGGCCGTCAGCTGGCCGACGGAGCGGGTAAGATCGGCGGTACGGGCCTGGAGCTCCGCAAGCAGTCGCGCATTCTCAACGGCGATCACCGCCTGATCCCCGAAGGTCTGGAGGAGTCCGATCTCGGTTGGCGAAAAGCCCCCCGGTTGTGCGCGGGTGACAACGATCGCCCCGACGGCTTCGCGTCCCCGCAGCATCGGCACGGAGACCGCCGAGCGGAAGCCGCGGTCACTCGCGATCCGCCGGCCCTCGGGACCCCAAGAGTGGTCGATTGTTGCATCGACCACGTGCTGCACAGCCCTCGTGAGCACCGCTCGCCCGGGCAGTGTGTCGTGGCTGGGCCGATGCGGTGCTTGCTGGGCGGCCAGTAACGACTCGCCGCTCCCCGGCAGGCCGCCGCGCGTCGCCGCCAGGCTGGCGAGCTCACCATCATAGCGGCTCACCCCCACCGACCACGCCCGGAAGAGCCGCATGGCGCTGTCCGCGATCGCCTCGAAAACCGGCTGCACGTCCGTTTGGGCCTGGCTGATCACACGGAGGATGTCAGCGGTGGCCGTCTGCCGGTCGAGCGCCTCGGTGACCTGCGTGTGCGCTCGTGTGAGTGCGGTGTTCTTTTCCTGCAGCTCGGTGAACAACCGCACGTTTTCGATGGCGATGACGGCTTGGTCGGCAAAGGTTTTGAGAAGCGCGATTTGCTTGTCAGTGAAAGGACGAACCTCTGTTCGGCGAACGTAGATCGCGCCGATGGAAATACCCTCGCGTAGCAACGGCGCTACCAGTGCAGTCCGAACTCCCAGGGCGACCCCGCGCGTCTTGGCATCCGGAAAGTCAGATTCAGACGCGGCGAGGTCGTGTACATGGATCGTTTCCCGGTCGAGCATAGCTCGACCCAACGGACTGCCACGCGTAAGTGAGTTGGAAGTTTCTTCCATGACGGGCATTGATCCGTAACTAGCCACCCTTTGCTGGCGGTCCCCATTGACGCGAAAAATCAGAGCATCGCTAGCGTCGCATAGTCGCGCCGCATTTTGAGCCACGCTGTCCAGCACCGGCTGGATGTCGGTCGGCGAGCTGGCAATGACACCCAGAATCTCACTCGTCGCAGTTTGCTGCTCCAGTGATTCCTTAAGTTCTCGGAACAGCCGCACATTCTCGATGGCGATGACCGCCTGGTCAGCGAAGGTCTCCAGCAGCTTGATCTGCACCGAGGTGAAGGGGCGCACCTCCATGCGACGCGCGACTAGCACACCGATGAGATCCCCCGGCTGACCAAGTGGAACAGTCAAAGAAGTGCGCGCGCCGCTCGTGGAACCTACATCGGTGAAATCACTCTGCGCGAGGACGTCGGGAATGTGGAGCGTGCCGTGCTGGCGTACC
>DATAFP010000042.1:0-3243 GCA_036257415.1 Gemmatimonadales bacterium
ACTCCGGTCCGGGCCGGATCGATCCCCGGCATCCATCGGCTCGGGTTCGACGGCCCGTTCGAGACCATCACCCTGGAGCACGTCGCGCGAAGCCGGGACGGCTTCGCGGCCGGCGCAGTCGCCGCGGCGGAGTGGTTGCCCGGACGGCGTGGTGTGTTCACCTTCGAGGAGATGCTCTTCGGAGAGGGCCGATGAGACGCTTGCGGGGTTGCGGTACCGCGCTGGTTACGCCGTTCACCCGCGCCGGCGCGGTGGATGTCGCTGCGCTGGAGGAGCTGGTGCGCTGGCAGCTCGCGGAGGGAATTGACTTCCTGGTCCCCTGCGGCTCTACCGGTGAAGCCCAGACCCTCGATGAAGAGGAGCGTAGCCTGGTGGTGGGGACGGTGGTGCGAACCGTGGGCGGCCGGGTGCCGGTGATGGCGGGTGCCACCCACAACGACACTCGCAAGGCGGTGGCGGAAGCCAAGCGCATGTGCGGCCTCGGCGTCGACTACATCCTCAGCGCGACCCCCTACTACAACAAGCCCACCCAGGAAGGTCTGTACCGCCATTTCGCCGCCATACTCGATGCGGCTACGCGTCCGGTCTGCCTCTACAACGTGCCGGGACGGACGGCCGTCAACCTGCGGCCGGACACGGCGCTCCGCTTGGCGCAACACCCCAACGCGATCGGGATCAAGGAAGCGAGCGGTGACCTCAAGCAGGCGATGGACATCATCGCCGCGCGCCCGGACCGGTTCGCCGTGTTCTCCGGGGAAGACTGGCTCAGCCTCGGCATCATCGCGGCCGGGGGCGACGGCCTCATCTCAGTCGTGTCGAACGAAGTGCCCGCCGCCACGACTTCCATGGTCCGCCACGCGCTCGGGGCGGAGCTGGGCGAAGCCCGCGATCTCCTGTACCGGCTGCTGCCGCTCATCGATGCCAACTTCATCGAGACCAATCCGGCTCCGGTGAAGGCGGCGCTCAACGCGATGGGCCGGGTCGAGAACGTGCTCCGGCTGCCGCTGGTGCCCATCACCGACAGCACGCGGAAGACGCTGCTTGCCGCGCTCCGCGGCGCCGGCGTCGAGCCCGCGCATGTCTGAACGGGCGAGAGCGGGCGAGAGCGGGCGAGAGCGGGCGGGAGCTGCGGATCTCAGACCCGAGATCGAGCGGTTCGCCGCGGCGGTGGCTCCCGGAGAAGAGCCTCAGGCCCGCGCCGCATTCGAGGCCCTCAAGCAGGGCCTCAATCGTGGCGAGCTCAGGGCGGCGGAGCGCGGGGCCGATGGCGTCTGGCGCGCCAACGCCTGGGTCAAGCGGGGTATTCTGCTCGGCTTCCGGCTGGGCCGGATCGCGCCCGCCGCGACCGGCGGTCCCTTCCCCTTTTTCGACAAGGACACGTTTCCGCTCCGCGCCATCGGCGCGGATGATGGGATCCGCGTGGTTCCCGGCGGCTCGGCCGTGCGCGACGGATGCTATCTGGGCCGCGGCGTCGTGTGCATGCCGCCCATGTACGTGAACGTCGGCGCGTACGTGGATGACGGCACCATGGTGGATTCCCATGCGCTGGTGGGGTCGTGCGCCCAGATCGGCAAACGGGTTCATCTCTCCGCGGGGGCGCAAATCGGCGGGGTGCTCGAGCCCGCGGGTGCTGTCCCGGTCGTGATCGAGGACGAAGTGTTGGTAGGGGGCAACTGCGGCGTGTACGAGGGGACCATCGTGCGCGAGCGGGCGGTGCTGGCCCCCGGCGTGTTGCTGACCGGCGGCACGACGGTGGTCGATCTGGTGCGAAACGCCGTCTACCGCCGCGAGGGTGACCGTCCGCTCGAGATCCCGAAAGGCGCAGTGGTGGTGCCGGGCTCGCGTCCGATACCCAGCGGGGTCGGAAAGGAGCTGGGGTTGAGTCTCTACACCCCAATCATCGTGAAGTACCGGGACGAAAAGACCGACGCGGCCGTGCAGCTGGAAGACCTGCTCCGATAGCGGGCGGGAAACTTGCAGGCCGGCCGGATTGACCGTAGCGTTGTCGCGACCGGAGGAGTGAGCATGCGATCAGCGGTGATCGGCGTCGCGATGGCCATCGCGACCGCGCCCCCGTTGGCGGCGCAAGTGGACAGCGTGATTCGGGTCAGCGTGAACGCCCCGAAGCCGAACGCGATCGAACGGACCATGCGGGCGTTCATCAACGCCGGGTTGACGGTGACCGATGTGGATCGCGCGGGCCTGGTGAAGGCGACGGGCCATGAGAAGGGCGACGTGACGGTGACCTACACCGCCGCTGTTCTGCCCCACCTTGCCGACGACTCGATCTGTGACGTAACGCTTTCGGCCTTCGCCCGGTATCAGCCGTTTGCCCAGCCGGTCAACCCGCTCGGCGCCCAGGTGAACGCCAAGACGAAAGGCGGCGCGGCGGTCTGGGCCCGCCTGGAGTCGATCGCAAAGTCGCTAGGAGTCCGCCAGACCAAGAAGGCGTCCTGAACCATCCGGCGGTCCCCGCGGCGGTGCAGAGATGGAGTGCTGCCCGCTGACATCTCCAAACGGGCTGCTTGCCATTCCTTCCGGCGCGTGTTTGCGCCCCCACCCTGTTGAAGTGCGGCTACGAGATCCGGATGGTTCGGCGGCGCTCCGCGATCGACCTGGCTTAGAGCGCTCCCGGCTTATGCGGCGAGAATCCGCGATTGCGCTGGGATTCCTCGCAAGCGCGGCCGCTATACAGTGAACACCGCACGGGGCGTGGTCACTCACCACCTTCGGGAGCCTCGTTTCCCAACTGGACAGGATCAGATCAGGTTCGCGAGTACCGATTAGAGGGTCGCCGTCTCACACTGTCCACCCCCACCAATTGCTAGTGGCGGGCGTAGTGCGTTTTGTACTTGTCTGGGAGCGACTCCGTTGAGCCCCTCCCAAAGCTGCCGCCTAACCACCGCTTGCAGCTGACGGCGCCTCCGCCCCGCAGCTCCGCCGCGGGGCACCGCTCCAGTGGAGCGCTGCGGAACGTAAGTTTGTGCAACTCGGGCGAGTCGCCCGCAGCTGAAGCGGGGTTCGTTGGGCCACAGAGGAGGACGTGCGGTGGCGCCGCCACGCAAGCCAAATACGGCCCGAAAGCCGCCTGTGCCATCGGATAGCCACGCCGACATCGAGGATTGGATCCGGCGCGTGATGCCGGATCTGCATCCCATCGTCAAGCGGCTGGACGAATTGATCTGCGAGACAATCCCCGGGCTTCAATACGCCGTCAAGTGGAAGAAGGCGTACTACGGGTTG
>DATAFP010000070.1:0-8313 GCA_036257415.1 Gemmatimonadales bacterium
TTGGGAGCATCGCAAAAGAACGAGAAGAGATCGTTCTGATGGTCATAATCGATGGCTTCGTTTCCTGCGGCCACGACCAACAGCGTCCCCTTGCGGTGTAGGTAGTTGATAGCGCGATTGAGAACCGATTCGAAGCCGCGCAATTCGGCTCTCGGTGCCGGGCCGGCGATGCTCATGTTCACGACCGCAGCACCGATGTCGGCCGCGTACTGCATGCCTTGGAGGATCGCGCCGAGCGGGCAGCCGGCGCCCCGGAACCCGCACACCTTGACAGCCGCAAGCCCGGTTCAAGTCGTGACCCCCGCTGCAACCATCGCGTTGCTCGCGACGATCGAAGCGACGAGCGTTCCGTGACCGTCGAGATCGGCAAACGGCTGGTATCGCGGAAAGTACTTGGCCACGGAATCCGCTTCCCCCACGAAGTCCACGGAGCGGTTCGACGGGGCGGTCGTGTCGGAGGTCGCGCGCGAGGTAGACGGTGGCCATACCGCCGCTTCCGAGCTCGCGGTCGAGCTCGTGGCGGTCCTGCAGGGCCTGCGCGAGCGGTGCGGATGCGTGCGCCACGACCGTGCCGGGTGGAGGTCGCCCCGAATCTGCCCGGCGTGCGCCCGGCCCGCCAGCGCTCAGCGATCGTCGTCGTTCGGCATATCGGCGGTGTCGGGCTCGATGCCCACACCCGGCGTGTAACCGGTGCCGGTCTCGATGCCGACGCCCGGCTCGTAATCGGTGCCCGGCGTGTATCCAGTGGCAGTCGACTGGACCGGCGGGCTGGCGCGAATGCCCTGGCTTGGCTGTGCCGTCGTGGGCGCGGCCGGACCGACCACGGAGACGCCGATCAGCCGAGGATTGGTCGGCCCGAGCAGGGTACGGAGTGGCTCCAGCTGGCCTGGATCTACCAGCGCGAGGATCGCCGAGCTGCCGGGCGTCAGGGCGGCTCGCAATGTGTCCAGCCCGGTAGTCCCGGCTTCGCCCTGCCCGCCGCTGGGCCCGAGCAGCGCCATAAGCCCGCTCAGGAATACCGTGCGGCCGACGTCGCCTCCGACCTGCTGCCGCATGATGACCTGACCGCTGAAGTTTTTCGCCACCACCGCGTACGCCCCCGATCGGTCGGCTGCCACCGCGTCCTGGAGCCCGCCGAACGCCATGTCGGCCACTTGCTGGCCGTCGTAGATCGCGTATATGAACTGCCCCGTGGCTGACGGGATCTGTGCTTCGACCCGGTCAGCAGATAGCCCTGCGCTCGCCAGGCTCAGCAGAGCCACCGGCGCCCAAGTCCATAAATTCCGTGTCATGATCGTTCCTCCGGCGGTTATCTTCACCAACGAACGTACATCAATCACGAGCCCGAGCCAGCGATGACCGATGTCACCACCGCCGCACCCGCCCTCACTGTCCTGAGCGAGGAAGAAGAACTGTTCCGCTCGACCGTTCGCGAGTTCGCGGAGTCGGAGGTCCGGCCGCACGTATCCGCGATGGACGAGGCCGCGCGATTCGATCCCGACCTCATCGCCAAGTTCTTCGAGCTCGGCCTGATGGCGATCGAGGTGCCGGAGCGGTATGGCGGTGCCGCGGGATCGATCTTCATGGTAACGCTGGCGATCGAAGAGCTCGCGCGGGTCGACGCGTCCGCGGCGATCTACGTGGACGTGCACAACACGCTGGTGAACAACGCCGTCGCCCACTGGGCCACCGATGAGCAGAAGGCACGACTCTTTCCCCGGCTCGCGAGCGATCTCCTGGGCGCGTTCGCGCTCTCGGAGCCGGCAAGCGGGAGCGACGCGTTCGCGCTCGAGACCAAGGCCGAGCACGGCGACGGAGGCTGGTTGCTCACCGGACGAAAGTTCTGGATCACGAACGGCGCTGAGGCGGGGCTGTTCATCGTCTTCGCGAACACCGATTTCGCCAAGGGGTACAAAGGCATCACCGCGTTCCTGGTGGAGCGGGATTTCCCCGGCTTTTCCATCGGCAAGAGAGAGAACAAGCTCGGCATCCGGGCATCCAGCACCGTGGAGCTGATTCTGGAGCAGTGCCGCGTGCCCGATGACTACGTGTTGGGACCGGTTGGTCAGGGCTACAAGATCGCCATCGAGACCCTGAACGAGGGGCGCATCGGGATCGGCGCGCAGATGATCGGCGTCGGCGCCGGGGCGTTGGAGGCCGCCGCTCAATATGTCAAAGAGCGGAAACAGTTCGGCAAGACAATCGCTGAATTCCAGGGGGTCCAGTTCCAGCTGGCGCAGATGGCCACCGAGCTGGAGGCGGCTCGCCTGATGGTGTACAACGCCGCCAGGCTCAAGGACGCCGGCCGCCCGTTCGCGCGGGAGGCCGCGATGGCCAAGCTGCTTAGCTCGCAGGTAGCCGATCGAACCACGTCTAAATGTCTCGAGCTTTTCGGTGGGTACGGCTACTCCAAGGAGTATCCGGCCGAGAAGTTCTATCGCGACGCCAAGATCGGGACCATTTACGAGGGTACGAGCAACATGCAGCTACAGACGATCGCGAAGATACTGCTCAAGTAAGCAGTAAGCAGTGAGCAGAGCGGGGGCCCCGATTGCTGATCGAAAGCCCCGCTCACTGCTCACCGCTCACTGCTTACCGTTGGTTTACCGCCCGGAATCCGGCGGCGTGGACCAGCCACCCTTGGTGGTGTCGGTCGGCCAGCCTGGCCCGGGCGACATAGTATCGACCCCCGTCCCGATCCGCGCCGAATCGGTGGTGCTCGGATGGACCGTCGAATCCATCGTGGGCCGCATCGTATCGCTCGGCGGCCGTAGGGTATCGGTCGGCATCTTGCCCACCGTGTCCATCGCCGTCGTGTCCGGCTTCACCCGGACAGTGGCGCCGGTGTCAGTCGTCGTCACGGCCCCGGTGGCACTGGTATCTTCTTCCTCGGTGTTTCGCGCGCAGGCAAGCGAGATCGCCAACGCTCCGATGAGCGCATAACGCGCGCAGTTATCGAACCTCACTCCCCCTCCTCGGGTCGCGGTGGCGCCCGGGTTCCCGTGTAACGGCCTGACTCCTCGCCCGGACGATCTCGCGGCATCATATCTGCTCACGTAAGGGGGAGCGGTGAGTTGTGTCACCCGGGGGGCCCAATCCAGATTTCGAGGCCTATGAGATTGTTGCGTCTGCGCCACCGGTGTCGTGCCCGGGGGGCAATAGGGTTTTGCGCCGTTGTGGCCGGCAGCCTCGCCGGGGAGCCACTCGCGGCGCAGACCCCTTCGGTGCCAGCCGGACCCGACAGTGTGGCGGCCTCGGCCCCGCTGCCCGATCCCGCCTGGTTGGACGAGATCGTCGAGCCCTGGTTCCGCGAAACCACCCGCCGCACCCGGGGCGAGTGGGGGATCGCGATTGCCGATCAGAACGGCCGCCTGCTCTGGGGGCAGAACCCGGACACGCCGATGACCCCCGCCTCCACGGTCAAGATCTTTACCACCGGATTCGCCCGAAGCGTCCTCGGCAGCAACGCCCGCCGGCCCACCCGGGTGATCGGCACCGGGTCAATCGATCCCACGAATGGCGAATGGATCGGAAGCTGGGGTCTCGAGCTCAACGGGGATCCCTCGTTCGAGCGCGGCCCGGGCGAGGGACCCACGCTGTACGACCTCGCCCTTCAGCTGGCGAGCGCCGGGGTCCGGAAGCTGGGGGGGCCGCTCCACGTGCAGAGCACCGAGGGTCCCGCCGATGCGATCTATCCGGCGGCCTGGTCACCCCGGCATCGAGGGAGGACGTTCGCGCCTCTGATCGGGCCACTCACCCTTCACGAAAACGCAGTCTGGGTAACGGTGCAGCCCGGTCCCCGGAGTGGCGCGCGGGCGCGAATCGTGGGCGCAACGCCCGACGGCATCCTGTCGCTGGTCTCGGTGCGCGCCACGACCCGGGCAGGGCGGCGGTCCAGGTTGGCACTTCAGCCGCGCAGCGACGGTGGGTGGACCCTGACCGGAACGATCGGGCGGCGGGCGCTGCTTCGCACCGTCGGCGCGCCGATGCGCGACCCCAAGGCGGTATTGAGCGCTGCCTGGGCGCGTGCGCTGCAGCGGGCCGGCATCGCCTGGGATCCCAAGGTGCAGCCGGCCACGCCGCCGGTAGCCGCCGCTCCAAAGGTGCTGGCCGAGGTGTCGTCGCCGCCGCTGGATTCACTCGCGAGCGAGGTCAATCGCCGGAGCCTGAACTACGGCGCCGAGCTGCTGCTGCAGTGGGCCGGCGGACGAGAAGCCGGGCCCCAGCGGCTCGCCGCACATGTGCTCGAGGTCACGGGCACCGCACCCGGCCTCGCGTTGGTGGACGGCAGCGGGCTGTCATTCGACGACCGGGTGGCGCCCTGCACGTTCATCTCGTATCTGGCCAAATACCCGCTCACGCCCGCGGGCCGCAACTTCCCCCAGCTACTCCCGCCCAACGGCGCCGGCACCCTGCGGCGGCTCGGCTCGGGGTTCCCCGGCAGCGGCGTGGTGCGGGCCAAAACCGGGACACTGGGCAACACGGCGAGCGTGGTCGGTTATCTGGGCCGCCCAGAAGGCACCCTGATCGTGGCGTTGATCTATAACGGTCCGCGCCAGCCCGCCGCTCGCCAGGCCCAGTGGCGTCTGTTCCGGCTGCTGGGCGCCGATGGGGTGGTGATTCCGAGCGATAGTGTGCCGGAGGCGTTGGAGCCGGCGCTAGGCGGCGACGATGAAACTCTTGTAGAGGTGAGCGACAGCACCCTTTAGAAGTTCACATGCGCGATCTCAGGCCCCTTGGGCTGATCGGAGCTGGCGAGCATCGGCTCGACTGTCAGCGCGGCCCCCATGATGGTCGTTGCCTTGGGCGGCATTGATACCGTCGCAAAGGCCGGCCGGCTGCCACTAATCGGCAGCTCGACTGATTTCACCATCCCCGATTCGGTCACGAACCAGAACTGATACACGCTGCCCGCCGGCGCGGCCGGGAGGCCGTGGACCACCACGTTCCAACGGTGGGACGTCTCGTCCTGGAAGATGAGCAGGCCGCCGCGGTAGCCGTCCATGGAGATATCGTGCTGCACCACGCGTACGGCGCTCCGCATCACAGACAGGGTGTCTTCGAGAGCGGCGAGGCGGTGGTCCCGGTCGGCCAGCAGCGTCTCGACCTCCGTTCGGCGGCGGTGCTCCGTCATACCGAGGCCGACGGCGACCGCGATGGCGGCGGCCGCGGCCAGCGCGGGAACGTATCGGCGCCACGCGCTACGCCGGCGGAGCACCCGGTCAGCAATCTCGTGGGTGAGACCCGGACGCGGCACCGCGGGCGTCGCGCCCATCGGCAGCCAGGATAGATCGCGCTCCATCTCCGCGATCTCGCTCCGGCATTCCTCGCAGCGCCGCAGGTGATCGGCGAAGAGCCGCTCCTCCTTCGGCTCCAGCGCGCCAGCCACCCAGGCGGCACGGTGCTCGACGTACCAGTCGTGCGGTGTCATGGGACCCAATCCCGGATCGGCGCGAGTGCGGTGCGCAACTTGTCGAAAGCCAGCCGGAGCCTGGTCTTCACCGTCCCCATCGGGATGCCGAGTTCCCGCGCGATCTCCGAGTGGGTGAGGCCGGCGAAGTAGGCAAGCTGCACGACCGCGCGTTGTTCTTCTGGCAGGTCGGCGAGCGCGGCGTGGATCGAGCGGTGCACATGCCAGCCCGGCTGGGCTGCCTCGTCCGGCTCGCGGAACGGAACCGACGTGGGGCCCGCAGCCTCGAACGCCTCCAGCCGGACCGCCTTGCGCTGAAGGCGGGAACGGCGTCGCAGGCGGTCGATCGCGCGGTTTCGGGCGATGCGGAGCAGCCACGGCATGATGGTCTCATGCTCGTCGCCCAGCGTGCCGACCCGGTCCCATGCAGTGGCGAACACCTGTGCCACCACCTCTTCCGCCTCGTCCTGGTCGCGCAGCATGCCCTGCACCAGACCCAGCAGCCAGGGTGTGGCGAGCTCGATGAGCTCGACCAGGGCACGCTCGTCGCGCGCCACCAGCCGCGCCCGCAGCGCGGATTGCCGCGCGAGCGCGACGGGCGGGGGCGTGCCAGGTGCCGGCCGTGGCTCCGAGCGGTCCACCATCAGAGCCAACGATACACTCGGGCCGGCCCGGCGGTCGAGCATGCTCTCGAGCCTGAGGTTACTGATCCGTTCCCTCCTTATCATGCCGTCCCGTGCAGCCAGAGAGGCCGTCCCCATAGGCACCGAATACTTCTTACACCAGAGCACGACATGGGTGAACTTGGA
Source organism: Gemmatimonadales bacterium (assembly GCA_036257415.1). Taxonomy (GTDB): domain Bacteria; phylum Gemmatimonadota; class Gemmatimonadetes; order Gemmatimonadales; family GWC2-71-9; genus DASQPE01. The sequence goes on from DATAFP010000070.1 coordinate 6,220, forward strand.
CAAGTCGGTGCCGCGGGACATCGAATGTCGCGGCTCCCGAAAACCGCGTGAGCTTTCCGAGGTAGACAGCCCGCTTTGCGGGCACTCGATCGCCCGGACCAACACCACGTACACGTCGGGGCCCTTTTCGACCGAGAAGTCGCTGCCCAGCTTGAGCTGCGTCTTTCCACCGGCCGTCGCGATTTCGTAGGAGCCCCTCGCCTTGTGCCCTTGGGCGCCAGCAAACGTTCCATGCGGCGCCATCGCCATCCCGTGGTCATCATGCATCGCACCCTTCGAATCCATCATCGCGCCGGTGTCCTTTGCCATGGCGTCCTGGTCCTTCGCCATAGCGTCAGTCTGCTGTGCCGCCAGGGGAGCCGCGGCCATGGCAAGGAAGAACGCCAACGCGGCAGCGCCTGCTCGACCCGACATTGATTCAACTCGATCGTTGGAGAGATTGGTTGAGCCCGTGCTGCTACAACGACGGGACGCCAACGGTCGGTTCTCTGGCATGAAAAAGGCGCCCATCCGACGAGAATGGACGCCTTGGGAGAGGCGCGCGGCGGCTAGGCGCTTTACCCGGCCCGGCGGGTGCTCGCCACGATCAGGACGATGCCCCCAACGATCGCCAGACCGGCCAGGATGGGCGGCACAGGCAGAGACCGCTCCCGTTCTGCGGTGACCTCGATAGGACCCACATCGGCCACGCGCTCCCGGCTCTTGAATGAGAAGCCGCCGAGGGCGAACATGATGATCCCCGAAAGGATCAACAGCGCACCCACGACGGCCCCAGGCCTCATCGGTACTGCCTTAGACAGGCCGGCGGCCCTGAATCACCCGGATGAGCACCACGGCGATGGCCAGCACCAGCAGGATATGGATGAATCCGCCGAATGTGCTCCCCGACACAAGGCCCAGCAGCCACAGCACCAGCAGGATGATAAAAATCGTCCAGAGCATTCAGTCCTCACATGGCGACGGTCGGACACCCAGGATATCGCCTCCCGCCATAGGCTGCGGTGACTGCTGTCACCCGCCGTTATTGCACTGCCTTACGCGCGTTGAGCCGGCCGCCTCCGTAGAAGTCGTCGTTGCCCGGCTTGCCCAGATCGTCCGAGGACGCCCTGAGCCTGGCCTCGAGATGGGCCGGTGACATCGGGCCGTACTTGCCCACGATGAGGGCGGCCACCCCGGCCGCGGCGGGGGATGCCATGCTGGTCCCGGCGGCGAAGGCCCACCCGCCGACGTTGGTGCTGAGCACCATGTCGAGGAACCACTGGCCGTCGGGAAAGAGCGTGAAGTCGCCGCCGGGACCGGCGAAGTGGATGGCCGACTGCCCGAAATTGGTATAAGAGGCGGGGCGGTCGAAGTTGGTCCCGCCACTCTCCAGATTCACCGGCCCGGTCGCGGCGATCGCAACCACACCGACCGACTGCGCCGGGACGCTGACAAGGTTGGCGGTGTGGTCGAGGTCGATTCCGCTGTTACCGGCTGACGCGACCACGAACACACCCTGCTGCCGGGCGAAGCTGGTCACCCGGCCGACGAATGAGGCGAGCTGGGCGTTGTTCCCACCTTGCCGGAAGAACTCCGCGCCGAGGCTCAGGTTGATGATATGTGCGCCGCCCCCACCCAGGGACGTCGGCGCGGCGGCGTACAGAATCGCCTGGATGAGTCCCCCGAAGGTTCCGCTGCCGTCGTGGAGGGCCTTGACCGGTATGATCGTGGCGCGGGGGGCGATGCCGATGGTACCGAGGGCGGCGGCCCCGGCCACGATCCCCGCCACGTGAGTACCGTGCCAGAAGTCCCCGACGTCTTCGTCCCAGTTGGTGGGATTGCCATCGACGTCGGTTGCGAAGGAGATGGCGTGGGCTGCGTCGATGTTGGGGGCGAGATCGGGATGCGATCCCCAGATGCCTCCGTCGATCACGGCCACGCGCGCGCCCTGACCCAGATTGCCGGCGGCCCATGCGGCGGGTGCTTCGATCACTCGGGGCGCCCACTGCAACGGGAAGAAGAAGGCGCCATCCTGAACGGCCTTGCCGGTTACTCGTCCGCCGGGCGTCCCGGCAATCTTGATGCGCAAGGGTGGCAGCCAAGCGACCCGCTCAT
>DATAFP010000094.1:0-3463 GCA_036257415.1 Gemmatimonadales bacterium
GAGGACGCTCCCGGGCCCTGCCTCGACGAAGACCGCGCCGGGCACGAGCGCCGCGGCGGCCCGCATGCAATCGGTCCAGCGCACCGGAGCGGTGAGCTGCTCGATCAGCAACCGGATCGCGTCGGCCGCACGACGGATCGGCTCACCGGTTGCGTTGGCTACGACCGGATAGACAGGGTCCCTGAACGCAACATCACCCAATGCTGCAGCCAGTCCCTCCACCGCCGGTGCCATCAGGGGTGAATGGAACGCGCCGCTCACCTTGAGCGGCACGACCCGTTTGGCACCTCGCGCCTTGCAGCCCTCGCCGGCGCGGGCCACCGCGGCGGGGTCGCCGGAGATGACGGTCTGCTCGGGACTATTGAGATTGGCCGGCACCGCGACGGTCCCATTTACCGATGCCGTTCGGCAGGCGGCAGCTACCTCGGCGGGATCGAGGCCAAGCACCGCGGACATCGCGCCGGGCCGGCGCCGGCCGGCCTCGAGCATCAACTCGCCCCGTCGGCGGACCAGGCGTGCCGCGTCGGTGGCGCTGAGGCTTTGGGTGGCGACGTGCGCGCTGTATTCGCCCAGACTGTGACCGGCGGCCGCTCCGGCATAGCCCAACCGATCGCCCGCGACCGCGAGCACCGCGGCGGAGTGAGCGAGGATGGCGGGTTGCGCGTTGTGCGTCAGGGTGAGCTCGTCCTCCGGCCCTTCCCACATGATCCGCGACAGCGGCGCATTGAGCGCGTCGTCAATCGCGGCGAAGGTCTCGCGCGCGGCGGGAAACCGCTGGGCGAGATCCTTCCCCATACCAACTTTCTGCGCGCCCTGGCCGGGGCACATCAGCACCGTCACCACCGGACGACGGCGCTGCCCCAGGTGAATCCCGCCCCGAACGCGACGAACAGGAGCAGCGATCCGGCTCCGACCCGTCCCTCCCGGATCGCCTGGTCGAGCGCGATGGGAATCGACGCCGCCGAGGTGTTGCCGAACCGGTCGAGGTTCACCATCACCTTGTCCATCGGAATGCCGGCGTGCTTCGCCGTGGCGTCGATGATCCGGACGTTGGCTTGATGTGGCACGAACAGGTCGATCTGATCGGCGGTCACGCAGGCGCGGCGCAGGGCTTCGTCGGTAGCCTCGGCCATGGTGAGCACCGCGGCCTTGAACACCTCGCGGCCCGCCATCTTCATGAAATGCGACCGCTCCCGAACGACCTTTTCGCTCACCGGATCGGCGGAGCCGCCTCCAGGAATCCAGAGCAGCGGCGCCAGCCGGCCGTCCGACTTGATGAACGTGGACAGAATGCCGCGTCCGTCGCTGCCGGCGCGCTGGACCACGGCCGCGCCCGCGCCATCGCCGAACAGCACGGCGGTGGATCGGTCCTGCCAATCGGTGATGGTGGACAGCTTCTCGGCGCCGAGTGCGAGCACGTTCCGGCTCTGCCCGGACGCGATGAGCCCCTCGGCCACCGTCAACGCGTAGATGAACCCGGGACAGGCGGCGGAAATGTCGAAGGCCGCGGCGTTGTTGGCGCCCAGAACCGCCTGGAGATCGCAGGAAGTCCCGGGCATCCGCCGGTCGGGAGAGACGGTGCTCAGGACAATGGAGTCGAGATCGAGGGCGGCGACCCCGGCGGCCTCCATCGCTTGCCGCGACGCAGTCTCGCACAACGACACCAGCGATTCATTGCGCGCCACCCGGCGCTCCCGAATGCCGGTTCGCTCGCGGATCCATTCGTCGGACGTGTCCAAGGTGCGGGAAAGCTCGTCATTGGTCACAACCGTAGCGGGCACCGCGGTGCCCAGGCCGGTGATCGCGGCGATCGGACGACGGGTCATGCACCCGCCGCCGCGGCCCGCTGGCTGAATTGGGCGATGATGTGCTGATTGAGGTGCGAGTCCACCGCCTGCACCGCCACGCGAATAGCGTTCTTGATGGCGTTCCCGCTGGACGAGCCGTGGCACATGATGGAAATGCCTCTCACCCCAAGCAGCGGCGCGCCGCCGTATTCGGTGTAGTCCAGGATACGGAGCACCCGCCCGAAGTCCTCCCGGCCGAGCACCACCGGCGCCTCACGCTTGAGCAGGCTGACCAGCATCTTGGCCGCGGACTCGTAGAACTTGAGCACGATGTTGCCCACGAATCCATCGCAGACCACGACGTCCACCGGGCCGTGCTGGGGATGACCCGGCAGGATGTCTCGCCCCTCGATGTTACCGACGTAGTTGAGGCCGGGCGACTTGCGCAACAAGCGGTGGGTCTCCCGCGCTTGTGCGTTTCCCTTCTCCTCCTCTTCACCCACGTTCAGCAGGCCGACCGTCGGATTGGGACGGCCAAAAATGTCGCGGGCGTAAGCGGTCCCCAGGTAGGCGAAGTTGACCAGCTCGCGGGGCGAGCAGTCGACGTTGGCGCCGCCGTCGAGCACCAGCACCGGGTGGTCGGCGGTGGGAAATGGAGTGGCGGCGGTGGCCCGCTCGACACCGTCATGCAACCCGAGAATCATCGTGGATGCGGCCAATACCGCGCCCGTGTTACCGGCGGACACGAAGGCGTCCGACTGGCCCTCGCCCTGAAGCCGAAGTCCTACTACCAGACTCGAGTCCTGCTTCTTGCGGACCGCGGCAAGGGGCTTTTCGGCCATACCAATGACCTCAGTGGCCGGGCGGATCTCGATCCGCTTCCGGTCCACGTCCCCATGTCGCGTGAGCGCTGCGTCGATCGCGTCGGGACGGCCAACCAGCTGCACCACGAAGGTGGGGGCCAGTTCCGCCAGCGCGGCCAGCGTGCCGTCGACCTCGGCTTCGGGCGCGCGGTCACCGCCCATCGCGTCCACCGCGACGCGAATCACGGTCAGTCTTCCTTGACCTCGACCAGCTTCTTGCCGCGATAGTAGCCGCAGGTGGGGCAGACGCGATGCGGCAGCTTGGGTGAGCTGCAGCGGGGACATGCCTGAGTACGCATGCCGGCGCCGCTGTGGTGCCCGCGACGCAGGCGCTTCTTCGACTTCGAGGTACGTCTCTTCGGAACGGCCATGGCGTCCTCAGACAGGTTCGGCCGGGGCACAGTGGCACGCACCGGCATTCAGATCGGCGCCGCAGCGCGGGCAGAGTCCCGCGCAATCCTCCCGGCACAGCAGGTACGGCGGAACGGCCAGCGCGAGCTCCTCGCGGATGGCATCAGCCAGGTCGATGGCTGGGGCCGCCGGCGCGAGCGGATAGACGCTGGGATCGTCGGCCGCGTCGGGGTCTTCGCTGAAAAGTACGTTCAGCTCGACATCCACCGGTTGCGCCACGTCGGTCAGGCAGCGGCGGCAGTCGCCGCGCACCTCGCCCCGCACCCGACCGCGCCAAAAGAATTCGCCCGGCCCGGTTTCCTGCAACCGGCCCTCGACGGACACCGGGCCGGCCAGCCCCAAATGGAGGCCCTCGAACACCGGATCGTCGGGCTGGAGCACGCCCGCGGTTTCCATCGGACC
>DATAFP010000242.1:0-9113 GCA_036257415.1 Gemmatimonadales bacterium
CACGACCAAGATCACCCGGCGGGCCACGTCCGCCAAATACATCGATTCGCGCTCGCCCTGATGGAACAGCGCGCCGAACTCCGGCTCACCGAGCATCCGGGCGAGCTGGTCGTTGGCGCTGAAGTCGGCCGCGGTCAACGAGGCGAAGGCGGTGGGATCGAAGGTGGGCGGCTCCCCCACGGTGGCGACGAGCTGTCCCGTGCGGTCCACGATCAGCGCGGTTCGCGCGTTCGACTCGCGGAGGAAGCCGGCCAGCACGGTCTCGATCCGGCGGGAGTCGTCCTCCCGGAACGACCAGCTCGACGCGCCTCCGGTCATGGCGCCCTCATCACACCTGGGTCTCGAGGCGCCGAACGATCGCCTGCGCCCGCCGCCGAAGGAGCGGGTGAGTCTCCCATGCGAGATAGTCGTGCAGGACCCGTACGCGATCAACCCCCGTTTGGCCCGCGAGGTAGCCCAGAGCACCCAGCCGTTTGATCGGCGAGGCGCTGAACAGATCACGGCGATTCTGCGCGAACCGGCGTTGGGCCAGCAGCCAGCCCGCGACGGCCCCTGCGAGCAGGCCGGTCCCGGCGACAGCCGCGCGCGACCGCATCTTAAGGAAGCTCCTGCCGGGCGGTGAGCGCGTGCGCCAACGTCACCCCGTCTACGTATTCGAGATCGCCGCCGACCGGGAGCCCGCGCGCGAGCCGGGTGACCCGGACCGCCGACCCGGCGAGCAATTGCTGCACGTACGTCGCCGTTACTTCACCTTCCATGGATGGGTTCGTCGCCAAGATCACCTCGCGTACCGCTCCGTCCCGGACCCGGGCCAGGAGACGATCCATGCGAAGCGACTCGGGACCTACGCCGTCGAGTGGTGACAGCCGTCCACCCAGAACGTGATATCGTCCCCGATATTCGGTGCACCGTTCCACCACCTGGAGATCCGAAGCCTCCTCCACCACGCAGAGCAAGGCCCCGTCCCGTCGGGGATCCGCGCAGATCAGGCAGGGTTGCTCCTCGGTCGGGTTACCGCATTCCCTGCACGGCCGGACCCGCTCAGCGACCGCCGTGAGTGCGGCCGCGAGCCGTCCGGCCTGGTCGGGCGCTTGCTGAAGCAGAAAGAAGGTGAGGCGCTGTGCGGTTTTCCGGCCGATCCCCGGCAACTGGGAGAGTTGCGCGATCAGCTCGTCAATCGCAGTCACCGTCACGGGATCGGGAACGGAAACGGCTGAACCTTGCGCATCTCCGACTGCAGCAACTCTCCCGCGCGGCGCTGGGCCTCCGCGACGGCCGATAGCACAAGGTCGGCCAGGAACTCCGCGTCATGATCCTGAAACACGGCGGGATCGATCGTGACGGCGCGGATGGTGCCGCGGCCATCCGCCGTAACCCGCACGAGACCGCCACCGGCGGTCGTCTCGAAGGTGCGGCCTGCGAGTTCGGACTGCAGCTGCGCCAGCCGCCCCTGCACCTGCTGGCTGAGCTGCATCAGTTGCTGGAAGTCTGCCATCGAATCAGGAAGTCCTGCCATTGGGGGCAAGTTAACCAGCCTATGGGCTTTGAGCCATGAGGAGCACCCCATCGCTGAGAGCCCATAGCTACTCGACTATCTCCAAATCTAGCTCGTCGGCCGCGCGGTCGAGCGCCGGGTCGCGCGCGCGCAGGCCCCGCAGCCGGTCGGCCCGGATCGACTCGTCGGTCATACGTCGCGGCGGCGATTCCGCCGACTGGCCTGCTGCCTGGGTTATCCGAAGCCGAACCGCGGTGCCGAGCACGCCGGCGGCAACGTCTTCGATCGTGCCCGCCTGCTCCGCCAGCGGCCGCGCAAATACCCCGGCCGCTTCCGGCAACTCCACGGTCAGCCACGGTTGCTCGAAGGACACCGGCCGCAGGGCGCCGGCGGCCTCACCCAGGAACCGGCTCCGCTCGCGCACGGCGGCGATTACCGCCTCCCACGCGTCCGCCAGGGCGAGGGGTCCGGCCGCCCCGCTCTCGGACGCCGGGCGGCGGCCGCCTGGCGGCGGCTGGGCCGTCCAGCGCTCGGCGGGGCGATCCGCAGCCGGCGGGGCCACGGGTCGGACAGGCTCCGGCCCAGCCGGCCGCTTCAGCGGCCGCCCGCCCGCGATCACGTCCGCCAGATCGACGGTCCGGTCCATCATCGCCCAGCGAAGCAGCAGCGTTTCGATCACCAGACGGGGGCTCGCGCTCCGGCGAATGGCGGCCTCGCTCTCGGCCAGCAGCTTGAGCATCCGCAGCACGTCGCCGGCGTCGAGCTGGTCCTGATACCGGGCCACCGCCTCCCGGGCAGCCTCCGTCAGGCCCTCGGGCTGAGCGCCCACCTTGAGCATGAGCAGCGACCGAAGCAGCTCGGCGGCGCCGCTCGCGAATTCCACCAGGTCGGCACCGGACTCGAGGAGCCGGTCGATCAGCGGAAACACCGCCGCGGGCCGCCGCTCCGCCACCAGCGCGAGCACTTCGGCGTACAGATCGTCGCCCACCACGCCCAGCACGTCGCGCACTCGATCGGCCGTGACCGCACCGTCGCCGAAGCTCAGGCACTGGTCGAGGATCGATAGGGCATCCCGCATCCCGCCGTCGGCGTAGCGGGCGATGAGCGTCAGCGCGTCTTCGTCGGCCTGGAGTCCCTCCGCGGCGAGTACTTCGACCAGGCGGGCCTTGATTGCCGCTGGACCGATGCGGCGGAAATCGAATCGCTGGAGCCGGGACAGCACCGGGGCTGCCGTCGCGGCGATCTTCTGCGGCTCCGTGGTGGCAAAGACGAATACCACCCGCGGCGGTGGCTCCTCGAGAATCTTGAGCAGCGCATTCCAGGCTTCGCGGGTGAGCATGTGAGCTTCGTCCACGATGTACACCTTGTACCGCCCCTCACCGGACGCCGCGTACATCGCACGCTCCCGCAGCTCGCGGGCGTCGTCCACGCCGCGGTTGCTGGCGGCGTCGATCTCCACCACGTCGAGATTGGCGGCGCCGGTCCAGACTCGCCGGCAGTCGTCGCAGGTGCCGCAGGGCTCGCCGTCCGGAGCGCGGCTCGGACAATTGAGCGCCATCGCCAGGATACGGGCCGCGGTGGTCTTACCGACACCACGCGGACCGGTGAGCAGGTACCCGTGGCCGACCCGCCCGCGGATGAGCGCGCCCCGGAGGACGGCGCTCACGTGGTCCTGGACCAACAGGTCGGCGAAGCGACGCGGGCGGTATTTGCGGGCCAGAGCGATCATGCGGTCAGGCGGACAGGTGATCCTGGAGGCGGTAAGGGCGGTAGGGCGGTGCTCAACCGCCTCTACCGCCCTTGAGAATTGCCCCAGGCTACCCGAAGCGACACCGGACATCGCTTAGCGCTGCTACCGGCGAGGTCCTGACGCGATTCACGCGCCGGCGCCCTCCGGACCTGGGGCACCCGCAATATAAGCAGAATGGGAGACGAGTGTATGGGTGGGTCACTTACCCCAGTATCGCTCGCTGTCGGGTCTGGATCGCCCGGAGCTCCCAGCTCTCCGCCACCACGCCACCCAGGAGAAACACCAGCGCGGTGTAATAGATCCAGAGCACGAACAGCACGGCGGCGCCGATGTTCGCGTCGCCCGACGGTCCGCCCAGCGACGCCACATTGGCCAGGTACCATGCATAGAGCCGCTTGGCCAGCTCGAAGGCAACCGCGGCAAACCCGGCCGCGAACAGGGCTGTCTTCCCGGGGAGCCGGCGGTCGGATGCGTAGCGATAGACCAGATAGAAGAGCGAGATCAGAAACGAGAATGCCAGGAGCTCGCCAAGCACCCGCCCGATCGTGGACACGAAGAACCGCAGCTCGGGCGCGACGTTCGCGCTGTGGAATTGAAGCAGGGAGAGACCGGCCGTCATCACGGTATTGAGGAGAAACAGCAGCAGCGTGGAGAGCACCATCAGGACGTCGTGCAGCTTGCTACGCAGATAGACAATCACAAAGTTCCGCCGCGGCTGCGGCCGGGCGGCGACGTCGTACACCCAGTTGAGTGAGGTGCGAAGACCGGCGAACAGGCGGGTGCTGAACCAGACGAATGCCGGCGCCGCCACCAGCGACAACTCACCCCGGTTTCGGGTAATTCGGGCCAACAGTCCTTCGAACAAGGCGAACGGATCATCGCCCGGTGCGTCGCTATGGGCGGGCAGGAACCGGTGAAACAGGATGGTGGGATCGGCACCGCTGCTCAGGTCCACCCCGCCCTGCAGCGCCTGCGCGAGATGGGTGAACCCGATCAGCAGCAGCAGGATGAACGGCACGGCGGCCAGCAGGGCGTCGAACGTCAGCGCGCTGGCCAGAAACGGGATGTTGTTCTCGTCAGCCGCCTGCAGGGTGTGGGAGACGAATCCACGAGGCGACCGATACCGCGGACGCCGGGAGGCGCCGCTCAGGCGAGCGGCTCCTCGATGTCGGCCGACGCCGCCCGGCGCCGGGACCGCGCCTCGGCCAGACGGCGCTCGAGATCCTGTCGCGCGGATGCGGACGCGGGACGGCCCAGTCCATTGCCGAACGTGTCCGGCTCGAGATCGTCTTCATCCTCCTCGTCGGCCGGCTCGCTGAACTCGCCTCGTCTGCGCCCGCCGAGCTGCTGGGAGAACTCGTCCAGCTTTTCCTCGGTCATTGCGCGAAGCTTCCAGAGACGACGCTGTACCAAGCGGCGGGTCTCCTCACCGCTCCGGGGCGCGTACAGGAGCGCCAACCCGGCGCCGAGCAGCGCGCCCCAGAACAGCCACTTTGCGGAGGGGTCTCCGCCGCGCTCGACGTACACTACCTCGGATCGGGGTCTGATGCGGGCCATGAAAGCCTCCTATTCGCCGGCTTCGGCGTCGTCGACTGCGGTCACCAACGCCGGCTTGAGCGCGGCATGATGCTGCACCGGCGCGCGCACGAAACGGCGCACCAGCTCCGCGGTACGGTTGACCTTGAGCTGCGCAAACAGGAAGACGAAGGTCTTCTCGAGCGCCGCGGCCATCGCTGCACGCACGTCTTCCGGCAGCTCCCACAGCTGCCGCTTGAACGGCCCGATCGCCCGCTTGCGCGCCTTGTAATAGAACTGCTCCTCCGAATCGCCCGCCTTCCGCTCGCTCTGGGCATTGGCGGCGAGCCATGCCTTCATCTCGTCGCGCAAGCCACCAGGCAGCCGCGGGTGATCGAAGACGATGTTCTGGAAGTTGGTGGCGAGGTGAATCTCGGCTGTTTCCACCCGTGGGAAGTTGCCGAACGCGTCGGGAGGAAGGGTGCTGGCGCCGTGCTGCACGGCGCCGCCCAGATGATAGATCTCCCGAGCCGCCTTAGAGAGCGCCGCGAGGGCGTCCAGGTCGAGCTTTACATCCGCGATGCTGCCGTCGGGCAGCACGACGCCGCCGTGCGAAGTCCCGGTCTGAACCGAAATCTTGCTCAGCCCGGCGTGGGACCCCAGCCGGGCCAGGCTGGCGGTATACCCCTGCATGAACGCGTGCAGCTCCTCGACCGTGCTGTTCTTGTGGCCGACCTCGCCGATCTCGCCCCCCACCGACACGGTGACGGCGTCCGGTTCGAGGTCCCGGATGAACGCCGTGATCTCGGCGCAGCGCTCGTAGTTCAGTCGCTGCTGCTCGGCCAGCGTCGGATAGGACAGATCCACCAGCGTCGACGTGTCGACATCGATGTTGTAGAAGCCGGCGCCGATCTCCTCGGCGATCAGCTTCTTGACCTCGCCCACCTCACCATCGGGGTCGGTCGCGTATTTCTTGGCATTGACCTGGCAGTGATCGCCCTGGATAAAGAGCGGCAACGGATGCCCCTCGCGCAGCGCCGCCGCGATCATTACTGCGACGTACTCGGCTGGCCGCTGCTCGGTGTAGGCGATCTCCGAGCGTGCGATCTCCAGGATGATCGCCCCAGCGTCACCGGCCCGGGCCGCCCGAAAGACCGCGCGGGCCGTGTCGTACGCTAGCATCCGGACGTTGATGGCAGGCACCGTGAACCCGCCGCACTCCCCCCTGCCGCGCGCGATGTACAAATCGTGAATGGACCCGGGCCGGCAGCCGACCGCCTGGCCCAGCTCCCACAGTACCCAACGGGCGGCTTCGCGATCGTCCTGCCCACCAAATACGGCCTGATGCGCCAACCGGTCCGTGGCCCGGGTCCTGAGCGCCGCCGGATCGCGGACCTCGAGACCGGGACCCTTCCGGATCACCGCCCCGTCGTACGCCGCGAGGGCTTCGATTGTCGGATCCGCCATCGTGAAGTCCTTGTAAGGGCGATCTCTACCGCCACGTATCGAAAAAAATGTAGGCCCCGTGAGAAGGGAGGTCAAACGACCGGCGTCGAATCCCGTGCCACCGCTCGAAACACGACGACCGTAATGTTGTCGCTGCCGCCACCCTCCAGCGCGTCCTGGAGGAGGTCCTCGCAGACCTGCTTGGCGCTGCTGATGTTGCGGAGGCGGTCGCAGATGCGCTCCTCGGAGACGTGCCGGGTGAGGCCATCACTGCACAGGAGCCCCACGTTGCCCCATTCCGACGTCATCCGGGTGACGACCGGTGCGGTTTGGCGCCCGCCGATGGCGCTCGACAGTGTGTTCGCGAGCCGCGACCGGGACGCATCGCTGCGGCTCAAAACGCCGAGATCCACTAACTCCTGCGCCAGCGTCTGGTCGCGGGAGATCTGCAACAGCTCGCCCCGGCGCAACGCATAGTATCGGCTGTCGCCGACCTGCAGCAGATAGGCCCGGGGCCAGACGCCGAGAAACAGCGTCAGCGTCGTGGCCATCCCGCCGGCATCGGGGTCCTGGGAGGCACGCTGGAGGCAGTCGGCGTGACACTGGAGCGCGGCTTCCTCCAGCGCCTGGGAGAACTCGGTATCGTCCGCGTTGTTCGCGTAGTAGCAGCGCATACTGTCGGTCACGTACTGGGTGACCGTCTCGACCGCGAGGCGCGCCGCCACCTCACCCCGGGCACCGCCGCCGACGCCGTCGGCTACCATGGCCACGAACGCCAGCCGCTCGCCCGCCGCGGAAAGGTGTTGGATGGCCGGGAGGCTGGTGTGGTGCACCAGCACCTGCTTCCGCAGCGAGCAGATGAGGAAGTGGTCCTGATTGTCGCGGCGCGCGAGGCCGGTATGGGTGAGTCCGTAGACGTCGAGCTCGTCATCGCGCGGCTTTCGGCCCGATGCAGCCGCCGTGGCCATCGCCGTGGGGGCGGTCATAGTCGTCTTCCTTCCAGTTAGATCACGCTGTCGTCAGGCACCACCGCGTTCTTGGGAATGACGACGATGCCGTCGCGCACATAGAAGTTCGGTCCGTCCATCTCCGCCGGCTTGCCGTCCGGCGTGATTCGGACATTCTTGCCGATCCGCGCGTTCTTGTCCACGATCGCCCGCTCGATCACGGTGTTCTCCCCCACGCCGATCGGGGGCGCGCCCGGACGAACGCGGTCCGGCGTCTCGTAATAGTCGGCGCCCATCACGAGCGAATCCCGGATCGCGGCGCCGGCATGAATCCGGCTTCGAACCCCGATGAGCGAGTGAGTGATCTCGGCGTCGATAACGATGCAGCCGTCCGCGATCACGGCCCGTTCCATCCGGCAGCGGACCGCCTTGGTCGGGGGCAGGTATCGCGCGTGGGTGAACACCGGCGCCGTCGCATCGTAGAAGTTGAACTGCGGGACGGGCTCGCACAGGTCGAGATTGGCCTCGTAGAACGACCGGATCGTCCCGATATCCTCCCAGTACCCCTGGTGCATGTGGGCGAACACCCGCCGGGTGCCGATGAGCTTCGGGATCAGGTGCTTGCCGAAATCCTCCTCGTCGCCCTGAAGCGAGTGTTCCAGCACGGCGCGGTCGAACAGGTAAATGCCCATGGACCCGAGCAGCGCGTCGGCCCCTGCGGCCGGAGTCTCGCCGAAGGCGCTCCAGTCCGTGGCGAGCGAGGCGACCAGCGCCGGATCTCTGGGCTTCTCGACGAAGCGGGTGATGCGGCCGTCGCTTGCCACCTGCATGATGCCGAAGGCCGCCGCCGCAGCCGGTGTGACCGGCATGGTGGCGACGGTCACCTCCGCCTCGGTCGCGAGGTGGCGCTGCACGATGGCGCGGTAGTTCATCCGATAGAGCTGATCGCCCGAGAGGATGAGCACGAAGCGGTGGGGATAGTTCGCGAGGTGCACCAGGTTCTGCCGCACAGCGTCCGCCGTGCCCTGATACCAGGCGGTCCGATCCGGGGTCTGCTGAGCTGCCAGGATCTCGACGAATCCCGGCGAAAAGTGGTCGAACCGGTAGGTCTCCTGGATGTGCCGATGCAGCGAGCTGGAGTTGAACTGCGTGAGTACGAAGATGCGGCGGAGGTCCGAGTTGATGCAGTTGCTGATCGGGATGTCGACCAGCCGGTACTTACCGGCCAGGGGGACGGCAGGCTTGGACCGGTCCTTGGTGAGCGGAAACAGACGGGTTCCCGCGCCGCCACCCATCACGACGGTCAGGATGTCCTGCGAACGATAGGCGGTGTGCGGATTGCTGATCACATACGTCCTCGCGCCTGAAGCTCCGACGGCAGCAGGCTGCCGTATATGAACGAATGAACCGGCGTCGGCACCCCCGCGGCTCCGCCCAGCCGCGCCACCGCTCCACTCCATGCATCCAGCTCGGACCGGCGGCCCTCTGCGATGTCGCGCTGGAGCGAGGCAGTTCCCTCAGCCGGCAAAGTGTCTACAAACGCCATCGTACGCGCGACGATGTCGTCCGGCAAGCGCACCCTCCGCGCTGCCGCCAGCGCGGCGATCTCGCCCATCCCGGCCTGGAGCAGTCGTCGGGTTTCCGGGACCCGGCGCAGAACGCCGATCGGCTGCCGCGCAACCGCCCCAATGCCACCAGCGGTTGCGACGAACAAGAACTTGATCCAGATCGCGGCATTGATGTCCGGCGGCTCTTCCACCTCGAGCCCGGCTCGACGAAACGCCTGCCGGAGCCGGCCTACCCGCTCCGATGGACGGTTGTCCAGCTCGGCAAACGCCGCTGCGGTAGGTCCGCCTAGATCGCGGATACGGCCCGGGCCGTCGATGAACGCGACGATCTTGGCGACCGCTCCGAGCACCGGCCCACGTCCGAGCGATTCGGTCAACTGGTCGGCGGCCTC
>DATAFP010000123.1:0-5220 GCA_036257415.1 Gemmatimonadales bacterium
ACCAGCGCGACTTTGATATCACCCAGGTCTCCGTGCAGCGACTCTAGGGCGTCAACGGGTGCGCCACGCATGGCGAGGCGCTGCGCCACGTCCTGCGCCACGAGCGGACGCCGGAGAAACTCCTCCAGCCAACGTCGCGAGACGTTCATGGCTCTCCCCGCCGTCCGCGCGAGCTATCCGGCAGGAACTGGGTGAGGAAGCGCATGTCGCCCTCGTAGAGCAGGCGAATGTCCGGTATTCCGTGCCGTTGCATCGTCACCCGATGGGGACCCATCCCGAAGGCGAATCCGGTGTACCGCTCGGGATCCACACCGCCAGCCCGCAACACGTTCGGGTGCACCATCCCGCAGCCCAGGATCTCGGTCCAGCCGGTACCCTTGCAGGTCGGACAGCCCACGCCACCGCAGATACGGCAGCCCACATCCATTTCGGCGGATGGCTCGGTGAACGGGAAGAACGAGGGCCGGAACCGCACCTTGGTGTCGTCCGAGAAGAACCGCCGGGCGAAGTGAATCAGGGTCGCCTTCAGGTCCACGAACGAGATCCCATCGTCCACCGCAAGGCCTTCGATCTGCGAGAACGCCGGCGCGTGGGAGGGGTCGAAAGGATCGTTCCGGTATACCCAGCCGGGCATCACCGCGCGGATCGGGGGCCGCGACGTGAGCAGAGTGCGGATCTGCACCGGCGACGTGTGCGTCCGCAGCAAGAGGCGGCCCGACCCCGGCGCTTCCTCGACCGGCGGCGCGTCGAGGTACAGGGTGTCGTGCATGTCCATGGCGGGATGGTCCGCCGGGACATTGAGTGCGGTGAAGTTGTACCAGTCGGTCTCGACCTCGGGACCGATCACGACCGCGAAGCCCAGCTCCCGGAAGATCCCCAGGACCTCGTCGGTCACGCGGGTAACGGGATGTTCCGCGCCGGTCCACCGGCGACGGGCGGGCATGGTCAGGTCCACCGCTTCCGCGCGGGCGCGCCGCGCGGCATCGAGCTCCTGCTTCCGCGCGTCGAGCAGCGCGGTGGCGCTGAGCTTCAGCTCATTGAGCGTGGCGCCGAGCGCCTTGCGCTGGTCGGGCGGCAAGGCCGGGAGCCGCTTGAGGAGCTCGGTGATCGCTCCGCCCTTCCGGCCGAGCAGGGCGATCTGCTCGGCTTCGAGCGCCGCGGCATCGAGACCCGGAATGCGCTTGATGCGTTGGCGCAGCTCAGTGAGCTCGGCGAGTTCTGTCATAGTCGGTGCCATTACCAGGATACGCTCGTGGGGCCACCCGCGCCCGGCGGACGGCCCCACATGGCGGAGATCGGGTTCGATCCGGCGCCGCCGGGCGGCGCTACCCGTTCGACTTGGCGACCTCCGCGATCTTCGCGAACGCGTCCGCGTCGCGAACGGCGAGGTCGGCGAGGATCTTCCGATTGATGTCCACTCCGGCCTTGCGAAGCCCCGCCATCAGGCGGCTGTAGCTCAGCCCGTGTTGCCGCGCGGCAGCGTTGATCCGGGTAATCCAGAGCGCCCGGAAGTCGGATTTCCGCTTGCGCCGGTCGCGGTACGCGTAGCGCATGCCGCGCTCGACGGTTTCCTTGGCCGCCTTGTAGAGCTTGCTCCGGCCGCCGCGGGCGCCCTTGGCGGCTTCCATGTACTTCTTCTTGCGGGCGTGGTGCGCGACGCCGCTCTTGACGCGAGGCATGGCTCGTCCTCAGGCCTGAAGGAGACGGTTGACCCGCCGGAAGTCGGCCGCGCTCACGAGGTCGCCCTTCTTGAGCCGGTTCTTCCGCTTGCGCGTCTTCTTGGTCAGAATGTGCGTGTGGTTCGCGTGGAAGCGCTTGAGCTTCCCGGTTCCGGTCCGGAGAAAGCGCTTCGTGGCGGCACGCTTCGTCTTCTGCTTGGGCATCGCTGTCAGTCCTGTGGGCGTCCCGTCACTTGGGCGCGATAACCATCGTCATGTTCCGGCCTTCGAGCTTGGCATCCATCTCGATCTTGCCGACGTCCGCCAGCGTGGCGGCCACCCGATCCAGTACCGCCCTGCCCAGCTCGACGTGCGACATCTGCCGGCCGCGGAACATCATGGTGACCTTGACCTTGTTGCCGTCGCCCAGGAACTCGCGGGCGTGCCGGGTCTTGAACTCGAAGTCGTGGTCGTCGATGCCCGGGCGAAACTTTACTTCCTTCAGCTGGATGACGTGCTGCTTTTTCTTGGCCGCGCGCGCCGCCTTTGCTTCCTCGAACTTGAACTTCCCGTAGTCCATGATCTTGACGACGGGAGGCCGCGCCATCGGCGCCACTTCCACGAGGTCCAGTCCCCGCTCCTGCGCCGCGGAGAGCGCCTCATCGACCGGCAGAACTCCCAACTGCTCGCCGCCCGGGCCGATCACGCGGACGGGGCTGATCCGGATCATCCGGTTGACGCGGACTCGTCTTTCGCGTTCGTTCGTGGACAGCGGCACAACCTCCCGAGCAAAGAAAACGGACCCCTGAAACCGGGGTCCGGATCACCAAGGCAGGCGTCGCATGCCTCGGCGGCGCATCTGTGCCTGCAATCAGGACCCGTTCACACCGCAGACCGCCGCGGGCTCAGGGTGAGGGACGTTCCGTCCCCGCTTGCGAGCGGCAAATCTCATCAGGCCGCGCCGCCGTGTCAACCGGAGCCTGGGCGACCCGAGTCAATCCACGGCCGGCTGCGCGATCCCCGACGCCACCCGGACGATGTCGGTCAGCTGCAGCCCCTTGTTGGTTCGCTCCAGCCGCGCGGTAGCTACCGACGGATCGTGCTCGAAGATCAACGTCCAGCCGCGCGCGAGCGCCTCTTCGATGACGGAGCGCTTGCTCTCGAGCGTCCGCAACGGCTCCAGATCGTAGCCCATAATCCACGGCAGCGGCAGGTGCGCGGTCGTCGGGATCAAATCCGCCAGGAAGATCGCGGTCTCCCCGCCATCGCGGATCACGACGCACTGGTGGTGTGGCACGTGGCCGGGGGTGTGCCGAAGCGAGATGCCGGGCGTCACCTCCCCGTCGCCGTTGAACAGCCGCCAACGATTTGCGATCGAGACGGGCTCGAAGTTCTTGGGTAGATAGCTCGCACGCGTGCGCTCGTTGGTGTGCCGCGCGAACTCGAGCTCGCCTCGCTGCACCACGTAGATCGCGCTGGGAAACGTGAGGTCGGCGCCGAACTCTGCGGAGTCGAGGATCGGCGCATCCATTCCCGTGAGCGTGGTATTTCCCCCCGCGTGGTCGAAGTGCAGGTGGGTGTTGATCACCACCCGCACGTCGTCGGGCGTAACCCCGACTTCCGCGAGCGCATCCTCCAGTCGAGTCGGGCCGGGCTGGCCGACGTTCTCGATGCCGTAGATGTCGTGAAACCGCGGGTCTTCCTTGTCGCCGACTCCGGTATCGACCAGCACCGGACCGTCAGGATGTTCCACCAGCAGGCAGCGAAGCGCGAGCGGAATCCGATGCCGGGCATCCGGTGGGGCGCGCTTCTCCCACAATGGCCGAGGCACCACGCCGAACATCGCGCCGCCGTCGAGCCGCTGCAGACCGGCCTCGAGCGTGTGGCAGCGAAGTCGCCCGACGGTGAACGTGTGCACCAGCGCGGTCATCGGTCGGTCTCGGTCCAGGAGTCGGCGCGAGGCTCGGTGGGGTGGGCGGACGCGCGCCGGCGGCGCCGCGCCTTCCGGGGTCGTGCCTCGATGTCGCTCAAATCCTGGATGGTCCGCGCTCCCCCCTCGCGGGCCAGGCACAGCAAGGTGCCGAGCAGCTCGGCCGTCACCAGTGCATCTCCCGCGGCGCGGTGCCGGGCGCCGTTCTCGAACCCGAAATGGCGGGTGAGATTGTCCAGGCCGCAGGAACGGACCCCCCGGACCAGCCGACGCGCGAGCTTCACGGTGCATAGCCGAGGCCCGTCCAGCACCACTTCGCGGGCGCGCCGGAGCTCGGCACCCACAAACGCCCAATCGAACCGCGCGTTGTGCGCCACGAAGATTCGTCCGCCGAGCATCGCGAGCACCGTCTCGGCGAGATCGGCAAACCGCGGGGCAGACCGAACCATCGCGTCGGTGATGCCCGTGACGCCCACCACCGGCGTCGGTATCGGGCGTTCGGGGTTCACCAATGATTCGAAGACGATCTCGCGCCGCGCTCCGTGCACCACCGCGATCGCGATCTCGGTGATGCGGTCACCGCCCCACGCACGCATGCCGGTCGTCTCCACGTCCACCACGGCGAACGCGCATTCCTCGATCAGGGGTGAGCCGCAAGCCTCGGCGACCAGCGACCAGCGGCCGTCTGTCAGCTGCCTCACCCGGGGATCGGCGGCCAGCAGGGCAACGGCCAGCCGCTCGGCGACCGCGGGCGGTGCAGCGGGCATCCCGAGCACTTCAGTGCAGAGGGTACCCGCGGTCTGCGGCCCCTCGGCGCCGAGCAGCAGCAGCACCCGCTCGGCGAGGGTGGTAACCGGGTGCACCTCCAGCCCGATCACAGGTCCACCCGCCGGAGCGGAAGCGTCATGCAGCGCGGGCCACCGCCGCCGCGCGCGAGCTCCGTCCCTTCGATCGTGACCACGATCCGCTGGCGCGCCTCGGACCAGTCGTCGAACGCGAGGAAATCGGTGGAGGGCACCGAGCGGAACCCCGCCCCGCGGAGGGCCTCCAAGGTCTCATAGTTTCGCCGATAGCTCACGATGGTCCCCGGCCGGAGCGCCACGAAGTTGCACGCGGAGCTCCACTGCTCGCGCTCCTGCGACGTGCGATGCTCGCCGCCCGCGAACACCGGGTCGAGCGGCAGGCCAACCTCGGCGAGCGCCGCGAAGAAGCTGGGCATCTCCCGCACGCCCTCTTCGCCCTTCCGCTGCAACAGCACCGGCAGCCGCTCAGGGCCGACGAAGAACGGCGGGTAGACCGCGCAGAGGTCGCGATCCACCTGGGTGAACACCATGTCGAGATGGATAGCGGTGGGCAGCTTGGGCATCACCACCACGATCACGTCGGTGACGGCGGTGCGGGCGAACACGAGCTCGCAGAGCTGATCGAGCGCGGCCGGGGAGCTCCGCTCGCTGAAGCCCAGGACCAGCAGGTCGGGACGCAGCTGGTGCACGTCGCCGCCTTCCAGGGTGTAGTTCGCCCGGCGCTCGTCGGAGCCGTCGTAGATCACGCCCGCGTTGGCAAGCTCCGGATGAAACCGGAACAGCGCCTTGATCAAGAGCTCCTCGGTCCAGCGCACGTCGTAGCGCATCG
>DATAFP010000248.1:0-2681 GCA_036257415.1 Gemmatimonadales bacterium
ATAACCGCTGTGTCCAGCATGACCGGAAGCGGGCGGAAGGGAAAGCGCGGAGGTACGAGTTCCGGCGCGCCAAGTCGCGCCGCGCACGTCGCGGCCTGCGTTGCCCGGCGTATATGTTACGGCTCTCACGCCCGGCGGCAAGAATGTCCGAAGGTAGTCCTGCCCGGATAGGCGAGCAAGAGCGTCCCCGGTGGAGCCCGGCCGATCTCCTGACGGCCGCGCGACTGCCGCTCGCGGTCGCGTTCCCGCTGGTCAGCGCGCCGGAACTCCGCTTCGCGATTCTAGTTGCGGCGGCAGGCACCGACCTGTTGGACGGGCGAGTGGCGCGGCGCTACGGCGCCTCGCGGCTGGGTGCCCTGCTGGATCCGATCGCTGACAAGCTGTTCATGGCCTCCGCCTTTGGCGTGGTGGCGTTCTCCGGCCGGCTGGCGTGGTATGAGGTGGGCGCGGCGCTGATTCGCGACATCGTGGCAACGATCGCGTTCGCCGTAACCGCAATACGCGGGACGCCGAGCGCGATTCCGGCGCGGCCCGGTGGGAAGGCGGTCACCATCGGCCAGATGCTGACGCTGCTGGCCTTCCTGCTCGATTCACCACTGGTTCGCCCGCTGGCGTGGGCCACCGCGGGTGCCGGCCTCTACGCGATCTGGGACTATACCCGCGTCTCCGGCCGCGAGAAGCGCGGGGTCGCCTGGTGAACCAGACCGATGGCGGATAGACCCACCCGGCGAGCCGAGCTGCGATGGGAAGGCGGGATGCGGTTTCGTGGCGGCGAGGTTGGCGGTCCAGAGACCCTACTCGATGCCGATGGAGTCGAAGCACCCGGTCCATTCATCGCGCTGTTGCTGGCCGTCGGCGCGTGCGCTGGGTCGGACGTCGTGGCAATTCTCGAGAAGATGCAGGTAACGCTCGGGGCTGCCCGGGTCGAGGTGGTCGCCACCCGACGGGACGAGCATCCCCGCCGCCTCACCAGCCTCGAGCTGATCTTCCACCTGCGGGGCGACGGTCTCACCGCGGCCAACGCGGAGCGAGCGGTCGACCTTTCGGTCACCAAGTACTGCTCCGTTCTCGCCAGCCTAGCGCCGGACACGATCATCACGCATGCGGTCCGGCTGGGCTAGCCTGCTCGCCGCGACGGGCGTAGCCTGGTCCATTCCCGCGAACGCGCAACGGGTGGGTGAGCTCGGCGTGCACGCCTTGGTGGCCACCGCGGCTCCGACGCTCGCGGTTGCCGGCGCGTACGCGGCCATCCGCCCGTCCCCGCGACTCCGACTGGCGCTGACCGCCGCCGCCGGCGTGGCGGACGGCGAGGCAGCGGCGCGGGGAGAGCTACTCGGTCACTTCCTGCTGAATCCCACTGCCATCCGGGGCGTGGGCGTCTATGCCGGCGGCGGCGTCGCGGCTGTCGTGGGCCCCGAGGACGAGGGATTCATCGTGCTCCTCATTGGACTCGAGTCGCAGCCAGGCGGGCCATCCGGGTGGGCGCTGGAGCTCGGGGTGGGCGGCGGTGTGCGACTCGCGCTGGGTTACCGCTGGCGCCGGCGTCCGCGACGACGCAAGGTGCACCAAACACAATTGCCCCGGGATAGTCCCGGGGCGGTGTCACGACGCTCGATTTGCGGAATCAGACCCCGACGGAATCGGCCTTGAGCCCCACCGGATCACCCCGACGCTGCACGGGTTGGCAATACCGTTCGCCCAACGTGCGGAGCTGCGCCAGCTCGGCGTCCTGGAGATCGGGGTACCGCTCGGCGAGGTATTGCATCGTGTCGTCGAACCAGTCCTTCTGATGTTCGACCAGCGCTTCGATGACGCCGCAGCGGAGGATGTGGCTGAACAGCTCGTCACGTGCCTGGTCGAACGCCGGTGCCTCGGTGATTCGTTTCGTCGTCGCTTTCTTCTTTGTCGTCACTCGACCGTCCTTGGGGTTTACGTATGGGCGCGCTCGCGCGCCGACGCGGAGAATAACCAGCCGGACGTACGCATGGAAGTCCGCTCTTCTCTCCCATATTGTGTTCCTGATTACATTTATCCGCGGTTTGCATCGTCACTTGACGCCGGGTCGGGATCGGCCCGCGAGGAAGTCATGGCAGAGCACGACGAGGTGTACGATCACGGCAGGGCGGACCGCCTCGTGGAGCTGCTGCGGGCGCTGGCCATCCGGATTCAGGAGCTGGACCGCAAGGGACAGCTGCTGAGCGACAGCGGCGTGCCCGAGCTCCTCCGGATCATGGGCGACGCCCGCGCCGAACTATTCCATTACGAAGTGCGGAGCACCTACGACACGCCGGAGGTGGCCGAGAGCCGCCGGATCGTGGACGAGGCGCGCCGCGCCGACGCCTTTCCGCCTGACGAACCGGAGGACGAGGAGCCATGGCGGGGACCCCGGCCGGCCTGAAGCAGTTCTACTTCGCGCTCGCTGCCGTCGCACTGGTCGGCGCGGGCGCGCTGGCTTGGGTGTTGGCTCGGCCGGCCACGGTGAGCATTCCAGCAAACGTTACCGTGCAGACGGCGGATACCGCCGGTTTCAGCGGCTACGTTCTCGGCGACGCGGGGGCCCCGCTCGAGCTGACGGAGTACGCCGATTACCAATGTCCGTTCTGTCAGACGTTCGCCACTCTGCAGATGCCCACCATCCGCCAGCGACTGATCCAGACCGGACGAATTCGCTGGCGGTTCCG
>DATAFP010000133.1:0-12601 GCA_036257415.1 Gemmatimonadales bacterium
ACTGACACCGGCGACATCTACGTGCTGGAGGTGAACGCGAGCTGTTATCTGGAGAAGTCGGCAGAGTTCGCGATGGCGGCGAAGGCGGCGGGCATCGACTATCCGCGGCTCATCGAGCGGATCGTGAACCTCGCCACCGAGCGCTACGAAGGACGCAAGGGAGGGAATCCGTCGGCCGGCAAGCTGCGGGAGACCGCCTGAGCTACGGCAGATAGGTGCCGCGATGGACGTGATTCATCGCGAGCGCGGTCACGAACGTCGTGAGGCCGGTCGTCGCCGCGGCCTCGTCCCGGGCGTGGTAACCCAGATCCAGCTCGCGGGCCCGGCCCGCGAGGTGACGCAAGAGCACCCGGGTGCGCTCGGGAAAGTGCCCGGTCCAGCGGTACACGTTCTCCATCAGCGATCGCTCCAGCCGCGCCAGAAGATCGGCGGCCGGCCGCCTCCCATCCTCGGTGTCGTGGTCGGCTGACTCCTCGAAGATCGCCCGCAGCGCGCCGTCGAGCCCGGGCGGGAAGTCCGGGCTCCGCTCACCGCTCCTATCCTCATAGTAGTCGGCCACCGAGTAGCCGATCTCGGCCACGTCCTCATCCAGCTCCGCCGCGGTCACCAGCGGCTCGCGGGCGGTGACGTGCGCGATCACCTGGTCGCAGTAGACCAGCTTGCCCAGCGCGTCGGGCCAGGCCTCGTATTCCTTCCGCCAGTCGAGGCCCGGCGTCATCCACACCGCGAACGTCTCTGCCCAATCCTCGTCCGGATGCTTCTGGGCGTACCAGCCGGGGAGATGCCGCACGAACCGGCGGCTGAACGGCTCGGGGCGGTAATCCTCCTCATAGGGCTGGGTGATGGAGCCGAAGCGGCGGACCCATTCCTCCTCGTCGTACAGCCGGTAGGCGTAGCTCACGACGTGACCCATCTCGTGCCGGAGGTACCGCAGGATGTCCGCCCGGTTGAACCCTTCCACGTGGCCAGTCTGCTCCTCGTGCAAGGCCGTCAGCTCCGGCCGGGCCAGGTAGAACGGGATCGCGATGGCCACCGTCTCGAACGGGACCCCCCATTCGGTGGAGAGGTAGAACCGGGGGGACAGCCGGGTCAGGCCCACCCGCCGGAGCTCCTCCTCGAACTCGGCCACGATGGGCTCCAGCCGGGTCCCGGCGATGGTGAGGCCGAGGTCCCGGATGGGCGTGGACCAGAGGTTGGACTCGCGAAAGGCCGGCGGAGGGGTCGTCATCCAGAAAACTTATATTCCGCGCCGATGACCGGCACCCGGGCGCTTCGTCTCTTGAATCCGAAGGCACGTCGGGGGCGGGACACCGGCGCCAACGCTGCCGATCAGCTTCGGAAGCTGGGTCTCAACCTCGAGGTGAGCAAGATCCGCGACCCGGGCGGCTTCCCGGAGCTGCTCCGCCGCCGCGCCCCGGACGTGGACCAGGTCGTGGTAGCCGGCGGGGACGGCACCCTTAACGCCGTGGTGCAGGGGCTCGCCGAGACGGGCACGCCGCTCGGGATCATCCCGGTCCGAGCGGTGCAGATCGTGGTCGGCAACGGCCGCTACTACGGCAGCGCGCTCCCGGTGGCCGAAGATGGGGAGATCGACGGTGAGCTGGGCCCAAACACCCCAGCGACGGTCATCGTAGTCCCGCGTGCCCTGGCGGTCCTTTGTCCGTGATTCCCCGAACGGTCAAGGGCCTCTCGCTGGTCTCGTTCTTCAACGACATCGCGAGCGAGATGGTCTACCCGCTCCTGCCCGCTTTCATCACGGGCGTGCTGGGCGGGGGACCGCTCGCGCTCGGACTTCTCGATCGCACCGCCGACCTCGCGTCGGCCGTGATCAAGTGGGTCAGCGGGCGGCTGGCCGACCGTCCGGGATGGCGACGCCCCTTGATCCTGGGCGGCTATTCCACCGCGGTACTGGTGCGGCCGCTGATCTCGCTGTCGAGCGCGGCCTGGCAGGTGATCGGGTTCCGGGTGATCGACCGGGTCGGGAAGGGACTCCGCACGCCGCCGCGCGACGCGCTGATCGCCGAGGTGACCGAGCCCGCGCTTCGCGGTCGGGCGTTCGGCTTCCACCGCGCGGCCGACCACATCGGCGCCATGCTCGGATCGGTGGTGGCCTGGGTGTTGCTCGAGGCCGGGGCTGATGTGCCCGGAGTGATCGGCTGGAGCGCGGCGCCCGGCATCGCCGCGGTCGTCATCCTGGCGTTCGTGTTGCGCGGCGACGGAGCACGGGCTCCCGAACCGGTCGCCCCACGACCTTTGACCGCGGACGCCGCGGGGCGGGTGTTCTGGGCACCGCTCGGCGCGCTCACGCTGCTCGCCGCCATGCAGCTGCCGGAGGCGCTGCTGCTGCTCCGCCTGCAGGAGCGCGGCGTGGCGGTGCCCCTCATTCCGCTGGTCTGGGGTGCGCTTCATGTCGTTCGAAGCGCGGCATCGTATCCCGGCGGGCGGCTCAGCGACCGGGCGGGCGCCTCCACCGGCGTGGCCTTGGGCGGAATCCTCTTCTCCATCGTGGCGCTCCTGCTGGCACCCGACTGGGGCGCGGCGGCCGCGGTGCTGGCGTTCCTCGCATTCGGCCTGGTGGCGGGACTCACCGAGCCGGCGGAGCGAGCGCTGGTCGCGCAGCTCGCGCCGGTTCGGACGGGCCGCGGATTCGGTGCCTATCACGCGCTCACCGGCCTCGTCGCCGTGCCGGGCGGGCTCCTGTTCGGCGCGATCTACCAGCGGGCCGGGGCACCGGCGGCGTTGGTCACGTCGTCGGCGGCCGTCGCGGGCGCGGTGCTGCTCTGGCTCCTGGTCGCTCCGCGCGCCGCTCGGCGCTGATTCGTTTCGCACTTGCCTGACAGCGCCCCGGCACGACGCCGCGTAGGTTGGCCCGGGGAGGTATGTTATGGGTGTGACCAGCGTCGCGAGATTCGAGCACTTCTTCCGGGGCGGCCGGCCTCGACATCGACAAGACCGATCTCAAGCGCTACACCGACTTTATCAATGAAACGTTGTACCGCCTCCTCCTCTCCGTGCAGGCGACCGCCAAGGGGCAAATCTCCCGGACATCATCGAGCCGCACGATCTGCCGGTGACGCAGGCTGCAAAAGAACATCGCGCGGTTCACCCAACTGGACGAACCGCTCGACCTGTGGCCCCGTGCTCGATCACCTGGTGACCGGCCCGAGGCTGGACCTGCGGCTGAGTGCCGACAGCGAGGCACGGCTCCCGGAGATCGCGGGCGGACCCAGCGTGGCGCTCGGCCGCGCGTACAGGATTATTGATCCCAAGGTGAAGAATCCGCAGAGCGAACAGTGGGAGCGCTGCATCCGCCTATTCAACGAGCTGTGGTAGGCGATCGCTCTCGGGAGGAGCCGACATGAAGCATGCCAGCACGACGGCGCCGTCGACCAAGGAAGCCGACCGACAGCAGTTCATATCGCTGATTAACGAGCACCTGTCGGAGCTGTACGACTTCGTGCGGCACGAGCTGGCCGCGCGAGAGGCGGCGGGCGACCTGACGCCCGATGATCTCACCCCCGAGGACGTGGTGGACGACGTGATTCTTCGTGCCTACCGGGAGTTCGCGCGACATCCGAAGGAGCGGCCCACCGGCGACTGGCTACGTCGCCTCGCGAAGGAGCGGATCCGCTCGGAGGTGAGGCGTCAGCGGTGGGAGCGAGAGCACGCCATCCACACCGAGGAGGACATCCCTGAGAGATCGCCGATGGAGGAAGCCGCCATGCTGGGCGAGCAGATCCTCTACTTCTACCAGCCCGACGAGGACCTGAAGGTCGAGGACGTCGTCCAGGATCCGAATGCCCCGGTGCCAGGCGACGACAGCGACGATGAGCAGCGCGACCTCCGGCGGTGCGTGGATGTGGCGCTGGCCGAGCTGCCGCGCCGGTGGCGGCGGACGCTGGTGCTCCGGCACGTGAAGGGGCTGACGCCGGGGGAGATCGCCCGGGTGCTACATCTGTCCGAGGCGGAGGTCAGTCAAACGCTGGCGCAAGCCCGCGGCTTCCTTCGGCAACGTCTGATCGAAAGTGGCTGCAGAGTCGGTATGGCCTCACAGGAGTGACGATGACAGTCACGCGAGCAGCCGTTAAGCAGAGAGCGGCCGTCCCCACGATGATGGAGGCAGCCGCGATCGACCGCTTCGGTCCGCCGGCGGTCCTGGCACTCCGGAGTGTTCCGGTGCCGAAGGTGGGGCCGACCGATGTCCTGATTGCCCTTCATGCAGCCGGCGTCGGCGTGTGGGACGCCCGCATCCGCGACGGTACATGGGCGACCGGTAGAGAGCGCTTTCTCCTGGTGCTGGGGACCGACGGCGCGGGCATCATCGCGGCGCGTGGGGCACGCGTCCGGCGTTTCCAGCTCGACGATCGGGTGTGGGCCTACGAGTATGCCAACCCGAAGGGTGGATTCTACGCCGAGTACGTGGCGGTGAAGGCAGAGCACGTCGGGCGGGCCCCGCGGCGCCTCGACCTGCTCGAGGCGGGCGCCGGGGCCGTAACCGGTTTGACGGCCCTCCAGGGGGTCAATCTCTTGCGCCTGCGTGAAGGAGCGACCGTGCTGATCTTCGGAGGATCCGGCGCGATAGGAACCCTCGCCATCCAGATCGCTAAATCCTGCCGGGCGCGCGTGCTGGCAACCGCCTCGGGCGAGGACGCGACGGCCCTCGTGCTGGGGCTCGGCGCCGAGGCGGCGATCGACTCTCGCCACCAGGATGCCGTCGACCGGCTTCGAGCTTTGGCACCCGATGGCCTCGATGCCATCCTGGCGCTGGCGGGGGGCGATGCGCTCGAGCGATGCATCGGCCTGCTGCGTACCGGCGGGCGAGTGGTGTATCCCAACGGCGTCGAGCCCGAACCGCGGCCCCGTAAGGGCGTTCGCGTGGTCGCATACGACGCCACGGCCGATCCACGCAGGTTCGCGGAGCTGGAGCGCGTGGTGGACGAGGCCCAGTTACGCGTACCGATCGCGGCGGTCTATCCGCTCTCCGAAGCGGCCCAGGCGCATGCGCGGCTCGAGCAAGGTCACGTACTGGGCAGGATCGTGCTACGGATCGACCATTAGCCTTGCCGCCGCGCGCCGCTCGATCTCCCACATGTGCGCCATCACATGCCACGCCACCCGCCGGACAAAATACCGTGCCGACCACCGGGTGCCTCCGCGCGGACCTTGCGGTGGGATCTCGCCGGTCGCGGAGGCCTCGAGCGCCGCGAGAATCGCTTCGCGAGTCGCCGCAAGCTGCTCGGCGGTCTTGGCGGCCTTGGGCGCCTTCCACCCCACCGCGGTGAGATAGCCCGCATCGGCCCCCACCACGTGGTTGAGGATCCCCTCGAGGGAGCGCCCGCCACCTCGGGGGCCGGTGGCGAGCGTCTGGCCGCGGGCGGATCTTACCGCCTCGTCGAACGCGCGCCAACCTGCCCGGAGGATGGTCTCGAACCGCTTGAGCTGGGCCGCATCGCACGACCGGTCGCGGTCGGCCGTCGGCGCCACGCCCGGGACGCCGAAATCGGTCGTAGTGGTGCCGGGGAGGCGCTCCACGACGACCAGCTGCTTTGAGATCCTCCGGCGCGACGAACCCCAGCCCGGCACCCGACAGGATCGAAGCATACCTGGGGCCGTAGTCGAGGAGAGCCGCCAACGCGTCGGCTTCGTTCCGCCCCTGGCGGCACCAGCCGGGCCAGGCGAGCGCGGCGGCGAAGGTGCGCTTGGCTCCGCATTCGAGGTAGACGTCGAGGCGCGCGGCCATCGGCACAAATTGCTGAGCCGGCGAGCGGCAGGGCAAGCCGCTCCCGAATTTCGCTGAACCAGTGGTCCACCCAGACCAGCCGCGTGGACCCGGCGTTGCCGGCTCGCTGCTGGTTCATGGCGAACAAGAAAGATCGTCGGCGATCGGCTTCTTCTCGAGACGAGACCTCGGATCGTCCGAGCAGGCTACGGATTGGGAGAGCAGGAGAGCGGTGGCGAAGAGTGGCACGGCGGGCGAGGATGCGGCGGTCATGCGTCGCGGCGGAGGTCGCGGTTCTCCAGGATCCGAATGCCGGGCTCATCGCGCTTCGCCGCCCGGACCAGAGCCTCGGCGACCCGGGTGGCGGGGACGGGCCTCCAGCTCGGCGGCGCGAGCACGCCGAGCAGCTTGCCCAGCTGTTCGCCCGGCCGTGGCTCGGCTCGCCGGCCCACGAGCAGCGACGGGCGGGCGATCGTCACCGATCTGAACCCCAACGCTGACACCGCCTGCTCGACCTCGCCCTTCACTCGGTTGTAGAAGAACCGCGAGCCCGCCGCCGCGCCCAGCGAGGATACCAGGAGGAAGTGCCGGGCCCCCTGGGCGCGGGCGGCGCGTGCCAAGGCCAGGGGATACTCGAGGTCCACCTGCCGGAAGGCCTCCCGCGAGCCGGCCTGGCGCATCGTGGTGCCGAGGGCGCAGAAGACGTGGTCGGCCGCGGCCCAGGGCGACGGCGGCTCGAGCCGGGCGTAGTCGACTTCGATGGGGACGACTTTCGGGCCCGCGAGCTCCGGGGGAAGCCGCTGCCGGACCAGCGCCCGCACCTCGCGCCAGGCACCGTCTTCCGCGAGTCGGCGCACCAGCGCCCCGCCGACCAGGCCGGTGGCGCCGGCGATGACGGCGACCGCGCCGGTCACGCCGTGACCCCCGCCTGCGGTCGCCGCCTCACGCCAGGTGCGCAGGGTTCGCCCGCCCGAAATCGGTCATCGCTTCTACCGCGCCGTTACCCGCCAGATCCGGTTGCCTCCGTCGTCGGGACCAGCAGCGCGCCGGTTGATCGGGGCCGCAGGCGGCTGACATAGAGAGCGCGATCGCCGTGACGAAGGGTAGCCGTCTCATAGTCGCGTGCCTCGGCGATGCGGTCCGTTGCCGCCGGTCGACCGCTCAGACCGGAGCACTCGCCCTGCGGAGCAGTCCCACTCCGGTGAGCAGAACTGCCAGGAACAGACAAAGGCCCCCGAAATACAAGAGCCACCGGAAGCCGGGGCCGTACGCAACGCCGAAGAACCCGCCCGACACCGCGAGACTCGCCAGAGGGGCCGCGAAGCGAGCGAGCCACCGCAGCGGCGGCGACAACGTCGCGGAGTCGAGCAATATCTGGAACAGAAGAGACAGAATTAGCCAGACTCCCGCGTGAGCGTGTCCGGCCCGAAACAGGGCCCACTGCGTCTCGTTCAGCGCCAGATTCCCGGGTGCCAGGCCGGCCGCACCCTTGGTGAGGATACCGAGCAACGTGATGCCACCGTACATGATCGCCGGAAGAGCCAGGATCGTTATCCCGGTAACGAGCCGGGCTTCACGCGAAAGGTTCATGGGAGCCTCCCTGACGGTGCCTGAGGTGTGGCGACCGGCCCGCTCGCCTGATGGCAAGCCATGCAGGCGAACGCGGATCTGATCATGAGTCCGGTGCGGCCGCCGGATCCGGCCGCGTTGAATAGCGCGGTGTTCTCGCGGGCCTGGCGGATGCGTTGCTCGAGCACTGAGCGGTAGGGCCACTCCGAGTAGGTCCGCGAGAGCCGCGCGATCGCATAGACCTTCTGCGCAGTCTGCCAGTCTCCGCTCTTGACCAGCATGTCGCCCATGTTGAGGAAGAAACCTTCGAAGTTGTGCGGCGCGATCCACGAGTTCCAGCAAACGCGCTTGGCCCCTTGCTGCGTCTCGAGCGCCATTGCTCTGCTGTAGTCCGGATTCTCGCGGTCGATTGTCCTTTCGGCGCAGAGGTCGAGCGTACGCCACTGCCACTCCAGCGCCTCGCGGAACTGGGAGGATTCCTTCAGCGTGCGGCTCATCACGTAGCCTGCGGTGAACAGGTTGAACTCCGGCCAGGCCTCGATCGCGTCGCGGAGGGTGTAGTAGCCCCGCCGGATCAGCTTCTCGTTGCGGTCGACCGTTCCCTCGGCCACCATGGCCGCACCCAGGAAGCCCAGTTTGCGTGCGTCGGCCGGATCCAGCGCGACGGCTTCCTGGAAATACTTTCGTGACAGCACGATGTCGTCAGTAATTGAGGCCGGCGCGGAGTCCAAGCGGCTCGCCTCCGCCAATCGCCAGATGTGCAGCCACCCGACATGGGAGGCGGTGACGGCGTCCCCAGGGGTCGCGAGATAGGCGCGCGTCAAGACCTCGATTGCCTGGGGGAGCTGATCGTACGCCCCACTGTGGAGCGTCTGCCAGAATACCGAGTCGGCGGCGATGGCCTCGGCGCTGCGAGACGGGCTCGCCTGCTTCGTCGGTGCCAGGGAGATCGCGATTTGGCGCCAGCCGACGGCGATCGCGGCGGCGATGCCCGCCAGAACCAGGCCGATGGCCGCGAGCCGCCTGGTGTGTGTCGTCATCGGACCTCGCGATTGACGACGATGCGTTCAAGCACCCGCATCACGGCTGCAGGTCAGGACGCAGCCTGCTCCGTGATACGCGATCGCGACGCGCTTGATTGCCAGCCGACCGACGGCCAGCGCCCCGATCGGGCCCCGGCCGCGGGGTACGATGTCGGTCGATTGCGAGCCATAGCCTTCATCTTGTCTCCGTCGTCACTTCGACAGCCGCTCCCGAATTTCGCTGAACCAGTGGTCCACCCAGACCAGCCGCGTGGACCCGGCGTTGCCGGATCGCTGTTGGGGCATGGTGAACAAGAAGGATCGCCCATCGGGCGTCACCCCGTACGACTGGTGAAAGTCGTCCCGGATGAACCTCGAGGCCTCGAACAATGGGGCAGGAGTACCGACCGCGAAGGTCGATCCGGTCTGGACCGGCGCGGCGATCAGGCGAGCCTGGCCGTCCAGATAGAACAGTTCCCGACCGCTGGGAGCCCAGACCGGTTGCGACCCTTCGCCGGTCGACACCTGCCACCGGCCGCCGCTCGCGTCGCCGAATGGCCGGACGTAGACCTCGTTGGTCGATCCCGACTGGTTCGAGGCATAGGCGAGCCACCGCCCGTTGGGCGACACGGCCGGGTGCAGCTCGGTGAGCGGGGTCGCCACGATCGGCACCGGGGTCGAGTCGCTGCCGACGCGGACGGCCACCAGGTCGCCCGCACCGGCGGTGGCGTTGTCGGTGCGCACCACGATCCAGCGGCCGTCCCGCGACCACGCCGCCTCCTGGATCTGACGGTCGATCCGCACCAGCAACCGGTCCTGCCCGCTCCCGTCGGCCGGGCGGGCGTACACCACGCTCGTGTTCGCGGAATCGTGAATGAACGCCACCGACCGCCCGTCCGGTGCCCAGAACGGCCGGCGATCGGTCCCTCCGAATGTGAGCCGGGTGAATGGACCGCGCTCGAGTTGTTTTACCCAGATATTGAGCCCGTTGGCGGTGCGCGCGCTGACGGCCAGCCGGCGACCGTCCGGGGACAGCGCAAAGGAGTTGAATTCCCCGTACCACGTGGTGTCGAGCGCTGTGGCGACGCCGCCCCGGCTCACCCGGACGATCGTGCTCTGGACGGGTCCGCCCGTTCCGCGGACATACACTAGCGATCCGGAGCGGGATACCGCCAGCGGTGCAAAGCCCTCGGTGGCGTTGACCCGTACGTCCTCCATCACCGGCACCGCCGGACCGCTGATCTCCAGATTACCGAGGTCGAACGGGGCCGCCATGGCCACGCCGTCGCGGCGCACGTACAGCAGATGGCCCGTCGCCAGGTGCCACGCCTCGAACACATCGTCGAGCAGGAGTCTTGCCTTACCGGATTTCAAATCGAGCACGTGGATGCTGGCGCTGAGACAGGTCGCGGAGCAGTAGTTGAACACCACCCCGCGCGACCCCGGCAGCGCATGCGGGACGCTGATCGCGCCCCCCCCTGGGATAGCGGCGTCCGGCAGGACCACCACCGCCCCGCCCCCGACCGCAGGGACCCGGCGCAACCCCTGGAGGTTGGGCGATACGTAGACCAGTGTGCCGTCGTCGAGCCATGCCACGCCGCTGGGGTTGGCGCCCACCGAATCCGCCAGCGTGATGGTCGCCCCGCCAGCCGCTCGCACCTTCTTGAGACGGCCGTCCGCGATGAAGGCGACCCACTCGCCGTCGGGCGAGAACACTGGGGCGAGGGCGCGTTCCGTCCCGGCGATCGATGTCGGATCCAGCGCTCCCCGCCGCTTGATCCAAAGCCGACCGTTCTGACGCTCGTCCTTGAACACGAGGGCGGCCCCATCGGGGGACAAGGCCAGGGCGGGCGTGGTGAGTGAGAGCGTGACGCTATCGCCCAGCGAGACGTACTGCCAACCCGCGGGCCGGCGCGAGCCCGCGGCGGCGCGGACCCAGCCCCAGGCAGCGACCGCCAGGAGGACGAGGGCGACGCCGGCCGCCGCCCAGAAACGGCGCCGCCACCGGTCGTGCATCGGTGCCGGCACTACACTCGCTATGGTCCTGGCCGTCGTGCGCCTGGAATCGGCGAGCGCTTCGGCGAACTGCGCGGCGGTGGCGAACCGGTCGGCCGGCAACTTCTCCAGCGCCGCCAGTACCGCCGCTTCGACGTGCGGCGGGATCGTGTGCCGCTGCGGCAGCAGCGGCCGGGGGCTCTCGGTCACCACCCGCGCCACCACCGCCTGCGCGGTGCTGCCGGTGAACGGCGGGTCGCCGGTCAGCATCTCGTAGAGCACCGCGCCAAGCGCGTACACATCCGACCGTGCGGTGATCTCGCGCTGTCCCATCGCCTGCTCGGGACTCATGTAGTGCGGAGTGCCCAGGCTCATGCCGGTCTCGGTCATCCGGTCGCCGCCGGCCTTGCTCGCCGCGAGGGCGATCCCGAAGTCAGCCACCAGCGCGCTGCCGTCGTGCAGCAGGATGTTCTCCGGCTTGATGTCCCGGTGGACGACCCCGTGCCGGTGGGCGTAGTCGAGTGCCGAGGCCACCTCGGTCGCGATGCGTACGGCCTCGTCCACTGGAAGCTGCTTGTCCCGGCGGAGCCGGTCCCGGAGCGACTCGCCCTCGATGAACGGCATGACGTAGAACAGGAACGAGTCCGCCGCGCCCGAGTCGAAAAGCGGGAGGATGTGGGGATGCTGGAGGTTGGCGGTGAGCTTGATCTCGGCGAGGAATCGCTCGGCGCCGATGACGGCGGCGAGCTCGGGCCGCAGGACCTTCAACGCGACCATCCGGTCGTGACGAAGGTCCTGCGCGAGGTACACGGTGGCCATGCCGCCGGCCCCGATCTCCCGCTCGAGCCGGTAACGCTCGGCGAGGACGCCGCTCAATCGTGCGAGGATGCCGGACATGATGGCCGCGGCGGGGGCGGCGCTACTGCTTGGCCGGTGGCGCGTCCGGGCTCCAGATGTCGTACACGATCTTCCACGACCCGTCGCCCTGCTTCTTGACCACCTCGACGTACTTCCCCTGCTCGACGGGAAGGGGCTTCGCGCCGGCTTTCTTGGGGGTGAGGCTCATGCGATAGGTCCCGGTCGCGTAGGCAAGGTCACCCCGGCCCTCGACGGCTGTCGTGGTGAGCTCGGCCTTACCGGAGAAATTGTTGGCGAAGTCGATCCAGTAGGTCTTCGCCGCCTCGCCCTTTTTCATCGGTTCCATGGGGGGAAGGATTGTCGCGTCGGTCGCGTACAGGGCTGCGACGGCCTTCCCGTCGCCCGCCGTGAACGCCCGCGCCCATTCGGCGTCAACGGCACGCACGGCGGCCTCGTCCTCGGCCGACAAGCCGGCCGGCGCGGCCGAGGCGCCTGCGACATCGCCCGCGGCATCGCCGGCGGTGGTCGCGGTTTCGGTCTTGGCGGCGGGCTGGCAGGCGGCGATCCACACCAGCAACGCGACAACCCCGACCCCGGTGGAGTAGGACATGAGCTGCTCCGTGGTGGAAGATGACTGGGGCGGTAAAGGCAAGGATGCAGGGGCGAATGTGCCCACAATGACGCAATACTGCAAGGCGGAGCCGGACCCTGTATCTCGATCACCAGATGAGAAGGACGAGCCGGTACCTGACTTTGGATGCGTACTGCAGGTAACCGGGAAGGCTGCGCGCCAGAAACTTCTCCTCCTCCAGCAGCCGCCACACGATGGCTACCGTCAATAGTATGGCCCCGAGCAAAGCCCAGTACGAGCCGAGCGCCAAAGGCGTGCCGACAACAACAAGAGATGGCCGCCGGCAAAATCCGATGACGGACCAGGGCGTATGGACCGGTGGAGATGACCGGCTGGTTCGCCGTCGTGTCGATAACGGCGGAGGTGTAGCTGTTCTCCCGAAAAGCCAGGAACACGATACCAAGGCCAAGCAGGACCAGCAGATCGCCGGCCAGGATGAGGGGTAGGGAAACGTCGGACCATCCCCACCGGTGATCAAGGCCGGCCAGGAGAAAAATGCCCAGGAAGGCGAGGCTGGCGACTGCCTGTATCACTTCTGGCTATGCTGCTGCTCTGCCGCCGGCCCGGCTGCCAACCGACGCCTCAGCAGCTCCGGATCGTGTTTCTGGAGATACCACGTAATGCCCGCAACGCTTGCGACGAAGAGGCCGAGATACGTCCAAGCCTCCCAGTAGCGGAACGACCCCGCTGGGAGAAAGAGACACAGCAGGAGGGCGGCGATGAGCTTGCCCAGCCCAATCCACGCCTGGGTTGCCAGCTGGCTCATGGATCGCGCATCAGCTGCTTCCTGGCGTAGCCGATGTACGA
>DATAFP010000135.1:0-4098 GCA_036257415.1 Gemmatimonadales bacterium
AGAATGAGCTCCGACTGCTCCGCACCTATGCAGCGCTCGCACGGCGATCCAGTCAGCACCTGATCCCGACGCTCCTCGCCGCGCACGTCGTCCCGCCGGAATACCGGGAACGCCGCGAAGACTATGTCCAGCTCATCGTGGACGAGCTCATCCCCGCGGTGGCCCTGGAGCGGCTCGCCCGCTGCTGCGACGTGTTCGTCGAGCCGTCTGCCTTCGCCGTTGACGAGGCGAGGCGCATACTCCTCGCTGGCCGCGCGGCAGGGCTGGCGCCCCGCCTCCACGCCGATCAACTGAGCGCCTCGGGGGGCGCGGAGCTGGCGGCGGAGGTCGGCGCGATTTCCGCCGACCACCTGGAGTACGTCACCCCGCAGGGCATCGACGCCCTCCACAAGGCCGGCGTCGTCGCCGTCAGCCTTCCGATTGCCACCCTCTATCTCGGCCAGCGGCCGATGCCTGCCCGGACGTTGATCGAAGCCGGTGTGGCCGTGGCCGTCGCAACCGACTTCAACCCGGGTTCGGCACCGAGCTGGCATTTGCCGTTAGCACTTACGCTGGCGTGCACCCTTCAGCGCATGACGCCAAACGAGGCGCTCAAGGGCGCGACCCTCTACGCCGCGCGTGCGGCCGGATGCGAGCCAAGCGTCGGATCGCTGGAGCCGGGCAAAGCGGCGGACTTTGCCGTGATCGATGCGGCGGACCCCCGAGAATGGCTCTACTACTTCCGGCCGAACGCGTGTGTCGAGACGGTGGTAGGCGGTGTCACGCGGTGGCAGTCCCGCTGATGCACCGGCCGTGGGCTACTAGCGCGGATCGGGCCCCCGTCCCATCTTGGTAAGCCTTGCCGCAGCCGGGCGGGTGGGCGCTCCGCCTGGCTCTCTAGCTATCAAACGGAGGGTAATCGGATGACGGTTGGGTTTCGCGGTGCGACCGCACTCGCCTCCTCGTTCTTAGCCGCCATGGTGCTCGTGACCGGTTGCGGTGGCGGCGGAAAGCACGCGGGGAACTACAAGCGGGATTTGTACGGCGAGGGCGAGGTCCAGATGAAGCTCGGCGGCAACGGCACGGTCGAGCTTACGCTTCCGTCTCCGCGCTGGGCGGCGAATCCGAACATGAAGGGGAAGGGGTCCTTCAAGGGCGACACCCTGATCTTCGCACCCGATACGGCCGCGGCGGCCTGCCAGACGAGCGAAGCCCGCTACGTGCTGACCCAGGCCGAAAATACTCTGCAGATCGCCGGCATCGGGACCGACAGCTGCGGTGGACGGCGGGCGGCGCTGGTGGGGAGTTGGCAAAAGGCCTGAACGGCGGTGAGCAGTGAGTAGTGAGCAGTGAGCGGGGGTTCGGGCCCCCGCTTTCTTTTTTGACATTGGACGGACTCCTTCACTGCTTACCGCTCACCGCAGGGCCGGCCATTGCTGAGTCACGCAGTGAAACGCGCCCAGCCCCCAGACCAGATCGGTACAGTCGATGGTGACCACCCGCCGTCCCGGAAACAGCCGCTGTAAGGTGTCGCAAGCGATGGCATCGGTTTCCGGATGATAGCCCGGCAGGAGCACCACGCGGTTTCCGACATAGAAGTTGGCGTAGCTCGCCGGCAGCCGCTGGCCGTCATGATACAGCGGCGGCGGCATCGGGAGCGTCTCGATCCTGAGCGGCCGCCCATCCTGATCGCTCATACGCGCCAACCGATCGAGGTTGTCCTGCAGCGGGGCGTAGTTGGCGTCCGCCGAATCGTTCTCCACCACGGTGACGACTGTCTGCTCGTCGACAAACCGGGTGAGATCGTCCACGTGGCCGTCGGTGTCGTCTCCCTCGATGCCGTCTCCAAGCCAGAGGAGGTTGACGACGCCGAGGTAGTCGTGGAGCGAGCGCTCGATCTCTCGGCGGGAGAGGTGCGGGTTGCGGTTCGGATTGAGCAGGCACGCTTCGGTAGTCAGCAGCGTACCCCGACCGTTGACCTCGATCGAACCCCCTTCCATGACGATGCCGGGCGCAAACACCGGCAGATCGAGCTCGCGCGCGATGCGAGTCGGGACGACGTCGTCCAGATCCCAGGGCGGATACTTGCCGCCCCACGCGTTGTACCCCCAGTCGACGATCGCCTGCTCGCGCGCGCCGCGGACCATCCGTTCGATGAAGATCGGCCCGTGGTCCCGACACCAGGCATCGTTGGTGGGGTGATGATGAAAGAAGACGTTGCCGGCGGCCACGCCGGCGTGGGCCAGCAGCTGGCGCACGTCGTGTTCCATCGCCGGGCCGACCACGTTGATGTGCACTTCCTCGCCCTCGGCCAGCTCGCCTACCATCCGGGCGAAGATGCCCGGAACCGGCCCGAACTTCCCCGGCCACGACTCTTCCTTGTGCGGCCAGCTGAGCCAGGTCCCGCGGTGCGGCTCCCACTCCGCGGGCATACGATAGCCGAGCTCGGCGGGCGTATGCCTCATGGTACGCCGGCGGATGGACGGGGTATCAGTCGAGATATCGCCGGGTGATCTCGCCGTAGGCGTCGATCCGCCGGTCGCGTAGGAACGGCCAGTGGGTGCGGCTCAGATCGAGCTTGTCGAGGTCGACGGGAACGGTGAGCACCTCTTCATCCAGTCCTCCCCGTACCAGCACGCGGCCGCCGGGATCGGACACGAAGCTGCCGCCCCAGAACTCCAATCCTGCCCCGGGCTCACCCTCGTGGCCCACGCGATTCACGGCGCAGACATAGACACCGTTGGCGATCGCATGGCTTCGCTGGATCGTCTCCCACGCGGCCTTCTGCTGCTCGCCGTGCTCCGCGCGCTCGGAGGGGTGCCATCCGATAGCGGTGGGGTAGAATAGGATGTCCGCCCCCGAGAGGGCGGTGAGGCGGGCTGCCTCGGGATACCACTGGTCCCAGCATACGAGCACGCCGATCCGGGCATACTGTGTGTCCCAGCTTCGAAAGCCAAGATCTCCGGGCGTGAAGTAAAACTTCTCGTAGTAATTGGGATCGTCCGGAATGTGCATCTTCCGGTATTTGCCCAGATACCCGCCGTCGGCGTCGAGGATCGCCGCGGTATTATGGTAGAGGCCCTCGGCGCGCTTTTCGAACAACGATGCGATGACCACCACCTCGTGCTCTTTCGCGACCGCGCTCAGGCGCTCGGGAGTGGGGCCGGGAATCGGCTCCGCCAAGCGAAAATGCGCGTGGTCTTCGGTCTGGCAGAAGTACTGGCTACGGAACAGCTCCTGCAGGCAGACGATCTGTGCCCCGCGGCGCGCGGCATCGCGGATGCCCTCGATCGCCTTTTCGACGTTGGCGGTCGGGTTCTCGGTGCAGCGCATCTGCACCAACCCTAGCGTCACGGTCCGAGTTGGGGTTGCCATGAGCACAAGATAGGCGGACGGACCGCTGGACGGGACGGCCGCGAAGGTCAGCGATCACGCCCCTCCGGGAAGAACCATCACGTTACCCCCGCGCACGTCGCGCAATGTTAGGGCTCCGGCTGCACCATAGCTTCAGGAAGGAGGGATTCGATATGCGATGGCATGGGCTTCGGCTGGCTGGTGCGGCGCTGGGTGCGGCAACGCTCCTCTCGGCAGGTTGCGGCGGCGACCACAAAGCTCCCGATGTCGATGCGAACCGCGGAACCGCGGCCAGCAGCGATACGTCGGCCAGGTCCGACAGCGCGCCGCCTGTCAACACCCGCACGGATACGAGTGCCGGGTCTCCCGAGGTGGACACCATGTCGTCGCGTACCCGGCGGGGGGTCCCTCCACCCGCGCAGGCGGCCCGCACCGACTCCACGCCGGCAACGCCGAAGCCGACTGCGGCCGCCGCGGCTGCCCCCGATACAGGCACGAAGCGCTCCACCGCGTCGAGCGACACCGCGTCCGGCAGCGGGGGGACCGCCAAGCCCGGGAAAGTGACGCAGGTGGAGTACACCGGATGGAAGCAATACGAGGTGAACTGCGCCCGCTGCCATGGCGAATACGGCCTCGGCTCCACGATCGCACCGTCGTTGTATCACAGCTTCAAGACCGGCGCGGTCGACAGCGCTGAGTTCCAGAGAGTCGTGCGTGGGAGCCGGACGGCGAAGGGCATGCCGAGCTGGAGTGGCGTGCTGTCCG
>DATAFP010000172.1:0-6810 GCA_036257415.1 Gemmatimonadales bacterium
CTCGCGATCGCCGAGGCGGCCGAGGACCTGGACCACCTCGTTGTGCCGGAGGAAGCCATGAGGCTTGCGATGGCGCGGCAGTAGCGGTCGGCCTCAGGCTCGCGCTTACGCGCCGCTGCGCGCCGCAGTCAGGTCGCGGTCGTGTCCGCATGTGCGGCACAGAGCGCGAAACAGGCCGAGATCTCTCTTACACACCCCAGCACGGCCTGGGCAGGATTGGTACACCCGGGCCAATCGCACCGGTATGTGACCAGCTCGCCTTCATCTCCGTCCGGATCCCGGTCAAACGCCTCCACCTTCACCCAAGGCATCCTCACCACCTCCGATCTGCCATGCCTAAGCAAGGGAAGCCGCCACTGCCGTGATGGAGATTTCCGTCCGCAGGTGCGCTCGGCCCGCCGGTCAGTGCTAGCGGCGCAGGAACAAGTGCGTCCAGTGCGTCCCCGCCTTGCCTACGCCATGATGCGTGTAGGCGCAGTTCTCGATGTTCGCACGGTGCCCAGTGCTCCCGAGCCATCCCTCCAGCACCCCAGCCCCCGTCGAATAGCCATAGGCGATGTTTTCTGCCGCGGCCATGTAGGTGACGCCCGCCGCCCGCAAGCGATCGAACGGAGTCTGCCCGTCCGGATTCGTATGACTGAAGAAATCCCGCCGCACCATGTCCTCGGCGTGCGCCTGGGCCACCGCCGCAGTCGGCCCGTCCCAGCGGAGCGCGGCGCAGCCCACGCTGAGCCGGTGGGCGTTCGCGAACTGTTCGAACTGGCGGACGGCGGCGTCCGGCGCAACTTGCGCTTCCGGTGGCGAGGGAGGGCCCGCCGCGGGGTCGCCGGGATCGAGAGCCCCGGCACCGCAGGCGCCCAAGAGGCCCAGTGCGAATGCAACGCCCTTCAGTACCATGCCGAGGTCTCCCGCGCGTGGGAACTGACTTCGTGGACCGGGCAGGATAAGTGCCATCCCGGGCCTACTGGCGCGCGCGGGTGGGTCCGGCCTTCTTCCGCCATGCCACGCACCGGTGACATCGCCCTCGCGGGCGCTCCCAACGTCGGCAAGTCGTCGCTGCTGAATGTGCTGGTGGGCGAGCATCTTGCCATCGTGTCGCCGAAGGCGCAGGCCACCCGCCTACCTGTGGTCGGCCTCCGAACCGACGGCGACGTGCAGTACGTGTTCCACGACCTGCCCGGGCTGTTGGACCCGGCCTACCTGCTTCAAGCGCGGATGCGGGCCGCGGCGATCGAGGTGCTTCGCGGCGCGGACGTCATTCTGCACCTCCATCCCGCGCCCGAGGCGCCCGCGCCGCCGCTGGCGGCGCTCGCGCGCCTCAGCCCTCCGCCTGCGGCACCGGTGCTCGTGGTGTACACCAAGGGCGACCTGGTTTCGCCCACCCGGCGGCGCGAGCTGGAGGGACCCGACCGGATGGTGGTGTCGGCCGAGGCCGGCGAGGGATTGGATGCGCTGCTCGAGGGACTGCGCGCCCGCCTGCCCGAGGGCGAATTCCGTTACGACAGCGACGACGTCGGCACCCAGCCGATGCGCTTCTTCGTGACCGAATACCTGCGCGAGGCCGCGTTCAGCCTCCTGTCGGACGAGCTGCCCTACGCCGTCACCGCGGAAGTCGAGGAGTTCCGGGAGGATGAGCGGCCCATGTACATTCGGGTCACCTTGTTCGTGGAGCGCGAGTCGCAGAAGGCGATGGTCATCGGGCAGGGCGGCCGCATCATCAAGGCGATCGGCGCCCACGCCCGCGCCCGGCTCGAAGCGCTGCTCGGCGTGCCGATCTACCTCGACTGCTGGGTCAAGGCGCTGCCCCAGTGGCGTCGTACTCCGGCCGCGCTTGCCCGTTTCGGATTTCCCGCAACCGATGAGGAGTCGGCATGAGCCTGGCCCCGGAGCTGCTCGAAATTCTCGTCTGTCCCAAGTGCAAAGGCGCTCTCGAGTATCGTACCGATCCCGAGGAGCTGGTCTGTCACGCCTGCCGCCTGATCTACACGGTGGACGATGGAATTCCCATCATGCTGATCGATGAAGCCCGGAGCTTCTGAGCCGGATAGAGCACGGTGAGCGCCCATACGTTGACGGACAGCGCCCGCCGGGCACTCGACGGCGCGCGCGCGGCGGCGTTGCGCCTCGGGCACGATGCTGTCGGGGCCGAACACCTGGTGCTGGGTCTGCTGGACGATGCCCGCATCGCCGAGGCATTCACCGCCGCGGGCGTCCCCACCGGAGCCGCCCGCGAACGATTGGAGGCCGGGGGGAGGAGAGGGAAGCCGCGGGCGTCGAGCGCCGGCAGCGGCGGTGACATTCCCTACACCTCCCACGCCAAGCGGCTGATCGAGCTCGCCACCCGCGAGGCCAGGCGGCAGAACAGTGGCCTGTCGGCGGAGCACCTCGCGGTGGCCGCGTTGGAGGAGCCGCGCGGCACCTTGGCCAGGCTGCTCAGCGACAACGGGATCGCGCAGCCCAAGGCGCTGGAGATCGTCCGCCGTCAGCTCACCCCCAACGCTCCGGCGCGGGAGCCCTCCGGTCCCGGCGCAGACCGAGCGATCCGGATACCCCCCTCGCGACCGGCAGCCCCAGCGGCCCACGCCGCGCAGCGACGCCGACGGTTCTCCTGGCGCTTGCTCCTGCTTCTCGCGGTGCCGGTGAGCGTCGTGCTCGCCTGGCTGCACCAGTCGCCGGTGCTGGTATTCGCCCTCTCCTGTCTCGGCGTGCTCCCTCTGGCCGGATACATGGGCGAGGCCACCGAGCAACTGTCGGCCAAGACCGGCCCGACGATCGGTGGCCTGCTCAACGCAACCTTCGGAAACGCGGCCGAGCTCATCATCGCGATCGTCGCCCTCCGGGCCGGCCTGGTCGAGCTGGTGAAGGCGTCCATTACCGGCAGCATTCTGGGCAATCTTCTCCTCATTCTCGGTCTGTCCCTGGTGGCTGGCGGGCTCCACCGCTCCGAGGTGCGGTTCAACCGGACCGCCGCGGGCATGAGCTCCGCAATGCTCGCGCTCGCGGTGGTGGGGTTGGTGTTTCCTGCCTTGTTCCACGCGCTCCATCCGGAATCCGCCGCGCGCGCCTCGGAGCTGTATCTCTCGGAGTGGGTCGCGGGGATTCTGATCCTGACCTACGGGTTCTCGCTGCTGTTCTCGCTCCGCACCCACAAGCGTCTCTTCGGCGGCGATCCGCACCCGCTCGAGGGGCCGTCGTGGAGCGTGGGGCGCGCGGTGGTGGTGCTGGGTGTCGCCACGGTGGGTGTGGCGGTGGAGTCCGAGATCCTCGTGCACGCCACCGAAGCGGTCACCCAGAGCCTGGGGCTGAGCCAGGTGTTCCTTGGCCTCATCATCATCCCGCTGATCGGAAACGCAGCCGAGCATGCCGCAGCCATCATGGTGGCCCGAAAGGGCCAGATGGATCTCGCGCTTCAGATCGCGCTGGGCTCCAGCACCCAGATCGCGTTGCTGGTGGGTCCGCTCCTGGTGTTCGCGGGTTTGCTGTTGGGTCAGGACATGAACCTGGTGTTCCGGCCGTTCGAGGTGCTCGCGATCGGCCTGGCAACGGGCGTCGCCGCGATCCTGACGCTCGATGGTGAATCGCACTGGTTCGAGGGCGTCCAGCTGCTGGCGGTGTACGCCATGGTGGCGGTGGCCGCCTTCTTTATCTGAGCTTGGGCAAGCGGGGGGCCACCGTTAGCTTGAGTCACTCCCTTCGCTGAGGCCTGCCAGCCGGTGCGCACCCGCCCGACGATCCTCTTTTTTTCGCCGGACGGAGCCACGGTGCCGGCCCTGTTGCGCGAATGGGCCCAGAGCAAGGCCTTTCCGCTGGTCACTCTCAAGACGCCGGACGAGGTGGAGTCGATCGTTCTTCGGGGCCACCCGTGCCTGCTCGTGCTGGATGCCGCGGGCGCGCCGGGGACGGGCCTCCCGATGGTGCGGCGAATCAAGAGCGATGCGTTCACCGCTATCGTGCCGGTGACGGTGCTGGCCGGCCCGCATCATCCCGAACGGGTTCAGGCGTGGTTCGAGGCCGGCGCGGACGAAGTGATCACCGAGGTTTTCGCCCCGGCGGAGCAGCGGGCCCGAATGGACGCGATGCTTACCCGCACCGAGCGCG
Organism: Gemmatimonadales bacterium; assembly: GCA_036257415.1. Lineage (GTDB taxonomy): Bacteria > Gemmatimonadota > Gemmatimonadetes > Gemmatimonadales > GWC2-71-9 > DASQPE01. The sequence continues at coordinate 4,099 of DATAFP010000172.1, forward strand.
ACGTCTCGGTCCACCCGTCCACCCGGCTTCCGGGCACCACCGAGATCGAGCGGGAGATCCGCCGCCGGCTGGAGAGCCATCAGGACTTTGCGGTCTGCTACGCCGACCTCGACCACTTCAAGGAGTTCAACGACCGCTACAGCTACTACGACGGCGACCGGGTGATCTATCTTCTGTCCCGGATCCTCCACGACGTGGTGAAGGGAATGTTGGGGGCTCGGGGCTTCGTGGGCCACATCGGCGGCGACGATTTCATCGGCATCATCCCGTCGTCGGACATTCACCCTGTGTGCACCGAGATCATTCAGGTGTTCGACGCTCTGATCCCGCTGCAATACAACGAGCAGGACCGGCGCGCGGGCTACTTCTTCGGCAAGGACCGGCGGGGCCAATTGCATCGCGTACCGCTGATGACGCTTTCGATCGGTATCGTGACCAACCGCAACCGGCGGTTTGCCCATCCCGCGCAGGTGAGCGAGCTGGCCACGGAAATGAAGAGCTACGCCAAGACGCTGCCGGGGTCGGTGTTTGTGGTGGATCGCCGGCAGGGCGTCGAAGCGGAGCCCCGTCCGCCGCAGCAATCGCGCGAATCGAGCTGAGGGCTCACGGATGAACGTCACCTGCCCGAACTGCAGTACGCTGTACCGCGTCGACCCGGCCAAGGTGCCGGGGACCGGCGTCCGGGCCCGCTGTGCCGTCTGCAGCGCGGTCTTCGCGGTGCGGCACGACGCGGCTCAGGAGGCAGCCCCGGCTGCGTCGGTGGCCACCCCGTCGCCGAGCTCGCCGCCCGAGTCGCGTTCGGCGCCCGGCGCTGTCGCAGCGCCGATGCGCGCGGCTGAAGCGGCGAGCGCGCCTTCCGCGCCGCCGCCGCCGGCGCCACCCGCAGCGGCGGCGGCTCGACCGACGCCACCACCGGTGGCCCCGCCGCGCCCTGCCACCGCGACCACCCCGCCGGTACCGGGGCCGGGACGGATTATGCTGCCGCCACCGGCTGTCCCCCGCGCCGGCGCGCGGCCGGCGATGCCGCCCCGGCCCGCCCCGGCGCCGACGTCACCACCACAGGTTGCGTCCCGGGCACCCACCGCTGCTGCTGCGCCGACGCCGCCTCCCGCGCCACCGCCGACACCCACTCCTGCTCCTCCGCCGACTCCGGCCCCGCCGCCGCCGTCCGCGCAGGCCCCCCGGCCGATCAATCCGTTCCTGTCCCAGGATCCGGCGTCCAAGGCCCGCCGGCTCGCGCGGGCGCTGATCTCCGACATGGTGGTGTATCATCCCGGCAAGCGACAGGAAGGTCTGCGCGACGGAACCCTCAAGCGACTGTTCGAGGAAGAGATCAAGAAGAGCTGGGAAGAGTACAGCGAGCAGGTCGGGAATGAGCTCGCCGACTCGACGCCGTACTTCCGGGACGCGTTGAACGAAATTCTCGCGGACGGTCAGCAGATCTTTTGATGCTGAGCGGTGAGCAATGAGCCGGGGCAAGCGCCGCGCCCGCGGGCTCATTGCTCACCGCTCAGCGCACGGCTCCCTGCTTACCTTTCATCCGTATCCGTTGGAGGCATGCCGACATGTCCGATCTCGCCCAGCGCCTCTCCGGCCTCGATCGTCGAGTTACCGAGCTGCGAGACTTTCTTTGACCTTCCCGCCAAGATGGACCGGCTTGCGGCGCTCGAGGCGCGGCAGGCCGAACCCGGTTTCTGGTCCAACGCCGACGCCGCGCGGGACGCGGTGCAGGAGATCAAGCGCCTGAAAGGGTGGGTTGCACCATACGAGACGCTGACCGACCGGCTCAAGAATGCCGGCGAGATGGCCCAGCTGCTCGCACATGAGCCCGACGCCGGCATGTCGGGCGAGCTGGAGCGCGAGGCAAAGGAGCTTGAATCGGCGGTCCAGGCGTTCGAGCTCCAGGCCATGCTTCAGGGACCGGACGACGCCGGAGACGCCCTGCTGACGATCCATCCCGGCGCCGGCGGCACCGAGTCACAGGACTGGGCCGAGATGCTGATGCGGATGTACGTCCGCTGGGCGGATCGCCACGGCTTCAAGGCCACCATCCTCGACTTGCTCCCCGGTGAGGAGGCGGGAATCAAGTCGGTCTCCATCGAGATCAGCGGGCGCTATGCCTACGGGTACCTCAAGGCGGAAAAGGGTGTCCACCGGCTGGTCCGGATCTCGCCGTATGACTCCCAGGCTCGACGGCACACTAGCTTCGCGTCGGTCTTCGTCTATCCCGATATCGACGACACCATCGACATCGACCTGCGCGAGGAGGACATCAGGATGGACGTCTTCCGCGCCTCGGGCGCGGGCGGCCAGCACGTGAACAAGACATCGTCGGCGGTGCGGCTGACCCACGAGCCCACCGGCGTGGTCGTGAGCTGCCAGCAGGAGCGCAGCCAAACCAAGAACCGCGCGACTGCCATGAAGATGCTCCGAGCCGCGCTCTATCAGCGGAAGCTGGAAGAGCAGGAGGCTGCGCGGGCCCTGGTCGAGGCTACCAAGACCGACAACAGCTGGGGAAATCAGATCCGGTCCTACGTCTTTCAGCCGTACACGATGGTCAACGATCACCGGACCGAGCTCAAGGTCGGCGATGTGCAGCGAGTGATGGACGGCGACCTCGACGAATTCATCGAGGCCTACCTCAAGCGGTTCGGGGGGCGGGCGGCGTGAGCGCCACCGAGGAGCGGAGTTACGTCGAAGCAGCCCGACGGG
>DATAFP010000180.1:0-4975 GCA_036257415.1 Gemmatimonadales bacterium
ATGGAGCCGCCGGGGAAACGAACCATGGCGTCGGGCGGCCACAGGGTGCGCCCCTCCCCCACCGACCAGCGCACCGGCGGCGTGTAAGGGGCGCCTTGCTTGAGCTGCAAGGTCTGAAGAATCGTTTCGCCGTGCTGATACTCGTGCTGCAGCACCATGTTGTAGACGTAGCCGCCCCGCAGCAGCTCGTTGCCACCGTCGAGCTCGGCGTCCCTGAGACGTGCGAGCACCCGCTGGCGAATTTCGCCCATCGTCCCGCGGACCCCGGCGAGACCGGGTAGCCGAAGCTGGCCACGCACCCGCCTCGGATGCTCGAATGGATTGTACAGCCCGGGCATCTCGGTGAACTCGATGACGCCTTCGAGATTACGGGTGAGCCAGAGCTCCTCGAACGCGGCGATGTGACCGAGATCCCAGAGCACCGGGCTCATCAGGGGATCGTGCTGGCGATGCAGATCGTCGTCGGAGAGCGCGCCGACGATCGTGAGCGTCCGCTCCCGCGCCTCGGCCAGACCGGCCGCGAGGCGTTCCCGGAGACGATCCGAGGTCGCAAGAAGAGTTGGCGTCATCCCCGGCTCCTCACGCGTCGAGCGTGGCGAACAAATTATTGAGGGACTCTGCCAGCAGAGGATGCGCGAAGACGGCTTCGCGCAATGTGTCGCAGGTCACATTGCCCATCATGGCGACCTGAAACACCGACATCAGTTCGCCGCCCTCGATGCCGAGCACGGCCGCACCCAGGATCCGGCGCGAGCCGGCATCCACCACCGCCTTGATGAACCCGCGGGCTTCGTCCATCTCCAACGCCCGCGCCACGCTGTTCATCGGCAGCTTGGCAACCTTCACCTCCAGTCCGCGCATCCGAGCCTCGCGCTCGCTGAGGCCAACCCGGCCGAGCTGGGGGTCGAGGAAGACCGTGTAGGGAACCAGCCGATCGCGGGTCGTCGCGTTCCCGCCATTGAGCACGTTGTCCCGGACGATCCGGAAATCGTCGTACGAGACGTGGGTGAACTGCGGCCCTCCCTTCACGTCGCCCAACGCGTACACGCCGGCCGCCGAGGTCTCCAGCCGGTCGTTGGCCTTGATGAAACCCTTGGCGTCGGTCTCGATACCGGCCGCTCCGCAGTCCAGCGTGTCGGTGTTGGGCACCCGCCCGGCCGCCAGCAGAAGGTGCGATCCCTCCAGCACCCGATCGCCGCCGGGCGTGCGAATCAGGAGTCGCACGCCGTCCCCCGCCGGTTCCACGCAGCGGGAGTCCGCGCCGGTGACCACGTCGACGCCGTCCTGCTCGAGAATGCTCCGCACCTCGGCAGCGACGTCCTCGTCTTCGAGCGGCAGGAGTTGCGCGTTTCGCTGGATGACGGTCACGCCGCTGCCGAACCGCCGGAACATCTGGGCGAACTCGAGCCCGATGTATCCGCCACCGATGACCAGCAGATGCTCGGGAAGCTCGCCCAGTTCCATCACGCTGGTAGAATCCAACGCCGGGACCCGGGCGAGTCCCTCCAGCCGTGGCCGTGCCGAGCGCCCCCCGGTATTGATGAACACCAGATCGGCCGCGAGACGCCGCTCGCCGTTGTCGCTGGTAACCGCCACCGAGCGGGGACCGATGAAGCGCGCGTCGCCGAAGAGGAGATCGAGGTGTTCGGTGGCCTCGAGCCGGCGCTGGCTCCCGGCGCGGAAGCTTTCCACGATCGCGCGCTTGCGCTCCCGGACTCCCGGAAGGTCCACGGTGACCGGACCGGTGCGGACGCCGTAGTCCGCCGCGCGACGTGCCAGATAGGCGACGCGCGCGCTGGCAACCATGGTCTTGGTGGGAGTGCAGCCCTCGTTGATGCAGGTCCCGCCGACGTGGACCCGCTCGACCAGTGCGGTGCGCCTGCCCGCGGACGCGAGGGCACGTGCCAGCGGCACTCCGGCCTGGCCGGCGCCGAGGATCAAGGCATCGTAATGGTGGCTGGGCGTCATTGGGGTCTCTTCCTTCCCCGGAGGCATCTGGGAACATGCCTCTAACGTTGGCCTCGTGCCAATGGTTCCGCCGGCCGAGACTATCCGCGGTGGTGGTTGTTGAAGTAGGTTCGTAGACCCACGCCGTGGCACAGGAGCATCTCCCATCGACTCGCGATCTGATCCGGCGCTGGAAACCGCCGCCCTCTCCCTTGAGCCTGCCGGGCCGGGGGGCGCGGATCGCCTCGTCCGCTTGCTCACGCGGGCGGGGCGGGTCCTGGGCTCGTCCCTCAACCTCGATCAGACCCTGCGGCAGCTCCTGGACCTTCTCGTGCCGGAGCTGGGCGACGCGTGCATCCTTCACCTGCTCGGGTCCGATGGCCGGACCGTAGACATCGAGCTCACTCGCGCCATCCCCCAGGCAGCTGCCGCGTTCGCCCGATTCACCAGTCGCTTTCCCGCCCAGGCCGGCCCCAGCAGCCCCCTCGCCGAAGCCATCCGGGAGGGTAAGTCCGAGGTGGTCGACCCGGTCACCGACGCGGTGATCAGCCGGTTCGCCTCCACCGCCGAGCAAGTCGAGCTCATCCGAAAGCTTCGGCTGCGGAGCGTGCTCACCACGCCCATCCGAACCGCGGAGCGCACCTGGGGGGCACTGGGCGTGTTCCTCGTCGACGGCGGACCCAGGGATCTCCGATTCGGTCCCACGGAGCGAGTTGTGCTCGAGGAGATCGCGGCCCGTGCGGCGCTCGCGGTCAGCCACGCCATGCTCTTTCGCGACACCGTGGCGGCGCGAAGAGAGGCGGAGCGTTCGGCGCAGCTTACCGACCGGCTGCAGCGCGTCACGGCGGCATTGGCCGGCGCGGAGACGCCCGAAGCGGTGTACGAGGGAATCATCGGCGCCGTGTTGGACGCGCTGGGTGCGATCGGGGGCGGGGTGCTGGAGGCGAGCGCGGATGGTGAAGCGTTGTACCTGCGACGCATCGCGGGGTTCTCCGCCGAGACGGCGGCGGCGTACGCCAGCATACCGTTGCGGGAGATCCTCGACCAGGGTCCGGGCAGTGAAGCCTGGCTGCCGGTGCATGACGTCTGGGTCACCGGAAGGCCGGTCTGGATCGGTAGCCTCGCCGACTGCACGGCACGCTACGCCCGGCGCCCTACCCTGTTGGGGCCGGGGAACGATGCGAGCTGGGCCGCGCTTCCGCTCTTTGCCGGCGGCCAACTGCTCGGCGCTCTCACGTTCACCTGGCCGGAACCGCGCAGCTTCACGGACCAGGAGCGCGCGTTCGTAAGCTCGCTCGCGTCCCAGTGTGGCCAGGCGCTTGAGCGCGCCCGGCTGCGAGTGAGCGCGGCAGAAGCGCTTCGGGCCGCGGCCCGAGCCGAGCAGAGCCTCACGGTCGCGATGGGCCAGGTGTCGGACGTGATCGTGACGGTCGACTCCGACGCCCGGTTCGCGTTCATCAATCCCGCTGCCGCTGCGCGCGTTCGCCAATTGGGCATCGAGCCGGAGCAGCTCATCGGACGAGTCGTGTGGGAGGCCATACCGCAGCTCAAAGGGTCGCCGTTCGAGCACGCGCTCACCCGGGCGGCAACCGATGACACCCCCGCGCACTTCGAGGAGTATTACCCGCGGCTGTCCGCGTGGTATGCGGTGGATCTGTATCCCTCGGCGCAGGGAACCACGATGCTCGCCCGCGACGTCACCGCCGCCCGGTCCCTCCAGGAGAGCGACGAGCGCTCGCGGCGGCTGGCGGCCCTGGTCCACTCCTCCCGCGACGCGATCGTGAGCAAGACGATCGACGGAACCATCACCAGCTGGAACCGGTCGGCGGAGCGGATCTTCGGCTACACCGCCGACGAGATGATCGGGCAGCCAATCTTCCGGCTCATCCCGGAGCACTTGCACGACGAGGAGCGAGAGGTGCTTCGTCGGGTGGCGAGCGGCGAAGTGATCGAATGGTTCGAGGCCGAGCGAATCCGCAAGGACGGCCGGCGGGTGACCATCGCCCTGACGATCTCACCGGTGCAAGATGCCAGCGGCGCCGTGGCGGGGTTCAGCTCGATCAAGCGAGACGTCACCGAGCAGCACCGGGTGCAACGGGCGCTCCGGGAGAGCGAGGCGCGACTCCAAGCCGTTTTACAGCAGCTTCCGAGCGGCGTGATCATCGCGGAGGCGCCGTCGGGCCGCTGGGTGCACGCAAATCCGCAAGTCGAGCTCATCTGGCGCCAGCCCACGACCTTCGTGCAGGATGTCGCCGGTTACAGCGCACATCAGGGATTTCATTCCGACGGGCGGGCGTACGCGCCGGAGGAGTGGCCGCTGGCCCGCGCGCTGACCGGGGAGACCGTGCTCGGCGAGGAGATCCGCATCCTTCGAGGCGACGGCACGACCGGATGGATCAGCTTCAACGCGGCGCCGCTGCGCGACGACTCCGGCACGATCATCGGGTCGGTGGCCGCGTTCTCGGATATCACGGGGCAGCGGGAGGCCGAGGACCGGCTCCGCCAGGCCGCCAAGATGGAGGCGATCGGCCGACTGGCCGGCGGGCTTGCTCACGACTTCAACAACCAACTGAGCGCCCTGAGCGGATTCGCGCAGTTCGTGGAGCGCGATCCCGGTCTGGGCGCGCAGGCGCGGCAGGACCTGCTCCAGGTACAACGGGCGGCGGAACGGATGGCCGGGCTCACCCGGCAGCTCCTGGCGTTCAGCCGCCAGCAAATCCTGACGCCGGAAATCATCGACCTCAACGGGGCAGTGGCGGACGCGCACCCGCTGCTGCAGCGGCTGATCGGCACCCAGATCGAGATGCGGATCGAAACCCCGGCCACGCCGATCTGGATTCAGGCCGACCGGTCCCAGCTACTGCAGGTCCTGATGAACCTCGCGATCAACGCCCGGGACGCGATGCCGGACGGGGGAACCCTGCGCATTCGGAACCGGATTCGGCAGCTTTCCGGCCAGGAGCAGCGGCGGTGGTCGGAGACGGCGTTGCAGCCGGGGCCGTACGCCGAGATCAGCGTGGAAGATTCC
>DATAFP010000255.1:0-6928 GCA_036257415.1 Gemmatimonadales bacterium
GATTCGTCGACACCTCTGCGACACTGGCGAAGCAGCGACCGCGCTGGGAGCGGCTCCAACAGCTGCGGGAGAGCGCGCTGGCACTGGAAAACGAGCTCCGTGTCGGCGAGCAGGCCAGCGCCGCCGTGATCGACCGGGCCACCCGGGTGGCGCGGCAGGCAGAGGAGGCAGCCGCAGCACAGGTCCAACTGGAGGGTTTGTGGCAGCGCCTGGAGCCGTTGCCCGCCCTTCGCGAGGAGGCCGATCGGCTGCGGCGGCAGGCCGACGGCTTCGCGTCGAGGCAGGCAATGGCCGCGCAGCTGGAGGAGATTCGCGCGAATCTCGCACGGCTCCGTGACCGGATCGCCCAGATGCCCGCGCGCTCGGCGGTGCAGGCCGCCGAGCGTCGTGTCGCCGACCTGCGCGCCGCGCATACCGCGAGCGTGCTCGAAGCGGAAGAGCGCCGGACGGTCTGGGTACGGGACACCCAGGACGCTCGCACCAAGCGGCAGGGCCTGCTCGACCAGTATCGCGACCTCAAGGAGCAGCGAGAGCGCCTGGTGCAGGCGGGACCGGATGGTGTTTGTCCTACGTGCGCTCGGCCGCTCGGCGGCGAGTTCGCCAACGTGCTCGGGGTCCTGGACCGCCAGCTCGAGGATGTGCTGTTCAACGGAAATTTCTACAAGCAGCGCATCGAGCAGTTGCAGCTCGAGCCGGCCGAGCTGCTTGAGGCCGACCAGAAACGCCTCGCCCTCGAAGCGGAGCTCAACGAGGCGAGCGCCGAGCTCGTGCGGCTGACCCAGCAGGTGCGTGACGGCACTACCATCGAGCGGGATGCCGCGAAGGCGACCGAGCGCGCCGAAGCCCTCGAATCCGAGCTGGGGCGACTCCCTTCGGCTCACGATCAGACCCGCTACGATGCGGTGGAGCGGGAGATCCGGTCGCTGGAGCCGCTCATGCTGCAGGCAGAGCGTCACCGCCTCGCTGCCGAGCGCGCCGAGGCGCTCCGGGCGGAGCACGCGGAGGCGATGAGCGCGCGGGTGGCGGCGGAGGCCGCCGTCGCGGAGCTTCGCGCCCGCCTGCTCCAGTTGGGGTACGACGAGCGAGAGTACCGGGAGTCGCGGGACGCGGAGCAGGCGGCCGACCGCGCGCGGCGCGACGCCGAGCTGGCTCTGGTCAGCGCGCGGGCGGAAGCGGCTGCCGCGGCGGAAGGGCTCAGCGCCGTTGCGCGGCGCCGCGCCGAGCGTGCCATGCGCGAGGCCGAGGCCCAGCGCACCGCCGGCGAGCTGGCGCTGCACCAGGAGCTCGACCGCGCGTTGGGCGAACTGCGCACCGAGCTCAACTCGTATCTCCGCCCCGACCTCTCGGACCTCGCCTCCGGCTTCCTCGCCGACCTCACCCGCGGCCGGTACACCCAGCTCGAGCTGGACGATGACTACGTTGCGACGCTGCTCGACGACGGCGATCCCAAGACCGTCATCTCGGGTGGGGAGGAGGACGTTGCGAACTTGGCTCTGCGACTGGCCATCAGCCAGATGATCGCGGAGCGCGCGGGGCAACCGCTTTCGCTGCTCGTACTGGACGAGATCTTCGGATCGCTGGACGACGACCGGCGCACGGCGGTGGTGGAGCTGCTCCGAAGCCTCGCCGACCGGTTTCCCCAGGTCATCCTCATCACCCATATCGACTCGGTGCGGGAGGGCTTCGATCGGGTGATCCGGGTCGGTTACGACGTGGCGCGGGGCGTGGCCGTGGTGCGGGAGGACGAAGGGGCGCATGATGTGGCGGCCTGACCGAAGCGTCCGGGGCCCCGACCGCGCCACGATGCGCGACGTCGACGCGCTCAACCGCGTGTTCGCCGAGGCGTTCACCGATCGGTACAGCCGCGATGGGCTCGTGGGCGTGCGGGTGCCACAGCTCAACCCTGCCATCTGGCGCTACGCCATCGAGGATGCCGGCGACGGCGCCATGGTCTGGCGCGATACCGACGGGCAGCTTGCCGGCTTCAACATGGTGCACCGCTCCGGCATCGAGGGGTGGATGGGCCCGATTGCCGTGCGTCCCGATCGCCAGAACGAAGGCCTCGGATCCACGATGGTCCAGGCCGGGATCGACTGGCTGAAGGCGCAGGGTGCGCGCACCATCGGGCTCGAGACCATGCCGCGCACGGTGGACAACATCGGCTTCTACAGCCGGCTGGGCTTCATGCCCGGACATCTGACCATCACGCTGGTGCGGGATGTCGGGCGCCGAACTGCGGATCCGGGTGAGCTGCTCTCCTCGGCCGGCGATCGGGTGGCTGCGGAGCTGGCGGAATGTCGTGCTCTCTCCGATCGCCTCGCCCCGGGCATCGACTTCACCCGCGAGCTCGCCCTCACCCACGAGCTCCGAATCGGCGATACCAGCCTCATCCGCCGCGACGGCCGGCTGACCGCATTCGCGCTCTGGCATTCGGCGCCGCTCGCCGCAGGCCGCCCGAAGGACGAGGTGCGAGTGCTCAAGCTGGTCGCCGCGTCACTCGATGATATGGAGCAGGTGGTGGATGCGGTGCAACACTCGGCGCAGCGGGAGCGGGTGCGCCGGGTGGCGCTGCGGTGCCAGAGCGCGTTCGCCGACGCCTACCTCCGCCTGGTGGAGCGTGGATTCCGGGTCCACTGGACCGACCTGCGGATGATCCTGCGTGGCTTTGCCAATCCCGGCTCGCGCGCCGGGCTTCTGTTGTCGAACTGGGAAATCTGAGAGGCGTGACGGCGCGCTACCGTGCCTCGCCCCGGAGCGCGATCCATCGCACCAGCAGGGTGGTACCGATCGCGAGCGGAAGATGCAGCCAGCCGCTGGGGGGAGCTGTGGCCAGCAGAAAGGCCCATAACAGGAGGCAGATCACCGCGGCGAGCAGGGTCGCGCGCATTCGGTCCTCCTCGAAAAAACCGTTGACGGGGTCCCGCCGCATTCCTATCTTAGTCGCCGGTTAGCGGCAGCGGGGACTCCGTTATTGAGCCAACAGGTCCAGTGACGGGCCCACATACCCGGGCCGACGTCATGCCCCTCGGGGGAAGACGGACGTCAGGGCGAGGGTGCCGAGCTTTATTTCATTGGGCTTCAATAAACCTCCTCGTTGCTGCTAGCACCTCGATCGCCGGTCTCCAACGGGCCGGCGATCTTTTTGTCCGGCCAGGCATCCCACTTCCAACTCCTTGACCGGGCGACCCACCCGGCCATCTTCCAGAGACCCTGTCAGGGCGCGCTCATGCCTCGCTGCCGGGTGACGCGTCGCGTCCATTTCAACGCCGCGCACCGCCTGTACAATCCGAACTTCTCCGAAGAGTGGAACCGATCGACCTTCGGGAAGTGTGCCAACTCGAACTTTCACGGCCACAATTACGAGATGGACGTGACGGTCGAGGGGGAAATCGAGCCGGAGACGGGCTACGTGTTCGACCTCACGCTGCTGCAAAAGCTCACCGAGGAGCGGGTCATCCGCCATCTCGACCACAAGAACCTCAACGTGGACGTTCCGTGGTTCCAGGATTTGATTCCGTCCGCCGAGAACATCGCGGTGGTCTGCTGGCGGCAGCTGTGTCCGGCGCTGCCGCAGGGGCTATCGCTCGGGATTCGGCTGTGGGAGACCCCTCGCAATTACGTGGAATATGAAGGCGGCTGAGTCGACCGGCGGACTGCCGTCGAGGCCGGACCCGGCGGAGCGGACCCATCCCGAGCTGGAACCGACGGGCGAGCTGCCGATCGCGCCGCTGGTCCGCGAGATGCTCGTCGCCCTGGGGGAGGATCCCGGCCGCGAGGGCCTCGTCAAGACGCCGGAGCGAGTGGAGAAATCGCTCTTGTGGCTGACCCAAGGCTACGGCCAGTCGATCTACGACGCCGTGGGCGACGCGATCTTCGAGGAATTCCACCAGAGCATGATCATGGTGCGCGACATCGAGCTCTACTCGCTTTGCGAGCACCACATGCTTCCGTTCTTCGGCCGTGCGCACGTGGCCTACATCCCGAACGGCAAGATCATGGGATTGTCCAAGGCCGCGCGCATCGTGGACGTGTTTGCGCGGCGGCTGCAGGTGCAGGAACGGCTCACCGATCAGATCGCCGACGCGGTGATGGAGGTGCTGGCCCCTCACGGCGTCGGTGTGGTGATCGAGGCGGCGCACTTCTGCATGATGATGCGAGGTGTCGAGAAGCAGAACTCCCGCACGGTCACGTCCGCCCTGAGGGGCATTTTCCGCGACGACTCCAAGACGCGAGACGAGTTCCTCCGCCTGGCCCATAACCACCGGGACTGATGGCCGCGCTCGCCGGGCGGGTGGCAGTGGTGACCGGCGCGTCGCGCGGCATCGGCGCGGCCGTCGCCACTGCGCTTCGGGCCGGCGGCGCGAAGGTGGTGCGCCTGGCCCGATCACTCCGCTCTGGTGCGCATGATGGCTTTCACGACCTCTCGTGCGACGTGACCGACCCCGTGGTCGTGGAGGGCGCGGCCGCGCGCATCTTCGCCGACGTAGGTCTGCCCGATGTCGTCGTGAGCAACGCGGGCGCGTTCCTGCTGCAGCCGCTCGAGGCCACCGCACCGGACGCGCTCGAGGCTCAGATTGCCGTCAACCTGCGCGCCCCGTACTATGTGGCGCGGGCCTTCCTTCCGCCCATGCGGGATGCCGGGCGCGGGCTCTTCGTGATGGTGGGGAGCATCGCCGACCACGTCGGATTTCCCGGCAACACCGCGTATGCGGCGACGAAGTACGGTCTTCGCGGCCTGCATGAGACGCTGGTGGCCGAGTTCCGCGGCAGCGGGGTCAGGATCACGCTGGTCTCGCCCGGTCCGACGGATACCTCTGTCTGGGACCCGGTCGATCCTGACTCCAGACCCGGCTTTCTGCCGCGGGCCGACATGCTCCGCCCCGCGGACGTTGCCGAGGCCGTGCTGTTCGCGGTCACCCGGCCGGCACACGTGCACGTGGACTGGCTTCGCATCAACCCATCCCCGCCATGACTGAGGTGCGACGCTTCACCGCGTTCGCCTGCGAGTGCGGTCTCTACTTCTTGGGGATGGCTGCGGTGCCGCTCGCCGCCCAGACGCCGCCGGCCCCGTTCCCTCCACTGCCGGACTCGACCGGGTGGGGAATCCACGTGCTCGCTGCCGCCCGGGACGCGGGGGGCACCATCTGGCTCGGCACTTACGGTCACGGGATCCTGCGGCTGCCACCGGGCGCCACCGCGTGGGAACAGATCCGCCGGGACACGACCAGCACAACGGGCTTGTCGTGGGATTTCGTTCACGCGCTGGCGTTCGGTCCCAAGGGGGAGGTTTGGTACGGCACGGTTGGCAATGGATGGGGACTTTCTACCGACGGAGGCCGCACCTGGCGCAATTGGACGTTCAGCCAGCTCGGCCCTGAATGGCAGTACGTCGTGCCCAACGGCATCGGCACCCGCGGTGATACCACCATGGTGGCGACTGCCGACGGCATTCTCGTCACCACGGACGACGGCGCGAGCTGGACCGCCGTGGTTGACTCCGTGGGACCGCTCGCGCGTGGGCCAGCCGACACCGCCTACCGTCTGCTCGTGAGCGAGTATGTGCGGCGATTCGCGCCGGATGGCCGCGGCTGGCTCATCTCCACCGTACATGGAAACCAGCGGTTGCGTCGTACCGCCAGAGCGTGGGAGGCGCAGACGATCGGCGCGGCGCCGTACACCTCGGCCAACGCACTCCTGGTTGGTCGGGTGCAATACCGGGGAACTCCCTGCGGGCTCCGCCTGGCGACCGACACGCTGCCGTGCCTCCGCCGCGCGAGCGCGACCGGCGCCGCGCCGCGCGCCCCCCGAACGACCTGGTTTCGCCGCCCCATCGATGCCGCTGACAATCCGTATATCGACCAGACCTATCGCTACGGCGCGACGATGGGCGGCAACTTCCAGCAACATCAGGGCGTGGAGTTCAACAACGCCGATGGGACCAGTGTCCTCGCCGTGGGCTCCGGCACCGTGGTGCACGCGGGCCGGGGGGAACGGGACGCGCTCGTGGTGGCCATTCGTCACGACTCCACGATCACGGTGGAGGGTGGCCGCCGCGCGATCTTCTCGGTCTACTATCACAACAGCGCCATCGATGTGAAGGCGAGGCAGCGGGTGAAGGCGGGGCAGCGGGTCGCCCGGGTCGGCAACACCGGCCGAGCCACGAACGATCATTTGCATCTCGAAATCCACGTCGCTCCGGCGGAATCACTCTCGGCGATCGTCGACTCCGTCGAGCGCTTCCCGCCGTACACCACCAACCCCGAGCTCTGGATCGAGCCGTTGCCCAACACCGGCATCGTTGCGGGACAGGTGGTCGATGCATCCGGCGCGCCGGTGGCCGGGGCGCGGATTTACGGACTCGCCAAATCAGAGCCGCGAGAGACCCCGTTCTCGTTCATCGAGACCTATCGTGACCGGCCCCATCCACATCCCCTGTACGGGGAGCACTTCGCCGTGAGCGACGTTCCCCCGGGCACCTACGTTCTCGGAACCGAAATAGAGGGTAGGAAGGTCTACCGGCGGATCACGGTCGAACCGGGGAAGCTCAGCTGGGTCGTGTTCAAGTAGCGACTCGTACTCGTACCTGTCACTCGCACCGGTTTCTCGATGTTCATCGAGCTCACCGACCATCTCCGCTGTCCCCGTGATCATCCCGAAGCCTATCTCGTCCTGCTGCCCGACGATGTTGTCCAACGCTCCGTGCGTTCCGGTCAGTTAGGCTGTCCCGTATGCGGCGCCACTTACCGCATCGAGAACGGCGTCGCGGACCTGGACGGCCCGCCCGCGCCGCCGGGCGGAGGCGCGCTGAGCCCTGACGCCGCGCACGTGCTCCTGGGGCTGACCGGTCCAGGGGGATATGTGGCGCTGGTCGGCGCGGCGTCGGACGACTGGCGCAGGCTCTCCGAGCTCAACGCTGGAGTCGCCTTCG
>DATAFP010000246.1:0-19128 GCA_036257415.1 Gemmatimonadales bacterium
GTCGGTGCCGTGCAGCGTGGTGATGAATCGGAGGTCGCGGGTGCCCTTGAGCATCTCCCGCGCCAGCCAGGCCGTGGTCGCGTGCGGAATGGCGTAGTGCACGTGCAGGAGGTCCAGCTCCTCCCGCAGCACCACCTCGTGTTGCTTCGACGCGAGGGCAAGCGTGTAGGGATAATGATCGAAGAGCGGATACCGGCCGATGCGGGTCTCGACCTGGTGAAAATAAACCCGCTCCGCGTAGCTCCGAAGCCGGAATGGAGAGTCGTAGGTAATGAAATGAACCTCGTGGCCGCGCCGCGCGAGCTCGAGGCCGAGCTCGGTGGCCACGGCGCCGGAGCCGCCGTAGGTCGGATAGCAGGTGATGCCGAGCTTCATGTCCTTCGGGGAACGAGGGTCATCGTAGAGGGAAACGTACCCGGGAAGCCCCGGCAAAACCCGCGAAAACGCGGGGTCTATAGTGCACTGGGTGGTGCAAAGAAAACCGGAGACTTCCCGTGCCCCTATCTCCTGTGCGCCCGGGGTGAGTCGAGCACACGGGCGATGTCCTTCTCCAGCTGCGGCAATCTCTGCTGGCCGTACAGACCGTACGCAAGGTACTCCGACCGAACCACCTCCTCGGCGAGCCAATGGCGGATTATGACTGCGAACATTGGCTTGGTTGCGAGGTGCAGGGCGTCGGCGTCCTCGATGAATCCCGCCTTCCAGTTCGCAAGCGCCTGCTTTGTCTTCTCCGTGTCGCTCTCCGCCGCCCGCACTTCAGCCGCCTTGATCTGGTTGTAGAGCCCGGCAAGGTGGGTCCACTGCGCCGCGAAACGGGCATACAGGGCGGCGTAAACAGCGGCAAGGATGCCGCCGAGCCAATGGGAGGGTCGGGCCGAGCGCAGCTTGCAGGGCTGCGCTACTGAACTCACTCGTGCTTTCCGGCAATACCCATTCGCTGAACCCGACTGCGAGGGCGTATATCAGCACGCCTACGCACACCGTTCGCCAGAAAATGATCGTGCCGCCGTTGGCCCGCCGGTGCGGGTAGGTCAGCATCCACTCGCCGGAGATACCCCACACGATCCGGTGAAGGGCACCGAACACCGCCCCAATCGACAGCCCCATGGTGCGGCCCCGGATGGCCGCCTGCGCGGCCTCGATGTGCTCGGCACAGACCGGCGTCGAGTGCAGGTCGCCCACCCGCACGACGACCGCCACGGGCGGCGCGTAGCAGAAGTTGAACCCATCGGGCCGGTGCAGGCACCACTCCGGATCGCCGAGCCCCATCTCAGCCACCGGATACCTCGCTCAAGCCGAGTCGGAAAGTTAGAAGGCGGTGGGGGTTGGTGTGCAGAGCGCCCGCGCCCTTTCGACGAGGGCTTGAATGCTGAACGGCTTTTCGATCCAGCAGTGCTGCAAGTCGGTCGGCGGCAGGAAATCTAGGTTGGGTCGAGAATACCCGGACATATAGAGCACCGGCAGCGTCGGACGGAGATCGTGCAGGACGCGTCCGAGTTGGTCGCCCCCCATTCCGGGCATCACGATATCGGTGACGACGAGGCACAGATTGGCGCTAAGCGGATCGTGTAGAAGCTCGAGCGCGCTCTCGGCGTCCGGGGCTTGGAGAACGTCGAAACCCTCATCCGCCAAGGCGCGCGCCGCGAGGGCACGCACCTGGGCGTCATCGTCAACCACGAGGACGGTGCCGCGACTCCCGGAGGGAGTATCCACGGGTGGCCCAGCTGTAGGGGTGTGCTTGCTATCCTAACGCCCGGCCGGGACAGCGCAAGACCTGCAAGCCGCTGCAGCGGCAGGGTTTCGGAAAGGGAGTGGCTGTTGCCGGCCGAAGAACCGAAACGCCAGCCGTGAGGCTGTCGTGTTGGCGAGACCTTTTCGGTCGCCGGGAGACTGCAGGGTGGTTCTTCCGCTCATCTGCGGAGGGCGACGATGGCGCGGGGGGTGTCAAGCACAACACTGCGCGGTGCCGGGGCTCGTACACCAGCAGGAGGCTCCCAGTCCCATTGCGATGCGGTGTGATCTGGACGCGTTGTGCGACGTGTTGGGCGCGGAGCCAGGCCAGCGCCATCAGCACCGCAGACCCGGGAGGTGTAGTGCACCGGGCGGTGCAAAGGGCCCGAGGGCCCGCGGAGGGCTTGGGCCGAACGTGCTGCGGTGCTGTGGTTTAGGTGGTGCGGCGGGGCGAGGGCAGGTAATGCCGACCTTCATGGGGTGACTCTCCTCGCCCAGGCTGCGGCGATCTCGTCCGCCAGACGGTTCGCCCCACGAGTTGCGTCGAGCGCGAGCACAGGCCCGGCGAGCTGGTGGCGGAACCAGGTCTCCTGGCGTTTCGCGTAGCGCCGAGTTCCTGCCGCGATGGCTTCGGCCACACTCTCCCGCGTCCGCTTGCCGTGAAGGTACTCGACAGCCTCCCGAATACCGATCCCGTCCAACCCGGGCGCGTGGGCGGGATGTCCCTCGGACAACACCGCGGCGACCTCCTCGATCAGTCCGCGCCGCACCATCTCCTCGGCCCGCTGGGTGATCCGCTGATGCAAGACCGCGCGGGGCACCGTGAGTACGACGTACCACGGATCCACCGTGCCGCGACTCTGCGCTTCCCGCTGCCACCAGCTCAGCGATCGACCCGTCAGCAGGCTGACCTCGACCGCGCGGGCGGCGCGCTGCCGGCCGCCACCCCGGAATGACGGGTCGAGGCGCGAAGCCCAGCGCAACAGCTCGCGCGGCGGCAGGGCCGCCGTCCATGCATCGAGCGCGCGGCGGGCATCTCGGTCGAGCGGGGGCTCCAGAAACAGCCCGTCCACCAGCGCCTTCACGTACAGTCCGGTTCCGCCGACGACGACGGGCACGTGGCCCCGTTCGCGCACTTCGCGGATGGCCCGCTCCGCGTCCTTGGCAAACCGCCCGGCGCTGTAGCGCTCGCCAGGGTCTACCAGGTCCAGCCCCAGGTGGGCGACCCGCTCTCGTTCTCGGCGACTCGGCTTCGCGGTGCCGATGTCGAGACGGCGATATACCTGGCGGGAGTCGGCGCTGACGACCTCCAGCGGCCAATGACGGGCAAGCGCCACGGCGACGGCGGTCTTTCCTACCGCCGTGGGCCCCACGATGACGGGGACGCTAACGGCGCCCAAACCGTCGTTCCAGCTCGTCGCGGGGAAGTTGCACGATGGTGGACCGGCCGTGCACGTCGTGCGGCGGCAGGTCGGTCTCGAAGAGGCGGAGCAGGAGCCGCCGCATTTCAGGCTCGCTCAACGGCTGGCCTGCCTTCACCGCGGCCCGGCAGGCGTAGGTCGCGGCGAACCGCTCGAGCCGGTTGGCCCACCCGCCGAAGCGGCCCCGCGCGAGGTCCGCGATCATTTCGCGGAAGCACGCCGCGGCGTCGAACCGGGGATGCGGTGCCGGCACCGCATGAATGGCCACCGCGCGTCCGCCGAAGGCGTCCACCTCGAATCCGACTCCGCGCAACTCGGCCGCATACGTCTCCACCGCCTCGAGCTCTTCGTCGGTGAGCTCGATGGTGAGCGGAAGCAGCAGTTGCTGCGAGGCCGCCCGACCGCTGGACAGCTCTGCTATCGCCGCCTCGTAGATGACGCGCTCGTGCGCCGAGTGCTGATCCACGATGACCGCACCGTCGGCCGACTGGTAGACGATGTAGGTGTCGAAGAGCTGGAGCAGCGGCGGGGAGAATGCTTCCGCCATGCTCGCCTGGCCTGATGACTCGATCGGCAGCGAAGGCTCGGCGGCGGCTGGAACCGGGGCTTGATTCGTCTCTCCCGGTCCATCCGACCATCCGCCCATCCTTCCATCCCCTATCCGTGCCGCCGCCATCAAGGCGCCCAGCGCGTCTCGGACGGCTTCTTCGATCGCGCGCTCCACGCCGACCCGCTCGCGAAAGCGCACCTCGAGCTTGGCGGGATGGACGTTCACGTCCACCTCGCTTGGTGCGACGGCGATCGACAGAAACAAACTGGGGCGGTCACCAGGATGGATCGCCGCGCGATAGCCCGCTTCGGCGGCTCGCACGAGGAACGGATCGCGGAACGGACGTCCGTTCACGAACAACTGGGTTCGACGCCCGGTGGGCGCGGCGTCGGCCGGGCGCTGTATCAGTCCGTCGATGCGGAAGCCGCCTACCGCGTAGGCGACCGGAATCAGTGTCACCGCGAGCTCCCGTCCCCACACGCCCGCGAGGCGTTCGTCCCGGGTCTGGTCCGGCGGCACCAGCAGCCGAGACGTGCCGTCCACCTCCAGCTCGAAACCTCGGTCGGGATGCGCGAGCGCGAGCGTCGCCAGTGCATCGTGCGCCGCGCGGGCCTCGCTCGCGGTCGAACGAAGAAACTTGCGCCGGGCCGGCGTGTTGAAGAACAGGTTCCGCACGGTCACCGTCGTACCACGCCGGCGAGCCGCGGTTTCCACCCGGTCGAGGCGTCCGCCGGTGACCGCCAGCGAGGTTCCTTCGCCGTCCGCTTCGGCCGTCAGCAACGCGAGGCGAGAGACGGACGCGATGGCGGGGAGTGCCTCGCCGCGGAAGCCGAACGTCGCGACGCCGACCAGGTCGGCCGCGCTTCGGATCTTGCTCGTCGCGTGGCGGTCGAGTGCCAGGACCGCGTCCTCCCGCCCCATCCCGCAGCCGTCGTCGCTCACCTCGACCAGCGATTTGCCCCCATTCTCCAAGCGCACCTGCACCCGCGAGGCGCCAGCGTCGAGCGCGTTCTCGACCAGCTCCTTCACGACCGAAGCAGGCCGCTCCACGACCTCACCGGCGGCGATTTGATCGGCCACCGCGTCGGGCAGGATCGCGATCCGTCGAGCCATGTTCAGAGGCTCCGGAGCCGAAACATCGAGTCGTTGGGCAACCAGCCGAGTCGCCCCCCCGGCGCGTTCACCATGCTCCACCCAGCCTGACGCCGAAGCAGCATCACCGCCGTGCCGGGCTCCAGCGGCGTGATCGTCGGCGCGCGCTCGTGCGGCGACAGCTGCAGGGGCGTCAGGCTCAACACGATCGCGACCGGGCGGCGTTCGCGCGCGCGCAACGCGAACGCCGCGGCGCCCGTGAGCACGCCGAGCAGCACCAGCGCAACGCCGAGATCCCGGCGCCGCGGACGCCAGGCGAGCAATGCCCAGCCCAAGGCCCACACCGGAAGCGCGATCATGCCGAGCTCGGGCCAGCTAATCGGCGGCATCCAGATGCGAGTCGCGCTGCCCGACTCGGGCGGCGGGACGAGATCCAGCGCACGGTTGACGGTTCGGTTGCGGGGAGCGAGGCGGTGCGCCTGGAGCCATGCCGCCGCGGCCCGACCGTCGAGCCCCAGCCGATAGTAGGTGGCGCCGAGGTTATACCACGTCGCGGGATCCTGGGGATTCTGATCCAGCTGACGGAGAAATCCGCTGGCCGCCGCGTGCAGCGACCCTGCGACATACAGCCGGACCGGATCGCTTGCCTGCGCCTGGACCGGCGTGATACCCGCGCCCAGTGCTCCCACCGCGAGCGCGGCGGCGGCCGCGATGGCGCCCCACCGGCCTCCCGCTTGCGGCCGAAACAGGTCGAGCAGCAGGCGCGCATCCGCGGCCAGATCGGGCGGAACGCTGCCCGCTAGCGGCCCGTAGCGAAGCTCGCGCAGCCGGTCGCGCAGGCGGACGAGCCGCGCGGCCGGCTCAGGATCGAGGCCAGCCGCCCGCAGCGCGGCCACCAGCCCGCCCTCGCCGAGCGCGTCGGCATTGGGAGCAAGGGTGCGAACCAGCGCTTCCACCTCATTCTCGAGGGTCGCGACGTCGGGCGCGCGCGTCGCCGGTCGGGAAGGCCGGCGGCGGGCGCGAAGCCGCCGCCCCAGGAGCGCAAGTGGGGGCACCAGACCAAAGGCGCTCCACGCCCAGTCGGGGAGCGCGCCCCGCACGCGCCAGGGCCAAGGCGCGCCGCGCATCGGCTGCGGCGGCGGCGGCGGCGGTCGAGAAGCTTTCGCTTCACTGCCCGCGGCCACTACCAACCGATCACCGGCGAGGGTGGCCATGCGGAACCCCGCCTCGCCCACGTCGTAGTAGGCATACTGTGCCCCGGGCAACGCGAGCGTGCCGGACGAATCCGGCACCACCGTGAAGCGGAACGTCTTGGTTCCGCCCAGCCGCCCCTGGGTCACCTGAAGCCGCTCGTCGGTACCGTCGGGATACGACCGCACCCCCTCCGGCCAGGTCAACTCGGGCGCGGGCCAGAGCGCAGGATTTCCTTCGCCCGACAGCTCGAACGCCACCGACACCGGCTCGCCTGGCACCGCGGTCGGCGGCTCGACGGTGCGAACCAACCGAAGCGCTCGTCCGACGGCACCCGCGTACCCGGCGGGCCGTCCGTCGATGGGCGTCGCCACCACTGAAAGCGTTTCCGGCGCGCTGGCCAGCGTGTAGCGCTCCTCCTGGCTGAAGAACTGGAGGGCGAGCGGCACGCTGTACTTCAACACCGCCGGCGTCACGACAATGCGTCCGGGCCGCAGCGGGAAAGCGATCTGATGCGCTACGAACAGATCGTAGAGCGTACCGCCCACCGTCCGGGTCGCGGCGATCCCCGGCGGTACCGGCTGCGGGTAACTCCACACGCCCTCGATCACGGGCGGCTGCAATGTGGGCGGACGACGGAGCCGGACCCGGAGCTCGCGGGGAAACCAGGCCGCCGTGAGCACGTCGATCTGGTCTCCCACGGCGCCCCGGTGGGACGAGAGCGCCAGGCTCACCGCGGGTTGCCCGGCGGCGGCCGGCGGTGGCGCGCGCTCGAGCAACGCTCGGAGTGCCGGGTTGGCGGCTACGGCGGTGGCGCCCGGCAGGTCGTCCACCCGCACCGTGACGGCGGGCGCTACGACCTCCTCACCGCCCTGCACCGCGCGCGCGGGACCGATGGCCCATTTGCCCGGTTTGAGCGCGCGCAGGCGCAGCTCCAGCGTGGTCGACCGGCTGCTCCCGCCGAAGTGCGAGACCGAGCTACGCTCGCTCCGGCCGATGATCTCGAATCCGCTGATCGTAGGAACCAGTATCCGAAGCGGCGCGGTGGACCGACTGATGGCCTGCACCGAGTACACGAGGTCGTCGCCCAGCGAGAGATGCTCCCGATCTACCGAGGCCTTGAGCTCCGGCTTGGCTCCCTGGAGCAACAGCCAAGGCGCGATCAGCAGGGCGATCACCAATCCTTGATCCCTCCGGCGCTGCCGTGGTAGCGCCGCTGTTGCTCGCTCCTTGTTGCCCGCTCCTCCCGCTCCATCGAGTTGAGAATTTGCTCCGCCTCCGCCTGACTCACGCCCTGCGGCGCGGGCTGGGGACGCGCCGGTTCCGGCTGCTGCGATCCGCCGCCGCCACCGCCTCCGCCTCCACCGCCTCCGCCGCTGGGCGGCTTCCGCCTGAGCGCGAGCTCAAGATTCCACTTCGCCCGTGCCGACGACGGCTGGAGCAAGAGCGCGGCGCGGAGCTGGCTTTCGGCCTGCGCCAGCAGCGTTTCCGCGTTGGCGGTATCTCGCGCCGCCTCGATGAGCGCCGTAGTACCGAGATTGTAGAGCGCCCGATAGCGAAGCCCGGGGTCGGGCGACTTGACGGCTTCGGACAGGGCACCGCGGGCCACGTCGTATCGGTCGGCTCCGACAGCCGCCGTGCCGGCGTTGTAAAAGGCCGTGTCGCGACCTTCGCCCCTGCCAGCGCGAGCCAGGTAGGCTTGCGCGGCTCCCACCGCATTGCCCTCGGCGAGCGCACGATCCCCCGGCGCGGGCCGCTGCGCGAGGAGCACACCGCCTGCGAGCACCGGACCCCCCAGCACGACTCCGGCGAATGCGATGAGCGTGGGCCCGGATGACGCGAACGTGAGAAGCAGCAGCACGACGGAGGCGGCGAGGATCGGGATCCACGCCCGTGGCACCAGGTCCGACAGCCGGGTCTCGGACGTCGGGCTCCGCTTGAGCGCGCTCACGAGCTTCTGCACCGCACCCGCCTGGTCGGGCAGCTCGGCTGGAACGATCGTGCCCTCGCCCGCGTCGGCCGCAGCGCGGAGGATGTCATCCCGGCGCTGCGTGCGCACCGGCTCACCCTGCGCGTCGACCTTGTATTCGATCAGGTTCCCCAGCGAGTCGCGAATCGGAATCTTCGCGGGCGTGGTCGCGCCTTCCGCGACGAGCACGAGGCGAACGCCGTGGGTGCGGAGGGCCTCAGCGGCGGCGATCACCTCGGGGAGCGAATCGTGCGCCTCGCCATCAGTAAACACCACCAACACCCGGTCGGCGCCGTCGCCGCCGGCCGCGAGCAGCTGCCCGCCTTGCTGCAGCACCGACGCCAGGCTGCTGCCGCCCTCGCTCGCCAGATCCGGGTCGAGCCCGTCGAGGTACATGCGGACCGCGCCACCGTCCACCGTGAGCGGTGTGAGGATGTAGCTCCGCCCGGCAAACGCGAGCAGGCCGAGCCGGTCGCCCTGGAGGTCCTGGACCAGCCGACGGCTTTCTCGCACCGCACGCTGGAGTCGGTTCGGCCGCGCGTCTTCCGCCAGCATGGACCGGCTGATGTCCACCGCCAGCACCAGATTCAACGATTGGGTCTCGGTCGTGATCCGGGCGCGTCCCGCTCTCGGGCCGGCGAGCGCGACGCCGGCGAACAGGGCCGCAACCGCGACCAGCATCCAGCTCCGCCGGAGCCGGCCGCGTGCGGCGCGGCCGAGCCCGCGCGACCAGGCGTCGGCCAGCCGCAGGCGCCGGCGGCGGGCCAGCAGCGCGACGACTCCAAACGCGAGCGCGATCGCCGGCGCGAGCATCAGCAGGAGCGGGGTCTCGAAGATCATGGCACCCGCACCACGAGGGTGGCGTTGAGCAGCAGCTCAAGCCCGAGCGCCAGCAACCCGATCAGGACGAACGGGCGGGTCGCCTCGTCGAATTGCGTGTATCGCGTCACCGACACTGGGGTCTTCTCCAGCCGGTCGATCTCGGAAAAGATGTGGCTGAGGGCTTCGCTGTCCTTGGCCCGGAAGTATCGACCACCGGTGCGGTCCGCGATCTCCCGCAGGAGATCCTCGTCGATCTTCACCGGCAGGACCTCGTAGCGGAAACCGCCACCGAGGCTTCGGCCAGTAGGAATCGGAGCCTCGCCTTCGGTGCCGACACCGATGGTGTACACCTTGATCCCGTATGCGGAGGCCGCAGCCGCGGCGGTCCTCGGATCGATCAGCCCCTTGTTGTTCTCGCCGTCGGTGAGCAGCAGGACCACCTTGGACTTGTCGGGTGCCCGCCGGAGCCGGTTCACCGCGGTGGCCAGTCCGCTGCCGATCGCCGTACCGTCCTCCAGGCTCCCGATTCGCATCTCGAGGATCGCCTGCTCAACTACCGCGTAATCGAGTGTCACCGGCACCTGGGTGAGTGCCTCTCCCGCGAACGCGACCAGCCCGATCCGATCGGCCTGGCGTCCGCGCACGAACGCGATCGCCTGGCGCTTGGCCACCTCCAGCCGGTTCGACGGTGCGAAATCTTCCGCCAGCATGCTGCTGGAGATGTCGATCGTAATGACGATGGCAATGCCCTCCTTCTTAAGCTCGACCCGGTCACCCCCGACCCGTGGGCCGGCGGCCGCCACGATCCAAGTCCCGAGCGCGAGCGAGCGGAGCCACACCGGCAACCTCACCCACCACGCCGGCCGGGCCACCGCCGCCACCAGCCCCACGTTGCTGTACTGGGTGCCGGGCGGAACGCGCCGCCGGCGCCACCACCACAACGGCAAGGCCAGCAACAGCAGGAGCAACCACGGGCGCATGAAGGTCATGTAGCGAGCCGGGACTCCAGCGCGGTCGTGCGGGCATACAGCTCCGCGGCATCGGCCACCGGCTCGTCAGCGAACCGCGCGGCTTCGAGTGCACTCAGCAACAGCTTCGCTTCTCCGAGCGAGGCGTCACTCCGGCGCCCGTCGATGGCGATCCGCAGCCGCTCGACCGCGGCGTCGAGCACCACCCGGCCCTCACCCGCATCGGCCCAACGCGCCACCGGGGGATCCACCGATGGAACGGGTAGGACCGGCACTGCCATCGCAGGTCCGCGGCGTCGCCACCACCAGTGAAGGGGAAGGAGCAGCACGGCGGCCACTGCAAGGAGCACGAGCAAGGGTACAATCGATCGCTCCATGGTGGGAACCACAGGTGCCGGCGGCTGTGGCTTGAGTGTGGAATCTGGGGGGACGCGTGGGAGCACGCTTCGGAGCACGATCGTGGTCGGTTGCGCGGGCAGGGAGTCTTCCATTCCGTTCGGCTGCACCAGCACCGGTCCCGGCACCGACACCACGTGCTCGCCCGGAGCCCATGCGGTCACCGGCCAGGCCACTTCGGCGGAGTCGCCCCGCCGGATGACGTGGGGCCGGCCCAGTCGTTCGACCGTGCCGGTGAGGTCCCAATTCGGGGCCCGCACCGTCCACCCCGCGGGCGCGGCGACGGCACGGCGGAGCCAGATAGTGTCGCCGACCGACGGCAAAGCGGACTGGAGCACCAGGAACAGCGCGATCACCGCCGCCCCACCCGACGGGCCCGCGCGGCGAAGTGCCGCCGGAGCGGGACGGTGTAGTCGGTAGCGGTGTCGAGCTCGAGATGGTCAACGCCGGACGAGGCCAGGGATTGATGCCGCTGCTCCCGTCGATGCTCGGCAAGCCGCGTCATCCGGTCGCGGAAGAGACGGTTGCCGGTATCTACCAGAATCCGCTGACCGCTCTCGGCGTCGACTAGGTCGATCCAACCCGACTCCGGAAACGAACGCTCGCGGAGATCGTCCACGGTGATCGCGACGACGTCGTGGCGGGATGCCAGCCGACGAAGCGGTCGCTCCCAATCCTCGGCGATGAAATCGGAAAGCAGCACGACGATGCTCCGGTGTCGCAGCAGCCGTCCGGCATAGGTGAGACCCGCCGCAAGATCGGTCCGCAGCGCCCGGGGGCGAAATGCAACCAAGTCACGGATCACCCGAAGCGCGTGGGTGCGGCCCTTTTGCGGCCGCACGACGTGCTCGACTGTGTCGGTAAAGAACAGCGCACCCACCCGGTCGTTCTGAAACGCGGCTGCCAATGCGAGCACCGCCGCGACCTCGACCGCAACCGCGGCTTTCGCAACCGGGTCGCCCACCTCGAGCGAGCCGGATCGGTCGACGACGAGCAGCACGGTGAGCTCGCGCTCCTCCGTGAACGTCTTCACGAATGGATGCCCCATGCGGGCGGACACGTTCCAGTCGATGCTGCGGAAGTCGTCCCCTGGCTCGTAGGTGCGCACCTCCGCGAACTCCATACCCTGGCCCCGGAAGGCAGAGCGGTACTCGCCGGCAAAGAGCGATCCGACGAGCCCGCGAGTGCGCAGCTCGATCGCCTTAACCTGCTTCAGGATTTCCGGGGAGACGTCTGACATGCCTGCTCGGGCCGCTCAAGGCGCCTTGACTGCCTCCAGAACCCGCGAGATCACGTCGTCGGTGCTCAGACTCTCGGCCTCGGCCTCGAACGTGAGAACGATTCGATGGCGGAGGACCTCGGGGGCGAGCGCGCGCACGTCCTCGGGCACGACATACCCGCGACCGCGCAGGAAGGCGTACGCTCGCGCCGCCTGGGCAAGGGCGATGGACGCGCGCGGCGAGCCACCGAACGCGACCAGCGGCTGCAGGTCCTTGAGCCCGACGCCGGCAGGCTCTCGGGTGGCCCGTACGAGGTCCACGATGTAATCCACGACCTTCTGATCCATGTAAAGATCGGCGATGGCGTGCCGAGCAGCCAGGATCGAGGCAGGCTCCAGCAGCCGCTCCACCGGAATTTCCCGACCCGAGCTCATCCGGAGGAGGACCTCTTTCTCTTCCTCGCGGCTGGGATACACGACCCGGACCTTGAGCATGAACCGGTCGAGCTGCGCTTCGGGCAGCGGGTAGGTGCCCTCGCTCTCGATGGGGTTCTGCGTGGCGAGAACCAGGAACGGTTCTTCCAGCCGGAACGTAGTTCCTCCGATCGTCACCTGCTTTTCTTGCATCGCCTCGAGCAGTGCGGCCTGCACCTTCGCCGGAGCGCGGTTGATCTCGTCGGCGAGGATGATCTGGGCGAACAGCGGACCCTTCTTGACGTGGAAGTCCTGCGTCTTCTGGTCGTAGACCATCGTTCCGATCAGGTCCGCCGGCAGCAGGTCGGGCGTGAACTGGATCCGCGAGAAGGAGGCGTGAATGATCTGCGCGAGCGTGCGCACGGCCAGCGTCTTCGCGAGCCCGGGAACGCCCTCGAGAAGTACGTGACCGCCGGTGAGCAGGCCCACCAGCAAGCGCTCGACCATCGCCTCCTGCCCGACCAGCCGCCGTGCGACCTCCTTCACGACGCGCTGCACCGGGACTGGATCGGCCGCGGGCGTGGACGGACGGGTGCTCACCGACACAAGCGTTCCTTTGGCTTCATTCGTTCATTCCGATCGCACGGTAGATCGCGGCTTCCTCCCGCGGTGTGAGCGGGCGGTACTCCCCGGGCTTGAGGTCGCCGAGTCGCACCGCCCCATACGACAATCGGGCGAGACGTTCCACCTTGAGTCCCATCGCCTCGCACCAGCGACGGACGATACGATTGCGCCCTTCGGTGAGTGTCACGTCCACGATGCTCCGTCCCTCGTGGCCCGGACGCACCCGAACCTCGACCGGCGTCACCGGCCGGCCATCCACCAGCACCCGCGTGGTCACGGCCTGCTGCACTTCGGCCGTCGGGCGGCCGTGCACCAGCGCGGTGTAATGCCGCGGCACCCGGTACTTCGGGTGGGTAAGGCGGTGGACCGCCTCGCCGTCGGTGGTGAGGAGCAACAGGCCGGTGGTCATCACGTCGAGCCGGCCCACGTAGGTGAGGCCGGCGGGGTCCGCGATGAAGTCGAGCACCGTTCGTCGGCCCCCCTCGTCGGCGGCCGTGGTCACCACGCCGAGCGGCTTGTGAAACGCCAGCCAGCGGCGCGGCTTCAGAGCGACCCGCCGTCCGCCGACCGTGATAGTCTGGCGCTCGGGATCCACCTTCATCCCCAGCGTGGCCACGGCACCGTCCACCCGTACCCGCCCTGCTTCGATCAACGCTTCCGCCGCCCGGCGCGAAGCCACTCCGGCGCGCGCGAGCGCGCGCTGGAGTCGCATCTCGGTCACGACTCGGCCGGCACGTACGCCGCCGCGTCGTCCTCGCCCTGGGTTTCCGGACGGTGCGGTTGCAGGGCAATGGTGAGCTCCTCCGCCTTGGGCAGATCGGTCAGATCGCGGAGCGCCAGCAGCTCGAGGAACAGCGGCGTGGTCCCGTACAGGAGTGGCCGGCCCATGCCGTCGCTCCGACCCACCACCTCGATCAAAGCGCGCTCCTGGAGCGTGCGGAGCACCCCGCCGGCGGACACCCCGCGGATTTCCTCGACTTCGGCGCGCCCAACCGGCTGGCGGTATGCGATGACGGCCAATGTTTCGAGCGCCGCGGTGGTGAGCTTGGCCGTGCGCTGAGAGAATTGCGCGCGCTCGATCGCGGCTGCGTGCTGGGGGCGGCTGAGGACCTGGTGACCACCGGCGATCTCGACCAGCTCGACCCCATGTTGGTCGAAATCGTAATGCTCGCGCAGTTGTTCTAGGGCGGCGCGCACGTCGGCGAGCGTCGCCTCGGGGTCGAGCGTGCAGAGCTCCTCGGCGGTCAGCGGCCGCGCAGCGGAGAACAGCGCGGCCTCAAGTAGTTGAGCCAGCGGCGTCACGGGCGATCACCATCGGCGCGAACGGCGCCGGTTGGACGAGGTGGACGCTGCCGCGCTTGGCGAGCTCGAGCAGCGCGAGAAGGGTGGACAGCACGTCGGCGATGGTGGGGTCGTCACCCAGCGCTTCGCGCCATCCGATGGCATCGCGGTTCTCCAGCAACCAGACTACCCGGCGCATCGCGCCCTCGACGTCGAGCGGCCGCGCCACCACCCGGTGCAGCACCGGCGAGGGAATCGCGGCAATGACCCGCTCGACCGCGTGGAGCAGTTCGAGCAGATCCAGCGTGAGCGGCGGTGGCGGCAGATCCGGCGGCGCGGGCAGATACCCGCGGGCGAACCGCTCGGACCGACGCTCCGCGGCACGCCCCAGCCAGATCGCGACTTCCCGAATCTGCTGATACTCGAGCAGCCGGCGTACCAGTTCCGCCCGCGGATCCTCCCAGCCTTCGTCGTCCAGGTTGCGCGGGAGCAGGAGCTGTGCCTTGAGGCGCACAAGCCGGCTGGCCATCTCCAGATAGTCGGCAGCCTGGTTCAAGCCCAGCTCGTGGATCGCGAGGAGGAACTGATCGCAGATCCGTGCGATGGGGATATCGGCGATTTCGATCTGCTCCTCACGCAGAAGGTGGAGCAGCAGGTCGAGCGGCCCGGCGAACGCGTCCAACTGGACGACAAATCCGGGCTCGGCGCCGATGGCCAGGCTCGCTGGTGGTGCCTCTCGCACCGTCATGTCCGAAAGATGTTCCAGCCGTCGCCGACGGCGTAAGGGCGGACCAGGGTCATGAGATAGTACATCCCGAGATAGGCGGGAGTTAGCAGCACACCGAGAACGGGCCGCGCCAACAACAAAAGCGCTAGCAGCGGAAGAAATCCAAATCGTTCGAGTGAGCGGTACCGGAGACCCCAGGCCGGCGGCAGCAGATGATAGAAGAGGTGAGAGCCGTCCAGCGGCGGGATCGGGATCAGGTTGAAGAAACAGAGGAAAAGATTGAGCTGAATTCCCAGCACCATCATTCGCTGCGCCGTGTCCGCGATGGCCACCGCGGGGCCGAGCAGAGGAGCGGCGAGGCCAATGACGACGAACGCTACGGCGCAGCCCAGGGCGATCACCAGATTGGTGACCACGCCCGCCGCCGAGACGATGATGTCGCCCCGCCGGTAATGCCGGAACTTGCGGGGGTTGATCGGCACCGGCTTGGCGCCGCCGAACACGAACCGGCCCCCGGTTGCGAACCATAGGAGAGCGGGCATGAGCACGCTCATCCAGGGATCGATGTGGGGAATCGGGTTGAACGTCAGGCGGCCGAGCATGTACGCGGTGTCGTCGCCCTGCCGGAACGCGGCCGCGCCGTGGGCATACTCGTGCGCCACGACGGAGAATACGAAGATGGGGAACGCGAGGATGAAGTCCTGGAGCAGCGACGCTGTCCTGGTGGAGACCGCGCGAATGTTACTCAGGGGCTGCCGGTCTAGTCAAAACGCGGCGGCGCTTGACGTTGCCCCTTCGCACCGATAATCTTCGCGGCTCGCAAATCCTATCTGGACCGTGGTCCAGAGTCCTGTGCCTCGAGGTTGTCCGTGCCGCGCACCAAGTCCGCTAAGAAGCAAATGCGTCAGTCGCGCCATCGCGCCACCCAGAATCGCACGCAACGTAGCCAGCTCCGCACCGCGCTCAAGAAGGTGCGTGCAGCCAGTTCGGGCGCCGATGCCGCCAGTGCGTACGCGGACGCCACCAAGCTCCTCGATCGGGCCGGCCGGAAGAAGCTCATCCACCCCAACGCGGCCGCGCGACAGAAGAGTCGGCTGGCGAGGGCTGCGCGGAGCAAGAGCTGAGCGACAGCGCGCTCGAGCGCGGAAAGCGAATCGGGCCGCCGATCTCCGATCGGCGGCCCGATTCGTTTCCATCCCCGCTGACGCGGGGCATGAAGCCTGCGAGCTAAGTCACCATCTTACAACCGACTACAGCTAACACCTCACAGCAAGCTTCAAGTCACTTCATAGCGCCGCCAACTCGGCTCCGCAGCGCTCACAATACCATTCCGTGGGACGGTTGAGCGTTCCGCACTCACCACACTTTAGCGTCTTTGCCTGATTCTTTCCAGTCGCTTGCGCTGGCGCCGCCTCCGGCGGGAGGTCCGGACGAGGCGTCTCGCCGCTCCGCCTGCCCGGCGAGTTGGCAGCCGCGGAGTCCGAGCTCACGGACTTGAGGAAGGCGAGCTCGTCCACGGGCGATGCCCCCTGGCCCGCTGGCGCGCGCGGCCGGCTCGGCTCAGCCGCAGGCTTCGGCACAAAGCGGGGGGCGGACACCGCGCTGGAGCCGGACGCCGGGACGGCCAGCGGAATCACCGGGTCCGTCGGCAGGGTCGAGCTGGCGGCCGCCGATACATCGGGAGTCGGATCGGGCAGCATCTGGATGTTCGGCGCGGCCGTGGCTGCCGCGTCGGCAGAGGGGGAGGCGAGTGGGGCCGAAGGCGGTGTGCTCACCAACGTAGCCGCAGGAGCCGACGCCGGCCGTGACGTCGACGCGGCCGGGGCGGAGCCGGCGGCCGGCGGCCGGTCGGCGATCAGGCCCTGAACCTCGACCAGGCGGGTGATCTCCGCCCGCACCTTTGCCAGGTCCGCCTGCACCAGGCCCAGAGCCTGCGACGTCTCCTCGCTGAGCCGTCGCCACTCGTCGTCCGAGTACTCCCCGACCGTGTGCCGGACGCTGGCCTCGGCGAGTGCCTCCTCGGCGGCGGAGCGACGGGCTTCGAGATCGGAGTGCGCGCTGCGGTGCCGCGCCAGCTCGTCGCGAATGGTGGCCGCGTGCGACTTGAGCTCTTCCATCACCCGGCGAAGCCGCCCGTCGTAGTCGGACCGCACCTTGTCCCGCACCGCGTGCGGCACGCCGCTCGACGCGCCGTCGAGCTTGGTCAGCCACTCGTTGTACCGGGCGCGCTCACGCAACAAGGCCTCGATCGGGGCGCCGGTGTTGTTGTTGTCAGCCATCCCGGGGCGTTCCTCTCCGCTGGTCGAGCGCTTTGACTTGCTCTGGACTGAGCCGCGTCATCGGTCCCAGGGCGCGGGCGATGAGCAGAATGCGCGCCGAATGCTCGAGGCTCTCCATGCGGAGGTGCGCGGTGGCGAGATCGGGCCCCCACGTGACCGCACCATGGTTAGCCAGCAGCACTGCCACGTGCCGCGCGAGAAACGGCTCTACGGCATCGCCCAAGGCGGGCGTGCCGGTCATCGCGTATGGCACCAGCGGCACCGGCCCCAAATACAAAATGAGCTCGGGAAGCACGTCCGCCGGCAGCGTTTCGCCCGCGACGGCGAACGCGGTGGCCGAGGGTGGATGCGCGTGTACCACGGCACCGCAATCGGGCCGGCGGCGGTAAACCCGCAAGTGCAAATCTAATTCGGAGGACGCCTGCCGGGAGCTATGGCCCCCGGCTCCGGGCCGGCGGCGGCCGGCCAGGTCCACCTCGACGAGGTCCGCCGGCGCCAGGTCGCACTTGAGCTCCCCGCGCGGGGTCACCAGGACCCGGTTTCGGCCGACCCGCACCGACACGTTGCCGTCCGCGCCGGCGATGAGCCCGGCCTCCCAGAGACGGCGGCAGCATTGGACGATCTGCCGGGCGGCGGTTGCGCGGGAGGGCATGACGGGGTGCTGGATCAACGGCCCATCAATCCATCTCCCGCTGATACGCGATCTGGCCCCGGACGATCGTCGTGTTCGCCCGGCCAAACAGCCGCCGGCCGGCGAACGGGGTGTTGCGGCTCCGGGAGTAGAACGCTTCGGGCCGCACCGTCCACTCCGCATCGGGATCGAACACCACGAGATCGGCCGGAGCGCCCGCCGCCAGGGTCCCGCCGGGAAGGTTGAAGATCCGTGCGGGAATCGTGCTCATGCGGGCGACCAGCTCGCTCAGGGTCAGCAATCCGCCCCGCACCAGTTCCGTGATGGCAAGGCCCAGGGACGTCTCCAGACCGATGATGCCGTTCGGGGCGTCATCGAACTCCCTCTCCTTGGCGTCGTAGTGATGGGGGGCGTGGTCGGTCACGATGACGTCGATGGTCCCGTCTCGGAGCGCCTGCCGGATCGCTTCGCGGTCGGCGTCCTCCCGGAGCGGAGGGTTCACCTTCGCGTTGGTGTCGTACGCGGCGCACGCCTCGTGGGTAAGCGTGAAGTGGTGGGGGCAGGCTTCGGCCGTGACCCGCACTCCGCGCTCCTTCGCCCGCCGAATCAGGTCCACCGATCCACGCGTGCTCATGTGGCACAGGTGCACGTGCCCGCCGGTTAGCTCCGCGAGCAGAATGTCGCGCGCGACCATGATCTCCTCCGCGGCGGCCGGTATGCCCTTGAGCCCGAGCCGGGTCGAGACGGCGCCCTCGTGCATCACGCCGCCCGCCGCAAGCGTCGGCTCCTCGCAGTGGTCGGCCACGGGAATGCCGAAGGTGCGCGCGTACTCGAGCGCCGTGCGCATGAGGTGGCTCGCGGCCACCGGCTTGCCGTCATCGCTCACCGCCACGGCACCTGCCCCCACCAGCTCTCCGAACTCCGCCAGCTGCTGCCCTTTCTGACCGAGCGACACCGCACCGATGGGGTAGACCCTGGCTTTGCCGGCCCGCTGAGCCTGCGCCTTCACGAACCCGACCACGCCCTGGTTGTCGCACACCGGGTCGGTGTTCGGCATGGCACACACCGCCGAGAAGCCGCCTGCCGCCGCCGCCATCGCGCCCGAGGCGACGGTCTCGAGGTCCTCCTGACCGGGCTCGCGAAGATGCACATGCAGGTCGATGAGTCCGGGCGCGACGACTTGCCCCCTCGCGTCTACCACCATGGCGTCGTCGGGAGTGCCGAGGTTCCGACCCACCGCTTCGACCCGCCCGTCGGTGACGTAGACGTCCGCCGGTTCGTCCAGCCCGCGGGAGGGGTCCACCAACCGTCCGCCGCGGATCAGGATCCCGCGCCCGTTCACCGCTCCTCTCCCTTCCCCGCCGCCTGGGCCGATTCGGGCCGGCCGCCAGCGAGCAGGTAGAGTACGGCCATGCG
Organism: Gemmatimonadales bacterium; assembly: GCA_036257415.1. GTDB lineage: Bacteria > Gemmatimonadota > Gemmatimonadetes > Gemmatimonadales > GWC2-71-9 > DASQPE01. The sequence continues at coordinate 18,732 of DATAFP010000246.1, forward strand.
CACCGCGACGCCGTTGGTCACCTGCGGCAGGATCACGCTATGGGCACCGTCGGCAACGTCGCTGTCGATCTCGACCCCGCGGTTCATCGGGCCGGGATGCATGATCACCAGGTCCTTGGGTGCGCGGTTGAGCCGCTCGTTGGTTACGCCGAACACCCGGTTGTACTCTCGAAGCGAGGGGATGAAGCCGGCCTGCATGCGTTCGAGCTGGAGCCGGAGCACGTTGAGAGCGTCGGCCCACTGGATCGCGTCCTCGATGCGTGGCAGGACGGTAACCCCGAGCTCGTGCACGTTCCGCGGGCGCAACGTCAGCGGACCGCACACCGCCACCTCGGCCCCCAGCTTGGTGAGCCCCCAGATGTTGCTGCGCGCGACCCGGCTGTGGAGCACATCCCCG
>DATAFP010000045.1:0-13331 GCA_036257415.1 Gemmatimonadales bacterium
TGAACCACGCGCCGCTGAACAGGAAGTCAAGTCGGGGAACTACGAGGCCCAGGAGTGCCACGAGCACCCCGAACCCCGTCGCCACGATGGCCGATCGATTCACACCCCCGGCGTAAGCATACGCGCCATCGCTCCGATACAAGTCAGCGAGCCGGAGCTTCCCCCGGCGAATGACCGCGTAATCGCACATGAGGACCCCGCCCACCGCGCCAAGCAGTCCTGAGTAGGCGATCAGCCAGCCCTGATACATGTCGAGCAGCTTCCACGGCAGGATCACGATCCCGAGCACGCCCGCGATGAGTCCGCCGGTTCGGAAGCTGATCCGGCCGGGACTCAGGTTGGCGAAGCTGTTCGCCGGCGCCACGACGTTCGCGGCGACGTTGGTAGTGAGCGTCGCGACCAGGATCGCGAACATCGCAAGCACGCCGAGCAGCGGGTTCCGGTACTCGTTGGCAAGACGGATCACCAGGTCGACCGGATTCCAGATCGCCTCGCCGTACAAGAGCACGGTGGCACTGGTGACCGCGATGCCGATGAAGGCGAACAGTGGCATGGTGATGAGCAAGCCGACCGTCTGCCCCACCGCCTGATCGGCCTGGCTCCGCGCGTATCGGGTGAAGTCCGGAATGTTGAGCGAGAGGGTGGCCCAGTAGCCGACCATCGCCGTCAGCCAGGGCACGAACACACCGAGGAGCCAGGCGCTCCCCTCCGGTCGCGGGGCCGTGGTCAGCGCTGCGGACTGGGCCAGGATCACGTCGAGCCCGCCGACCCTGTTCATCGCCCAAGCAAGCAACGCGAGGCCCATCGCGATGAGAAAGGGGGCCGCCAGCGTTTCCATCCACTTGATGCCCTCGGTGCCGGGCCAGACGAACCAGAGGTTCACCGCCCAGAAGATCAGGAAGCCGGCGTATTCGGGCAGGCCATGACCCATCAGCCGCCATTCGCCGCCGAGTCCCGTCCAGCCGGGCCAGAGAAAGGCGATCAGGGCGCTGATCGCGAGCGCCCCGATCCAGGTCTGGATACCGAACCAGCCGCAGGCGACCACGGCCCGGAGCAGGGCCGGAACGTGGGCGCCGCGGGGACCATATGCCGCCCGAGCGTAGACCGGAAACGGAATTCCGTAGCGGGTGCCGGCGTGAGCGTTCACGATCATCGGGACCAGGACGATGGCGTTGCCCAGCAGGATGGCGGCGAGACTCTCCCACCAGGTCATGCCCGCCTGGATCATGCTGGCGGCGAGCATGTAGGTGGGGATGCACACGCTCAATCCCACCCAGAGGGACGCGATGTGCCAGCGGCCCCAGGTGCGGGCACTCAGCGGCGTGGGGGCGAGGTCCGGGTTGACGAGCGGCCCCGGCGGGGGCGGCTCCGGCAGCTCGACCAGGTCCGCTCGGGCGAAGTGGCCCATGCGCATTCGCCTCCGGTGGGAGCACCGATAATGCGCGAATCGGGGGCGGGCAGGTAGTACCGGCGCCCCGAGCCAGACCGACTGCGGAGAATCGGCTATGTCGTCGGTGAGACTACAGGGCGTGTGCCTACTGCGTGATGCGGATCGTGCGGCGCCGCCCGGCGCCCGCCTTCGGCGCCCGAATCCGGAGCATCCCCTCCTTGAGGGTGGCCTGCACGTTGTCGGTGTCGAGCTCGTCGGGGAACTCGAATACCCGCGATGTGGGCACCGTCATGTGCTCGCGCTGGAGGTAGCTCCGGCCGTCCTCATCGCCGCTGTTCCGCGGCTCTCGATGATATGGGCCTCGCCGCCCGCGGGTCTCGTATACGCCGGTCATCGAACGGAAGATGGGGCTGGTGTACAGTCGCGGTGTCGGGAAAATGGGAAGGGCTACGCGGGCGGTTTCCCGGCGCGCTCCACGGCGAGGCGAAGCGCGCGGGCCACCAGCACCCCGGCGAGATGGCGACGATATGCCGGCGAGGCATGGATATCACCCGGCGGGTCGATGTCCCGCTCGGCGGCGGCACGCGCGGCCGCTTCGATGGTCGGGGGGTCGGGACGGCGGCCGATGAGCGTCGCCATCGCACTCGCGGCCAGCACCGGGGTGTCGCCCACGCTCAGCAGCGCGATCCGCGCGGCTCGGCACCTGCCGTCCATCTCCAGCACCACCTGGGCCGCCACCCCAACCAGCGCATAGTCCCCGTGCCGGCGCGCGACCTCGACGAACGCGGCTCCGGCGCCGGCCGGAGGGGCGGGAATCTCGACCGCAATCAAAAGCTCGTCCGGCGCGAGCGCGGTGGTGAGGATTCCGGCGAAGAACTCCGGCCCGGCGATGGTGCGTGTCCCCCTGCGGCTCCGGGCCACGAATCGGGCGTCGAGCGCGAGCATCACCGCGGGGAGCTCGGCTGACGGATCGGCATGCGCGAGGCTACCGCCTACGGTGCCGCGATTCCGGATCTGCGGATGGGCGATCCACGGCATCGCCTCCGCGAGCAGCGGTGCGCGCTGGGCGACCGCGGCGCTTCGCTCCACCGCGCGCTGCCGAGTCATCGCGCCGATGCGGAAACCGCCGTCCGGCAGCTCGTCGATAGCGGCGAGGTGGGCGATCCGGTTGAGGTCAATCAGTACGCCGGGCCGCGCGAGACGGAAATTCATCGCCGGCACGAGACTCTGACCCCCTGCCAGCGCCTTTGCGTCGGATCCGAGCTCGGCCACGAGCGCCAGGGCCTCGTCCAATGACGCGGGGCGGTGATACTCGAACGGAGCCGGCTTCATGGCGTCAGCCGCTCCTGCGTCAGCTCGAACAGCCGGCTCGGGCTGAGTGGAATCTCCAGGATCTCGAGCCCGGGGTCGCCGAGCGCGTGCTCCACGGCCTGTGCGAACGCCGCACCGGTCGGAATGCACCCGGCCTCGCCCACGCCTTTCACGCCTAGCGGGTTGAGCGGTGACGGCGTCTCCGCGTGGGAGATCTCCACCGCGGGCACTTCGGATGCCGTGGGGAGGAGATAGTCCATGAACGACGCGTTGAGCAGTTGCCCGCTCTCGTCATAGCGAAGCTGCTCGAAGAACGCGTTCCCGATGCCGTGCGCCACCCCGCCCTGGATCTGCCCTTCCACGATCAACGGATTGATCACCCGGCCGCAGTCGTGCACCACGATGTAGCGCAGGATCTTCACCATTGCGGTCTCGGGGTCCACCTCGACTTGCATGGCGTGGACGCCGCTCGCGGTGCTGCCGCGATCGGGCCCGAAGTACGCCGTGGCCTCGAGGCCGGGCTCGGTACCAGGCCGCACCGCGCCCCGAAGCGGGTTGGCCCGCCGCGCGAGGTCGCCGAGCGCAATCGATCGGGCCAGGTCGTCGGCTACCCGCACCTGCCCGCCGGCGAGCTCTAGACACGACCGGTCCACCCGCAACTGCTCGGCCGCGAGCACCATCGCCTTCTCCCGCACCCGTGTCGCCGCGGCGTGGCAGGCGCTCCCCGCCACCACCGCGCCGCGGCTCGCGAAGGTGCCGGTGCCCCAGTGGAAGGCGCTGGTGTCGCCGGTGAGCACGTGCACGTCGGCCACGTCCACACCGAGCACGTCGGCGACGATCTGGGCGAACGACGTGAAGTGACCCTGCCCCTGCGTGCCGACGCCGGTGGCCACGCGGATCTTGCCGCTCGGCTCAACGCTCACGCGGGCACCCTCATAGGGCCCGATGCCGGTGCCCTCGACGTACGACACGATGCCGATGCCGACCCGGCGCCCCGCCGCCCGGAGCCTGGGCTGCTCCTCGCGGACGAAGCGGTCGTAGCCCACCATGCGCGCCGCTTCCTCGAGGGCGGGGAGATAGTCGCCGCTGTCGTACACCAGCGGCGCGGAGTCCTGGAACAGGATCTGGTGATCGTGCGGGAAGTCGCCGGGGGCGAGATAGTTGCGGCGGCGGATCTCCACGGGATCAAGGCCGAGCCCGCGCGCGGCGAGGTCGAGCAGACGCTCCATCACGAACACGCCGTGCTGCCGTCCCGCTCCGCGAACGGGGGTCACCAGGGTCTTGTTGGTAAACGCGACGGTGAACTCGCTGTCGTACGCCGGTACCCGGTAGGGACCGAGCAGCGTGCACTGGGTGTTGATCGGGATCGTGAGCCCGTACGGGTCGTACGCGCCGGTGTCGTGCACGAAGCGGTCTTTCACCCCCAGGATGCGCCCGGCTTGATCTACGGCGAGTTCGGCCTCGTGGACCTGGCCCCGCTCCTGCGTAGTGGCGGTGAAGCTCTCCAGCCGGTCTTCGATCCACTTGACCGGACGCCCCAGACGCATCGCGGCCCAGGGCACCAGCACTTCCTCGGGGTAGAACATCATGATCTTGGGCCCGAACCCGCCGCCGATGAACGGCGCGATCACCCGGACCTGTGACTCGAGCAGGCCCAGCATCCCGGCCAGCCCGTTCCGGATCGGAATCGGCGCCTGGGTCGTGTCCCAGATGGTGAGCTGCTCCGCGCTCGTGTCCCACGCGGCCACGACGCCGCGGGTCTCGATGGCGGCCGAGACGCCGCGATCGTAGAGGAAGCGGCGCGCCACGACCAGCGCCGCCCGCTCGCGCGCCGCGGCGTAGTCTCCTTTCCGCTGCACCACGTGCGCGGCCAGGTTCGAGCCGATCGACTCGTGGATCACCGGCGCGCCCGGCTCGAGCGCCCGCTCGATGTCTACCACTGCCTCCAGCGGCTCGGCGTCCACCACGATCTGATCCACCGCGTCCTCCGCCAGGTAGCGGCTGGTGGCGACCACCATTGCGATCGGCTCTCCGACGTGCCGCACCTTGTCGCGCGCGAGGGGAACCTGGGTGGCGGTGTTGAAGACCAGTCCCGCGATCGGCGGAGGAGATACCAGCAGGGGGCCGGGGCGCCAGTAGTCGCCGAGGTCAGAGGCGGTAAACACCGCCACGACGCCATCGGCGGCCCGCGCGGCGGATACGTCCACATCGATCAGCCGCGCATGAGCGTATTCGCTCCGCCGAAATGCCACGTGAAGCAGGCCGTCCAGCCGCACGTCGTCCACGAACTGCGCCCGCCCGGTGAGGAGCCGGGCGTCTTCGTTGCGAAGGGCACGCGCGCCGAACGCCTGCGTCATGCGCGGCCGCCGTGCGTGATCCGGGTGGCCGCGAGCGCCACGGCGTCGACGATGTGTCGGTAACCGGTGCAGCGGCAGAGGTGTCCCGAGAGAGCCTCACGGATGGCCGACTCGTCCGGCGCGGGGTGATCGCCGAGAAATGCGATCATCGTCATCAGGATGCCCGGGGTGCAGAAGCCACACTGGAGGCCGTGGGATTCGCGAAACGCGGTCTGGAGCAGGTCGAGCTCCCCCGGCGCCGGCGCGAGCCCTTCGACCGTGGTGACCTCGGCGCCGTCGGCCTGGACCGCAAACAGGAGGCAGGAGCGCACCGGATCACCGTCGAGCAACACGGTACACGCGCCACACACTCCGTGCTCGCAGCCGACATGGGTGCCGGTGAGGCCGAGCTCGTGGCGGAGGAAATCGCTGAGCAGGAGCCGCGGCTCTACCGAGCGCTGATAGCGGGTTCCGTTGACGGTGACGCCAACGTGCACGGAAGGACCCACGAAGTAGTCTCCGTCGGGGAGGGGGTAAGCTGACTCAGACAGCCTACCCGTCCCGCGGGTACGCGGCAAGCCTTGGCTCTGGCGCCGAAGGGTTCGGTCCTCCAAGCTCCATGCTCGCATGACGGATCCCAAGGCGCCTCCCACGATCATTCGCAGCAGTCCCGGCAGCGGGCCAAGCAGCCGGCTGAGCCGCGGCTGGAGCCTGCCGCCAGACCTCCTCGCCGAAGCCGTGCGCCGGCTTCGGATCGCCGCTTTGCTGTACGCATTGGGCTACTCGCTGGCAGCCCTGCTTCAGCCGGCTCTGTTCGCCGATGTCCGAGCAAAGTTCTTCGATCAGCCGGTACGATGGATTGCGCCCCTGCTCTCGATCGGCGGCGCTTTGGCAGTGGCGGCGATCGCCTGGCACCCACGGGTGTCCCCGCGTCTCAAAGTGCGCGCCGGCCTCGTCTTCGAAGTCCTCGGCAGCTTCGGCATCGCCGTGATTCAATATCAGTCGATCGCCGAGCCGATCCGGTACGTAGACCTGGGGACCTGGGACTTCGGATTGTCGTGGGTCGCCGTGTGGGTCCTTCTGTTCAGTGCGTTGGTGCCCACGCTGCCCCGGATCACCCTTGCCCTCGCGGCGCTCTCGTTCGCCTCTGTGCCGTTGACCTATGGCGCAGGCGTGGTACTGGGCGTGAACGCCTCGCTACCGCCGGTTCAGTTCTTCTTCATCCTCATCTTTCCCTACCTGGTCGTACTGGTCATGGCGTACAGCGTGTCGTCCGTGGTGTACGGGCTCGGCACCGAAGTCCGAAGAGCGCGCGAGCTCGGCAGCTACCGACTGGCGGAGCGGCTCGGCTCCGGCGGCATGGGCGAGGTCTGGCGCGCCGAACACCGGATGCTGGCCCGCCCCGCGGCGATCAAGCTCATCCGTCCGGAAGTGCTTGGCGCCACGCAAGGGGACAGCCGAAATGCGCTGCGGCGGTTCGAGCGGGAGGCGCAGGCGACGGCGCTGCTCCAGTCGCCCCATACGGTCGAGCTCTACGATTTCGGCCGGGCCGACGACGGAACGTTCTATTACGTGATGGAGCTGCTGGACGGGTTCGACCTGAACGAGCTGGTGGAACGGTTCGGGCCGCTGCCGCCGGAGCGTGCCATCCATCTCCTGAGACAGGTTTGCGCGTCCCTCGCGGAGGCCCACGAGGCGGGGATGGTGCATCGGGACATCAAGCCCGCGAACGTCTACGCCTGTCGACATGGGCGCGAGGTGGACTTCGTGAAGGTGTTGGACTTCGGGCTGGTGAAACACGGCGGAGCACTGCCGGAGACCGCCGAGCAGCTGAGTGCCGAGAATCTGGGCGCCGGGGGCACGCCGGCGTACATCTCGCCGGAACAGGCGGTTGGCGACGAGCAGCTGGACGGCCGGGCGGATCTCTATTCGGTCGGGTGTCTTGCCTACTGGCTCCTCACCGGCAAGGTCGTCTTCGCGGGACGCACGCCGGTCGAGACGATGATGAAGCACGTGCAAACGCCGCCGGAGCCGCCGTCGTCGCGCACCGCGCAGCCGATCCCACGGGAGCTGGACGCGATCGTGCTGCTCTGCCTGGCCAAGGAACCGTACGCGCGCCCGCAAACCGCGGATCACCTGGCGGACATGCTCGCCGCCGTACCCACGGCGAGCGAGTGGACCCAGGCCCGTGCCCGGGAATGGTGGAATGCGCATCGGCCCCCGGCTAACGGCCGATATCCTCGTCCCACAGGGCGGGATGCGAGCGGATGAACTCGGCCATGACCCGGGCGATCGCCGGCTCGTCTGCCACCTCGATCGTGACGCCCCGCGATCGCAGGAGATCCTCCTCGCCGCGGAAAGTCCGGTTCTCGCCGATCACGACGCGCGGAATGCGATACAGCAGGATGGCGCCGCTGCACATGGCGCAGGGAGAGAGGGTGGTGTACATGGTGCACGCGCTGTACACCGCGGCCCGCTGCCGGCCGGCGTTCTCCAGCGCGTCCATCTCCGCATGCAAGACCGAGCTCCCCGACTGCTCGCGCCGATTGTGCCCCCGGCCGATGATCCGGCCCTGGTGCACCAGCACGGCACCAATCGGGATGCCGCCTTCTTCGAGCCCAAGGCGAGCTTGATCGAAGGCGGCCTGGAGGAACTGATCCACCCGAATCTCTCCTAAAGCTTCCGCTTGCAGCGGACGGTCCAAGTTGAACGACGTGCACGACAAGAATACGCTCCTGCCGGCCGAAACGAGCCGAGCCTCCGCCGATCAGTCCCGGGGCTGGACCCTCCCGCCGGATCTGCTCGCGGAGGCAGTGCGTCGCCTGCGCGCTGTCGCTCTGGTGTACGGCGTTGCGTACTTCCTCGCCGGCGAGCTCCCGTCGTTGCTGATTCCGGAGGCCCGTGCCGTGCACCTCGCGGCGCCGCACCATTGGCTACCGGGACTGCTCTCAATCGCGACGGCGCTACTAGTGGCGGGCGTCACGCTGCACCCGCGAATTCCTCCGGCGACCAAAGTCGCCATCGGGCTCATATTCGAAGTGGTGGGAAGCGTTGGCATCGCGGCGGCGGAGTACCAGGCCATCGCGGCGCCGATCATGTATGTGCTCGGCCCAGGCGGATTCGGGCTGTCGTGGGTCGCCGCCTGGGTCCTCCTCTTCAGCGTTGTAATGCCGACCCCACCTCGCATAACGCTGCCGGCGGCGATCGTCTCGCTCGCGTCGGTGCCGTTGGTCTACGCCGCGGGGGTCGCCCTGGGCGCCAATGTGCCGCTCCCGCCGCTGGACTTCTTTCTCGCCCTGGTGGTTCCCTACCTCGTGGTGCTGCTCATGGTGTACGTCGGCTCCCGGGTGGTCTATGGTCTTGGCGCCGCGGTCCGCCAGGCCCGCGAGATGGGGAGCTACCGGTTGGTGGAGCCACTGGGTCAGGGCGGCATGGGTGAGGTCTGGCGGGCTCAGCACCGGATGCTCGCACGACCCGCCGCCATCAAGCTGATCCGACCCGAACGGCTCGGCGCCACGAGCGAGCAGAGCAGGGAGGTGCTCCGGCGGTTCGAGAGGGAGGCGCAAGCCACCGCGCTCATGCGCTCCCCGCACACGCTCGAGCTCTACGACTTCGGGGTGGCGAGCGATGGGACGTTCTACTACGTGATGGAGCTGCTGGACGGGTTCGATCTCGACGAGCTGGTAGAGCGGTTCGGGCCCGTGCCACCCGAACGCGCGATCCACTTCCTCCGCCAGATCTGCGACTCGCTTGGCGAGGCGCACGCGGCGGGCCTCATCCACCGAGACATCAAGCCGGCAAACCTGTATGCCTGTCGCTACGGCCGGGCGGTGGACTTCGTGAAGGTGCTCGACTTCGGCCTGGTGAAGCATCACGGGGCGGCGGAGGACGACGAGAAACTCACGGCGGAGCACACGGCAGGCGGCACGCCGGCATACATGTCGCCGGAGCAGGCCATCGCCGACGAGGAGCTGGATGCGCGGAGCGACCTCTACAGCGTAGGCTGCGTCGCCTACTGGCTCCTGACCGGCACCCCCGTATTCAAGGGACGGACACCGGTCGAGACCATGATGATGCACGTGCACCGTCAGCCCGAGGCCCTGAGCTCTCGCACCGAGCGTCCGATCCCTCCCGATCTCGAGGCGCTCGTGCTCGCCTGCCTCGCCAAGGATGCAACCCGGCGACCGCAATCGGCGGACGAGCTGGCGGCCCGGGCCGCCGCGGTGGCGACCGTCCACGAATGGACCCCCGAGCGCGCCCAGGCCTGGTGGGACGCCCACCGACCCGTCACCACACGCTTCTCGCTCCCGGGTTAGGCTGATCGCATGCGCATGCGCGCGGTGCAGTACGACCACTACGGCGGGCCGGAGGTGCTCCAGATCCGCACGCTCGCCGTGCCGTCTCCCGGGCTCGACGAGATGCTGGTGCGGGTCCACGCCAGCGGGCTCAATCCAAAGGACTCCGTGGTGCGGAGCGGCGCCATGCGGCCGCTGAGCGGCCGGCGGTTCCCAAGGGGGACGGGCTACGACTTTGCCGGGGAGGTCGTGCGGGCCGGCGCGGCAATCGACGACCTGGCACCCGGGGCCCGGGTGTGGGGATTTCTGGACGGGTACCTGGGCGGCGCGGCGGCCGATTATCTCACCGCGCCGCGCAAGTGGATGTCGGCGATGCCGGAGCACCTCGATTGGGTCGAGGCGGCGGCGATGCCGCTGGTAGCGACGACCGCCCTCCAGGCGCTCCGCGACGTCGCGCGCCTCGCTTCCGGCGAGCGGCTCCTGATCAAGGGTGCGAGCGGCGGCGTGGGGTCGGCCGCGATCCAGATCGGCGCGTTCAAGGGAGCGCACGTGACTGCGATGGCGCGAGGGGACGGGGTGGAATACTGCCGCTCGCTGGGCGCTCACGAGGTCGTGGCCTACCGCCAGATCGATCCCGCCCGCTTCCACGAGCGGTTCGACGTGTTTCTCGACTGTGTGGGGCGGAGCCCGGTTCGGGCGTACCGGCGGTTGCTCAACCCGGGCGGGCGCTGGGTGACGGTAGCGCCGAGCCCGCCGATCTATGCGCTCGCGCCGATCTCGCCGGTGCTGAGCCGGGTGTTCGGTGGCCCCCGATTCAGCTTCGTCGCCGTAAAGCCCCGGCAAGCGGATCTCGAGGAGCTCGCGGCACTGGTGGATCGCGGCGTGCTCCGAATGCCGGTGACCGGGACCTTTCCATTGGAAGAGATTCGGGCGGCACACGGCTTGGTGGCCAAGCGGCACGGGCGGGGCAAGCGGGTCATCGTGGTTTCGCCGATCGCTGCGGCTCAGGCGTAGTCGCGCGTCCGGTGGCAGGGCGGGCCCTCCCCCGCTAACATGGTTTGGATCTGGCGCTCGGAGACCAACCCCACAATGTCGGACACGCTGGTCACGGTCGAGCTCAAGCCTCACGGCACCGGCACCGAGCTGGTGCTGACCCACCGCCGGCACACCGACGAGAAGCTTCGGGAACACCACCATCATGGCTGGACCGGCTGCCTCGAGCGGCTGGGGCGCCATCGACACTGACACCTGACACTGACACCGCTACCGGAGGAGACCATGCAGACTGCCACGCGAATCGCCGACGCCGTCATCGCCGAGCTGGAACAGGAGGCTGCCTCCACCCGCCGGGCGCTGGAGCGCGTCCCGGAAGACAAGCTCGATTGGCGCCCCCACCCCAAATCGATGTCGCTCGGGCAGCTCGCGCTCCACATCGCGAGCACGCCGGCCGGCGTGGCGCACGGCGCCGCGATGGACGGCATGGAAATGCCGGAATTCGGCCGGCCCCGGCCCGAGCCCGCGAGCAAGGCGGAAATACTTCAGAAGCACGAGGAATCCGTCGCCGCTGCGGTGGAGTTTCTCCGCGGGCTCGATGATGAGCGGGCCGAGGCAACCTGGACAATGACAAGAGCGGGTCGGACGATGATGAGCCTGCCGCGCATCGAGTTCGTCCGGATGGTGATGCTGCGGCACGTGTACCACCACCGCGGCGAGCTGTGCGTGTACCTGCGGCTGCTCGACGTGCCGGTGCCGTCGATCTATGGACCGTCGGCCGACGAGAATCCGTTCGCCTAGGTCAGCCGGCGAGGAGGACCACGGCGCGGTGACCCAGCCAGACCGCGCCCAGCCCGAGGACCATGTGCAGCCCTAGGTTCGCCGCGGCGGCCTGCCAGAGATGCTCACGGACGAGAAAGTGGGTCTCGAAGGCGAACGCGGAGTAGGTAGTGAAGCCGCCGAGCACGCCGGTGAAGAGCAACAAGCGGGTGGCTGGCGAGAAGAGATGAAAGTGCTCGGCCAAGCCACCCAAGATGCCGATGACCAGGCATCCGAGCGTGTTTACCGCCAGGGTGCCCCAAGGAAAACGCGCGGCGCCCGACGCATGCAACACGGCGCCGCTCAGGTAGTAGCGCGCGATGGAGCCGATGAAGCCGCCGGCTCCGACCATCAGGGCGTCGCGCACGGCGCCTCCTGCCTGCGGGGCGGGACCGTCACTGCTTGCGGAACCGCGCCAGTGTGCCGCCGGGACCATTCAGCACCAGCGAGGTGTCGGTAGCGGCGTAGGTGACGACCAACGGCAGCATGGCGAGAAAGCCTTGTTCGACCTTGTCGGCATCGCCGCACGACATCTTGGTCGAGATCGCTGGTCCGAACCTGAGGCTGTCCGCGGCGAGGGTGTAGCCGCCGCTGTAGCGATTGCAGCCGGCGAACCCCACGGCCCGCGACTCTGCGGACTGAAGCCGGAGTGTGAGCGGCCGGTTGCCGGCGCCCATCGGCGCCGGCCGCTCGCCCAGCTCCACCAGAATCCAGTCTTGATCGGTGATGGGGCTGGTCCCGGCCGCGGCGGGTGCGGCGGGCGCCGGCTGTGCGGAGCGATCCGACGGCGGTTCGTCCTGCGCCGGCGGCTTCGGGCCGCAGGCGGCAAGGGCAAACAGCGCGAGCGAACCGATGCGCGTGCGCATGAAAACCTCCCGAGGATTCAGCGGGGCCCGGCCGGAACGTGCTCCGCGAGATAGTTGGTGAGCAGCGTGAAGAGGTGGCGCCCGGTGTTGCCACCCTCGCAGATGCAGTGAGTGCGATTGGGATAAGCCATCACCGTGAAGCGCTTGTTCGCGGCGATGAGCGCGTTGGTGAGCCGCTCGGTGCCCTGGTAGTGCACGTTGTCGTCGCCGGTCCCGTGCACGACCAGCAGGTTGCCGCGGAGGCTGTCGGCGAAGGTAATCGGCGATCCGATGCGGTAGTCATCCGGGTGGTCCTGCGGGAGCCCCATGTAGCGCTCCTGGTAGATCGTGTCGTAGAGCCGGAGATCGGAGACCGGCGCGACGGCCAGGCCGGTGCGATACAACGATGGGTAGCGGAACATCACATTGAGTGTGGTGGAGCCACCGCCGCTCCAGCCCCACACCGCCACGCGGCTCGAGTCCACCCACCGCTCGCGCAGGAGCGTCCGCACTGCGCCGGCCTGATCGGCCGAGTTCACCAACCCGATCTTGTGATGGATCGCCTTTCGGAACGCGCGGCCGCGGGGAGCCGGGGTGCCGCGGTTGTCCACGCTCACCACCACGTAGCCGTGCTGGGCCAGGATCTGGTGCCAGCCGTACAGAAATCCTCCCCACTGATCGAGCACCGTCTGGGAAGCCGGCTCCCCGTACACATGGAAGAGGACCGGATAGCGCCGGGTCGAGTCGAAGTCCGGCGGGCGCATCACCCACGCGTCGAGCACGAGGTCGGGGCCCGCTCCGATCCGGGTGAACCGGGTCGGCGCGAGTCGGATCCGGGCCAGACGCGCGCGGAGCTCCGCGTTGTCCTCCAGCGTGCGCACCGGCTCGTGGCCCGGGAGCCGCACCAGCTCGTAGCGCGGCGGCATGTCCATGCGCGAATAGGTGTGAATCGCCCAGCGCCCGCCGGGTGCGATCTGGTAGGTGTGCGTGCCGGGCTGGTCACGCGGCGTCCCCCGCTCCGGTTTGCCCTTGCCGTCGAGCCGGGCGCGAAACAGGTACTGCTGCGTCGCATTGTCTGGTGAGGCGCTGAAGTAGATCCAGCCGCGGACGCTGTCGACGCCGGTCACATACGGTTCGCCGAACGCCGCCTGCGGGCTGATGAGGTCGAACGCCCCGGGTGTGAGCGGCCGGATCCGCGCGCCGTCGCGCGACACCGCATAAAGGTGGCGCCACCCGTCCCGCTCGCTGAACCAGAGGAAGCTCTGGCCCCGGTCGAGCCAGCGGAAATCGTTCACCGGGTCGACCCACGCGGCATCCGCCTCGGTGAGCACCTGCCGCGCCT
>DATAFP010000100.1:0-1703 GCA_036257415.1 Gemmatimonadales bacterium
CAGGAACGCGCGGACTCTCCCGCGTCAGCACGACCGGCAGCCTGGCCGGCTGCTTGGCCCGGATCAATTCGCCCAGGTCACCGGGCTCGCGACGCAGTAGCTTGGGACCCCCCGGTCTTGTCGCTGTCGACGTCATGCCGACTAGGATAGCGCGGCCCGAACTGGGGTGAAGTACTACAAAAGGCGGAACCACCAGCTCATCCAGCGGATCCCACCTTGCGACACTCCTCCCCCTCCCTCCCCCGCGCCGCCGCCACCAACTCCTCCCACACCTCCCGCACGCCAGCCTGCGCCCACGTCCCCTCGTCATACCGCCAGCTCACGAACGCGCAGCTCGCCGGATGCCGCACCGCCATCTCCCCGAACCGCGTCAGGTCTTCCGCCGTGCACGCCGTCGAGTCGCCGCTATAACAGTTCTCCACGTTCACGCCCATCACCACCCTGAGCCCGAGCCGCTCGGCGAGCGTCGCCGCCCGATCGTAGTACGCCTGCGCCTCGCCCTTGCGGGTCGCGTACTGCGCCCACGCGTAATCCAGATACGGCACCAGCGGCGGATGCGCCGCCACCCAGTCCGGCGTCACCCGCACGCCGAGCGGGATGCCGGGCAGCCGCGCGCGGGTGTACGCCGCCCACTCGGTGATCTGCGCCTGGGTGATCGCCGTGCCACCCCAGCACGTCAGACACCCGTAGTCGTCCGCCAGGTTGAGGCCGATGATGGTGCCGCGGTACTTGACGATGGTATCGGCCGGCAGCACCGCCGCGTAGCGGTCGGTGAACCGCCTGGCGCTGTCCACCGAGAACGGGCCCCTCGGCAGACCGTTCGCCGTGAGCAGCCGCCGCGGTGGCACCAGCACCATGCGCACATTGCAGCGCCGCGCGAGCTGGAGCCGCTCGAGCAGCGCCCGCGGGTCCACCTGCTGCATCGCCGCCGACATGAGGCCGTCGCAGTAGCTATCGGCCGGCCAGCCGCTCAGACCGATCGCGAAGCCGGCACTCGGCTTCGCCGCCGAGCGGACGCTGTCCACCACCCGCGTGCTGTCGTAGCCGGGCAGGGTGTCGAACACGATGCGGGGCCGGAGGGTGATCGTCGGGTTGTAGGTCGTGCGGCCGTAGATGGTGTAGCCGCCGACCGCGAGGGTCCAGGCGATCGGACCCGGCGCCTGGGCGGCGCCCGGGCTCGCGAGCGCGAGCAGCACGAGCAGCGCCGAGCATGGGCGAGACATGGTTCTGCCTCCGCGTGAGGTGTCGAAGTGTCCGGGTGATCGGTTGTGCTCGCGAGCGGAGCGCTCATTCGCATCGAGCGTGCCAGACGGAACGGAGATGGTCCCCTTCGCTGCGCCCAGGGTGACAAACGAGAGGGAGAGAGAAGTGTGGCCGAGTGTGAGTACACATGTCACCGAACGTGGTCGGCAATTTTGGCCGGTGTGCGGACGATAACGACGATCGGCAACGCGAGAGAGCGAGCAGGTCGGACGCGACAGCGCACGCTTCAGGGCCGAGAGCCTCTTGAATTTTCGGGAACGGGAGCACGTCGGCACGGCAACGCCAGCGCGGGGTGTTTCAGGGCTCACATCGAGTCCGTGAGCCGGCCGGAAGCTGCGATCTCCCTTCTAGGTATGACGTATCGCACACGCATCCGGTCCGATCGCCCACTGCGGTTTGTTCCGCGTCCGCTTCGGCCGTGATCGCGTCCACGCCGAGCG
>DATAFP010000125.1:0-3667 GCA_036257415.1 Gemmatimonadales bacterium
TGAGCATGGTGGACCCCGCCACCATGGTCCCCGACCAGCCGAGCCCAAGCAGCGTCATGCCGATCGCGAGCTGGGCCGAGCCGTGACCGGCCGTGCCGGCGACGGCGCAGGCACCGAGCAGGAGCGCAATGCCGGCCACGACGACCGGGCGCCGCCCGATCCGGTCCGTCAGCCAACCCATGACCGGCGCGAAGGCAAACATGCCGGCGATGTGGAGGCTGAGCACGACGCCGACGATGCGGAGTGTGTGGGCGGCGTCGTGGCCGGCGGCACGGATGTGCACGGGCGTCATCGCCATCACGCCCACCATCACCAGGTGCCCGGTGGCCATCGCGATCACACCCAGTCGGGCCGAGGCCCGCCTGGAGACCGCGCGCAGCGCGGCACCCATGCCCACGCCGGCGGGCGCCTTCGCGTCGCTGCCGGCGCTCGCACTCATCTCGCGGGCGACGACCGCCGGATCGGGTCGGAGCAGGAGGAGGAGCAACAGCGTCGCGAGCCCGAACAGCAGGGCAGAGAAGAAAAAGGGCCCGGCGATCGTGGGGGCGCCGTAGCGCGCCACCGCCGTGCCCGCGGCGGCGGCGAGGCTGGGACCGATGACCGCGCCGAGCGTCGTTGCCCAGACGATGAGCGAGAGGTGGCGGCCGCGGACCGTCTCGGGCGCGAGGTCCACGGCGGCATAGCGGGCCTGATAGCCCGCGGCCGACGCTCCGCCGAAGAGGAAGAAGCCGAGAAAGAGGAGTGGAACGGACCGCCGAATCGCGGCCGCGAACACGATCAGTGCTCCGAGTGTCGCGACGAAGTAGGCCGCCGCGAGACTCGGACGCCGGCCGTGGCGGTGCACGATCGCCGTGGCGGGGACCGCGAACAGCGCGGCCCCGATGACGTTCGCGCTCTGTGCCGCGCCGGAAGGACCCACGCCCGCGATGTCTGCTGCGAGCAAGGCACCGACCGACGCGCCGATCGCGGAGCCTACGCCGCCGATGATCTGGGTAGCGAAGAGGACGCCGAGGGTGCGGCGTTGGACGGCGGCCGTTTCCAGCTCAGATCACTCCCTGGTGCTTGAGGATGGTTCGAACGCTCAGCGCGATGACCAGGAGGCCCAGCAGGATCATGAAGGGCTTCACCGGGATGCGCTTGCAGGCCCATGCCCCAATAGGCGCCGCCACGATACCGCCGAGAGCGAGCCCCAGGATGATGGACCAGTTACTCAGGCCCAGACTGATCACGAAGGTGATCGATGCCGCCAAGGTGACGAAGAACTCGACGGCATTGACGCTCCCGACCGTCAGGCGGAGGTCGTTTCCGCGGACGATCAGATTGGTCGCGACGATGGGTCCCCAACCACCCCCGCCAATCGCATCGAGGAATGCGCCGCAGAATCCCAGGGGAACCAGGTGCCGGGTGACCTTCTGGGGAGGGAACTCCCGGAAGGCCTTCAGGATGATGACGACTCCCATGATGAGGAGGTACCCGGCGACGTACGGGGTGAAGGTGTCGCCCGGAATAGCCGTGAGGATGTAGGCGCCGAGGACCGCGCCGATCACGCCGGGGATCAAGAGCCGGCGGAAGAGGTAGCGATCGACATTGCCGAAGGCGTGGTGGGCTACGGCGGAGGCGCCGGTGGTGAAGCATTCGGCCGCGTGAACCGTGGCGCTGGTGGCGGCGGGAGGCACCCCTACGCCGAGGAGGAGAGTCGAGGCGGTGACACCGTAGGCCATTCCCAGCGAGCCGTCGACCAGCTGAGCCAGGAAGCCGGCCAGGACATACCAGAGGAACTCTTCGGTGACCATGCGGTTCGTACCCCCTGTGGTCGCAACCGAATACGGGACAATGCGGTGCGGGGTGCGGACGGAAGGTAACCGGGGCCGGGCCGGGCTGAAATCGGTCGCGGCCGGCGGACCTTGATCTAGGAGGCCGCGGCGCTAACTTCCGACCGGCCAAACAGCTTGGTTTCTTCCCGAGTAGCTCAGCTGGTAGAGCAGGTGACTGTTAATCACCGGGTCTGGGGTTCGAGTCCCTCCTCGGGAGTTCAATCAAGGTC
Source organism: Gemmatimonadales bacterium (assembly GCA_036257415.1). Taxonomy (GTDB): domain Bacteria; phylum Gemmatimonadota; class Gemmatimonadetes; order Gemmatimonadales; family GWC2-71-9; genus DASQPE01. Next base: position 2,045 of record DATAFP010000125.1, read on the forward strand.
GTTGTCATCCAGCGCGCCGTTCTGGCGCGCTGTTTTCTCGTCCTCCCTCGCTCCAATGCACTTAGGAATGCACTTGGCACCGTCTTCCGCCGAGGCTCTCCCGCCCTTCACACCGCGCATTAGGGAGAGGTGACGGCGCGCTGGAGAGCGCTGGGATCGAGGTCCTGGTCGGCCGTTAAGGCAACGTCCCCGCCGGCTGCAGCGCCCGCGCGATGGCCGCCACGTGCCGGTGGTCGGTACCGCAGCACCCGCCCACGACGGATAAATTCCTCAGCGTCGAGCGCAGCTCTCGATACTCTCGCCCCAGCTCCTCCGGGTTCCCCGCGTCGAGATCGGGACTCTCGTCCAGCTCCTTGTGGCTTCGGCGGGAGGCATTGGCCCGCAGCCCGCGGATCCGGTCGCGCCATTCCCCGGGCTGGTCGAGGGCGGGCTGGAGGTGGGTCGGATGAGCACAATTGATCATGTAGTAGACGGGATAGCCGTCGGAGGCCTCGTCGGTCGCGCGGATTGCTTGCTCCAGCGTCGCGCCTGACGGCAGCCTGCCGTCGGTCTCGGTGGTAAACGAGATCGCGACCGGCATCGCCGCGGCCCTGGCCGCGCGGACGATGCCGACTGCCTCCTCGACGTAATTCATGGTGAACGCCGCGATCATGTCGGCATCAGTCGCCGCGAACGTCTCGATCTGGGACGCGTGATAGGCTTGCGCCTCCGCCGCGCTCATCCGCCTGCCGGGATTGTACCCGTCTCCGCGCGGGCCGAGGTTGCCACTGATGACGATCTTGGTGCGGCCTGACTCGAACGACCGCCGGATGCCGAGCAGCAAGTCGACCGAGCGGCGATTGGCCGCGGCCAGAGCCGGCGCATCGTAACCCAGCTTCGCCGCCCAGTCCGAGTTGGCCCGCCACGTCGGCGTCTCCAGCACCAGGCCGAGCCCCTCGGCGCGGGCCAACTCGGCGTAGCGCTCGAAGTAGCGGCGCAGGATGGCGGTGCCGGACTCGTCCTCGAGCAGCACGAAGGAGGCGAAGTACGGCAGGGTGGCACCCTCCTGGAAGATCAGAGTGGTCTCGATTCCACCGTCGGTGAGGAGCAGCTCCTCCTGGAGCTGGGGCAGTGCGTGGCGATACTTGCTCATGGCATGGACTCCTGGGCCTGGACCTCACTGTCTTCGGGCTCGGATGTCATCGGTGACATCGCGCAAACCAGTATGCGCGAGGAGCCGGGCAACCGGTCATACTGAGCGGGCGTGAACCCCCGCGGCAGTGTGAATCGTAGAGCGTTCCATGAATCAGGAGACGAATCCGACCCGCCGCGCGTGAGCCGGCCGGTGGCGGCAGCTGGACGAGACGTCATTTCCGAGCCCTAAGACATCATCCCTCCGAAGCTGCCCCTGGATCCACTCGAACAGTGCCACGTATCCATAGCCGACAAGGATCCGCACCAAGAATCGGAGTCCGATCCACCCGGCCTGCTCCGCGAGCACCACACGGACGCTGCCGTGCACCAGGACAAAGGGCACGGCAAGGAGAACGTTGGCGATCGCGACGATCACCGGCGCTCGCCAGAGCGTCCGCCGAAAATCGTCCGGCGTCCGGCGGCGAATCTCCCGCAGTAACCACAGGACCA
>DATAFP010000162.1:0-14664 GCA_036257415.1 Gemmatimonadales bacterium
CGATCGCCTCGCGCGCCTCGGTCTCGTTCGTCAGGTCGGCCTGAACGCCGAATGTGCGCCGCCCGAGCCCCTCGATCTCGTCGCCGGTAGTGCCGTCCGGCTCGTGCTCGTAGCGCGCACCGGAGTTGAGGTCGATGTCGATGATCGCCACGTCCGCGCCGGTCTCGACGATCCGCTGCAACAAGCTTTCCATCACCACCTGAGTGCGGGTGCTGTCCAGGGTCCCGATCATGGGGAGGGCGAGGATGCCCTCCCACAGCTTCACCACCGGCGTCGAAAGTTCGAGCATCTCTTCCTGCTGCCGGGTGATGATCTCCTCGCGGGTCTTGAAGAAGGCGTTGGTCGTGTGGAGGCCGAGCTGATCGAGCACTGCCGTCGCTTGCCAGGTGTCGTCGGCGAGCCCCGCAGCATCGGTGGCATACTCTTTGTTGAGGCGGGCGAACAGAGGTCGCTTGAGCGACATGACGAAGCTGGCGGTCTGCACCGGCGTGAACCCTTGCTTCGCCCGGGCTGCCGAGACGCCGGTGAGCATCTCGGTCACGTCGCGCCAGGCAGGGCCGTTGAGGTTGTTGAAGTCGCCGGTTTGTGCCGCCCGCTGAAACAGCGAGAGGAACTCACGGCTTTGCGCCCGGAGATCGGCATCCGAGATCCGGCCCTGTTGCGTGGCCAGCAGCGGAATCTGTTCGCGCAGCCACTCGCTCAAGAGCTCCTGCTCATGGGTCTTGAGAATCTCGGGAATCCGGGTCTGGGGGCTCACGGTGACCGTCCTCTTGATGCGTATCGGAAAACGACTGCAACGCAACTTACGGCGGGCGCTTAGGCTACACCCTGATCACCCGCAGCGCAACAGCCTCGAACCTTGCCCAGCGGGGGACCAGGAGGTATTGTAGTTTCGGGTTTTATTCGGTCAGGCCGTGTACACCGAACTCCGGGCCCATACCGCCTTTTCATTCGGTGATGGCGCCATCACTCCCGAAGCCTTGGTCCAGCGCGCCGCTGACCTGGGGTACCCCGCGGTGGGAATCACCGACGCCGCCGACCTCGGCGGCGTGGTGCGCTTCGTGTGCGAGGCGCGCCGGGTCGGCGTCCGCCCAATCGTCGGCGCCGAGCTGGTGGTGGACGGCTATCCGGCAGCGTTCCTCGTCGAGAACGCGCAGGGGTACCGGAACCTCGCCGCGCTGGTCACGCTCGCGCGCGTGGGTGACCTCGACACCTGGAATCGCGAGCATCCCCACACCGCACGCGGCCAGGCCGGCATCCGCTGGGCCGACGTCGCCGGCCGAAGCGTGGGGCTCACCGCCCTCACCGGCCCACCCTCGGGTCGGCTCGCAACGCTCGTGCGCCAGGGGCGGCGGGTCGAGGCCGCCCGCTTGGTCGCCGACTGGCGCGAGGTGTTTGGACCGCACCTCGCCGTCGAAGTGCAGTGCCACGACGTTAGCCCATGGGAGCGGGCGCTCGCCGAGGAGCTGATCGCGCTCGCTGGGCGCGAAGGCGTGCCGTGGGTGGCCGCCAACGAGCCGCGCTATCTGGACCGCCGGAGCCGGTTGGTGCACGACATGCTCGCGGCTCTCCGCGCCGACCTCACTCTCGACGCCGCGGCGGAGCAGGGACTGCTCCTTCCCAATGGGCGCTGGCGACTGCTCCCTCCCGACGAGATGACTCTCCGGTGGGCCGATCATCCCGTCGGGCTCGAGGAAAGCATCCGCATCGCCGAGCGCTGCGATTTCGCGCTCCGCTGGATGCGGCCCCCGCTACCGCACTTCCCCGTACCCGCGGGTCACAGCGATGATTCGTTCCTCCGGCGATGCGTCTACCGGGGTGCCGGCGAGCGCTGGGGAACGGTCACTCCCGAGCAGGAGCGACAGCTCGAGCACGAGCTCGGCGTCATCCAGCGGCTGGGCTTTGCCGGGTTTTTCCTCGTGATGTGGGACGCGGTGAAATGGGCCCGCGATCAAGGCATCCTCTGCCAGGGACGCGGAAGCGCCGCGAACTCGGCTGTCGCGTATTGCCTCGCGATCACGGCAGTGGATCCGGTCAAGCACGGCCTCCTCTTCGAGCGCTTCCTCTCCGAGGTTCGGGTCGATGGCCAGACCGAGGCACCCGACATCGACCTGGACGTGGAGCACGACCGCCGCGAGGAGCTGCTCGACCATGTCTATGGCAAGTGGAAGCGCGCGTCGGCGGCTATCGCGTGCATCGTGCAGCACTACCGGGCACCCAACGCCCTGCTGGATGCGATGCGCGTGCTCGGCTACCCGGCGGAGCTCGCGTTCAAGCTCTCCAAGCGTCTCCACTACGAGGAAGCGGGGAACGGCGCCGACTATGTGCGCGACGTGCTCGCGCAGCAGTTCGGGCTCGACGTGAGCGACGCGCGCGGGCGCACCGTCCTGGAGCTCATGCGCGGTTGCGATGCCCTGCCCCGGCTCCGGGCTACTCACGTCGGCGGTTTCGTGCTGTCGTCGGAGCCGCTGGGCGAATGGCTGCCGGTGGAGCACACTACCATGGGCCGCACCATCGTGCAGTTCGACAAGGACGACCTCGACTCGCTGGGCGTTCCCAAGTTCGACTTCCTCGGCCTCGGTGGGCTGTCGCTGGTACGGCGTGCGTTCGACGTGATCGAGCGCCGGACCGGCACGCGGCCGCAGATGTATTCGCTGCCGACCGACGACAAGCCGACGTACGAGATGATCTCACGGGGCGAGACCATCGGCACCTTCCAGATCGAGAGCCGGGCGCAGATCGCGTCCATCGTCAGGACCAGACCCGAACTGCTCTACGACATCGTGGTGCAGGTGGCGCTCATCCGTCCCGGACCGATCCAGGCACGTTTCGTCCATCCCTACACCATGCGACGGCGCGGACTCGAGCCGGTGAGCTACCGGCATCCGGCGCTGGAGCCGATCCTCCGGCGTACCCAGGGGCTTCCGATCTTCCAGGAGCAGGCGATGGCTGTGGCGATGGTCATGGCGCAGTACACTGCTGCCGAGGCCGACGCGCTCCGCCGTACCATGGGGCACAACCGGAAACGCAACCGGCTGCTCGATGAGTTGGAACGGCTCCGTACGCGGATGGTCGAGCGGGGCGTAAGCGACCAGGCCGCTGAGGAAATCCGGCACGATCTCGAGAGCTTCGGGAGCTACGGCTTTCCCGAGAGCCACGCCTGGAGCTTCGCGCTGATCGCCTTCGCGACAGCATGGCTCAGATGCCACCATCCGGCGGAGTTCTACCTCGGACTCCTCAACTCGTGGCCGATGGGGTTCTACTCGCCGGCCACACTGGTGCACGAAGCGCGTCGGCAGGGCGTCGAGGTGCGTCCCCCTTGTCTCAAGCATGGCGATTGGGAGTGCACCGTCGAGGAGACCAGGGATTTTGCGCGGCCGGCGTTGCGCATCGGATGGCGGCACGTCCGTGGCATGGGAGAGCGCGCGCTCGACCGGCTCCGCTCGGCGCGGGCGGTGGGCGGGTTCGGATCGGTAGAAGACGTCGTACGGCGCGCGGCGCTCACCCGGTTCGAGGCGCTGGCGCTCGCGCGTGGCGGCGCGTTCGGCGCGTGGGAGCCGGACCGCCGGCACGCGGCCTGGGAGGCGCTCCGCGTCGTGGGGGACGGGTTGCCGCTCGCGCCGGCGCCATCGGGCATCGAGGAGGAGCGCGCGCGGCGGCGCTACCGGCCGAGGCCGGTGGCTCGCGACGAGCTGATCTACCTCGACTACTTCGCGACCGGAATGAGCTTGAACGGCCACCCGATGGAGCGGGCGCGGGAGCGGCTCAATCGGGGAGGCGCGCTCGACAGCCGCGCGTTGCGCGAGCTCAAGGGCGGGGAGCAGGTCATCGTGGGCGGGCTGGTAACCATCCGCCAGCGGCCCCAGACCGCCAACGGCACGATCTTCCTTCTCCTGGAAGACGAGCATGGCTTCATCAACGTGGTGGTGCCGAGCAAGCTGGTGGAGCCCAACCGCGAGGTGGTGAAGTTCGCAACGTTCGTGCTGGTGCAGGGCCGGTTCGAGCGGGAGGGCGAGGTGATGAACGTAATAGGCCGGCGCTTCAAGGAGCTCTCGATGCGCCGGATCCAGTACGCAAGTCGGAATTTCCGCTAGCCGTTCGTGAGCGGATGGGCGGCCACTACCGAGGGGCGGTTGCTTTGCTACCGCGCCGCCCCTTTTTCTTTCAGGATCCTCCACACTTTCTCGGGCGTGATCGGGATGTCGATGTGCCGCACGCCCAGATGTGCCAGGGCATCGACCACCGCATTCACGATCGCGGGAGGTGCGCCGACCGTTGCCGACTCGCCGACGCCCTTCGCCCCCAGCGGATGGTGCGGCGAGGGCGTGACTGTCCGCGCGGTCTCCCAGTTTGGCGTCTCCATCGCGGTCGGCACCAAGTAGTCCATGAAGCTTCCGCCCTGGATATTGCCGGTCTCATCGTACTGGATCTCCTCGAACAGCGCCGGCGCCATCCCCTGGGTCAGCCCGCCGTGCACCTGACCCTCGACCACCATCGGGTTGATCACGTTGCCGCAGTCGTCCACCGCCACGAACCGGCGGATCTTGACCTCTCCGGTGCCACGATCGATGTCCACCACGCAGATGTAGCTCCCGAAGGGGAACGTGAGATTCGGTGGATCGTAGTAGTGGACCGCCTCGAGGCCCGCCTCCAGGCCCGGTGGATGATTGGTGTAGGCCGCGAAGGCGATCTCCTGTATCGTCTTCGCCTTTTGCGGTGCACCCTTCACGAAGAACTTGCCGACCTCCCATTCGAGGTCTGCCTCGCTCACTTCCAGGAGGTGCGCCGCGATCTTCTTCGCCTTGTCCCGGATCTTCCGCGCCGCCATCGCCGCCGCGGCGCCTGCGGTCGGAGTGGACCGGCTGGCATAGGTGCCCAGCCCGTAGGGTGCGGTGTCGGTGTCGCCCTCTTCCACCTGGATGTGGGCGGCAGGGATACCCAGCTCCTCGGCTACGATCTGCGCGTAGGTGGTCTCGTGTCCCTGGCCCTGTGACTTGGTGCCGAACCGAGCGATTGCCTTCCCGGTCGGGTGAACCCGAATCTCCGCCGAGTCGAACATCTTGAGGCCCAGAATGTCGAAATCGCGCGACGGTCCGGCGCCCACGATCTCGGTGAAGCTGGAGATGCCGATCCCCATCAGCTCGCCCCGTGCGCGCTTCGCCGCCTGCTCCTTTCGCAGATCGGCGTACCCGATCATGTCCATCGCCTTCCGCAGCGCGGCCGCGTAGTCCCCACTGTCGTATTCCCACCCCAGGGCTGAGCGGTACGGGAAGCGATCGGCCGGGATGAAATTCTTCATCCGCAGATCAGCGGGATCGATCTTCAGCTCCTGCGCCAGCCGATCGGCCATTCGCTCGATGGCATGCACCGCCTCCGTCACCCGGAACGAACAGCGATAGGCGATCCCACCCGGCGGCTTGTTGGTGTACGCCGCATCCACCTCGGCGAACGCCTTCTGGATCCCATACGAGCCGGTACATATGGAGAAGAGCCCGGCAGGGAACTTCGATGGGTTGCAGGCCGCGTCGGCGTAGCCATGGTCGGCGAGGGTCTTGATCCGGAGGGCCGTCATCGTGCCGTCCTTCTTCGCGCCCAGCTCCGCCGTGATGTGGTAGTCGCGCGCGAAGGAATCGGCCTGGAGGTTCTCCATCCGATCCTCGATCCACTTGATCGGCTTGCCGGTCACCACCGAGGCCGCGATCGCGATCACGTATCCCGGGTATACCGGCACCTTCCCTCCGAAGCCTCCGCCGATGTCGGGGGAGATGATGCGGATCTTCTCCTCCGAGAGCCCCACATGGCCGGCGACCAGGGCCACGACGGTCCGCACCGCGTGAGGCGCTTGTGTGGTGAGATAGACCGTAAGCTTCCCCTGGGTCTTGTCGAAGTCCGCCACGCAGCCGCAGGTCTCGATGGACGCCACATGGATCCGCGGGAGGTAGATGTTCTCCTTTACCACGACGTCTGATTCCTTGAGCAGCTTTGCCGTACCCTCGCGGTCGCCGGCTTCCCAGTGGAAGATGTGGTTGTCCTTCTTGTCCTTCTTGTCGGTGCGGAGCACCGGCGCGCCGGGCTCGAGCGCCTTGAAGGGGTCCACTACCACCGGCAACGGGTCGTAGTTCACGTCCACTGCTGCCACCCCGTCGGCGGCGGCGTAGCGAGTGGTGGCGATCACGCCGGCGACCTCCTGACCCACGTACATCACCTTCTCGGTCGGAAGCACCATCTGGGTGTCCGACATCAGGGTCGGCATCCAGTGGAGGTTGAACTGTTCCAGCGTCTTCCCCGTGATCACTGCGAGGACACCGGGGACCTTCATGGCGTCGCCGGTGTCGATGCTGGTGATCGTAGCGTGGGCTAGCGGGCTTCGAACGATGTCCAGGTACAACATGCCGGGGAGCTGCACGTCGTCCACATAGCGTCCCTCTCCACGGATGAAGCGGGGATCTTCCTTTCGCTTCATCGCATGACCCATCCCGCACACCTCGGCGGACGTCTTCAGCGCCATGGTTCCCCCTATGCCATCTTGGCGGCCGCGTACTGAACCGCCTTGACGATGTTCACGTAGCCGGTGCACCGGCACAGGTTGCCCGAGATCGCGCGGCGGATCTCCGCTTCGCTCGGCTTCTTGTTCTGCTGGAGAAGGGCGTAGCTCGACATCATCATCCCGGGGGTGCAGAAGCCGCATTGGAGCCCGTGCTCCTGCCAGAACCCCTCCTGGATCGGATGCAGGTTGCCATCCTTGGCCAGTCCTTCGACCGTCGTGATCGATTTGCCGTCGGCCTGGACGGCGAGCACCGTGCATGATTTGACCGGCTCGCCGTCGAGCACGACCGTGCACGCCCCACAGTGCGTGGTGTCGCATCCGATGTGCGTCCCGGTGAGCCGAAGCTCGTCGCGGATGAGATGCACCAGCAGCAGGCGCGACTCGACCTCCGCTTGGTGCTCGGTGCCGTTGATCGTGACCCTGATTTGATGCTTCGCCATGTCACTTTCCTCCTGCCCGCTCGACCGCCCTTGCGAGCGCCCGCGTCGTCAGCACGCGCGCCATCTCACGCTTGTAGTCCACGGCGCCTCTCCAGTCCGCCGAGGGTGACCCCGCTTCGGCCGCGAGCCGGCCGGCCTCCCCCAGGACTTCATCGCTTGGCTTCTTGCCCTTGAGGAACTCTTCGGCCCGGGTCGCTTTCACCGGAGTAGGCCCCGCGTTGGTGAGCGCGATGGCCGCACGTTGAATTGCGGCGTTGGTGGCCAGTGTCACTTGCGCAGCGGCGCCGGCCGCAGCGTAGTCGCCGACCTTGCGCTCCAGCTTGAGGTACGCGCCTCCGGAGCCGGCCGGGGGAACGGGGATGCGAATCTCGGTGAGAATCTCATCGGGCGCGAGCGCGGTCTCGAACACGTCTTTGAAGAAATCGGCGATGGCGATCGTCCGTTCGCCCTTCGGCCCCCAGGCGACGATTTCCGCGCCGAGCGCCAGCATGGTCGCGGGGTGATCGTTAGCCGGATCGCCGTGCGCCAGGTTGCCGCCGACGGTCGCCCGATTCCGGACCAGCGGATCGGCGATCACGAGAGCCGTGTCGTAGAGGATTGGAAATTTCCTGCGTACCAGCTCGGAGCGCTCCAGATCTGCTTCTCGGGTCGCCGCGCCGATCCGGAGGAACCCGCCCTCCTCGTTGATGTACGCCAGGTTCGGTATCCGTCCGATGTCAACCAGCTGCGTGGTGTACGCCAACCGCAGCTTGAGCAGCGGCAGCAGGCTCTGGCCGCCGGAGAGGACTTTTGCGCGGTCGCCGTGCTGGCGCAGAAGGCGGATGGCCTCCTGCAGGGTGCGGGGCGCGTGGTAGTCGAATGCCGCGGGGATCATGCGCGCTCCTTCTGTCAGGCCGAAAGCGACGAAACGATTCGCTCGAGCGATTCGAGATTATGTGCCGGCACGAGCTGATCCACGAATGGCAGCGCAGTGGCCATACCGCGGGCGGTGGGCGCATAGCGCGGGTCGCCCATGAGCGGGTTGAGCCAGATCACTTTCCGCGCGGCTGCATGGATCGCCCGCATTGCGCGCTCGAGCGGCTCGGGGTCGCCGCGATCGAGCCCGTCGCTCAGGATAACGATCACCGTCTTGCTCGTCACGAGCTGGCTCAGGTAGTCTCGCACGAACCCGCCGAGGCACTCGCCGATCCGCGTACCCCCCGACCAGTCGGGCACTTCCGCTGCCATCCGCTCGAGGATCGCGCGGACCCCCCGTCGCGAAAGCCACGGCGTGACGCGGGTGAGCGTGGTGTTGAAGGCGAACACCTCGAGCGACCGCACCACGTGGCGGAGCGACAGCACGAACGCCAGCAGAAACCGGGTGTGCGGATCCATGGAGCCGCTCGTGTCGCACAACAGGACCAGGCGGGGCCGCTCGATCGGCCGAGCCCGCCGCGCAAGTGTAAGCAGCTCGCCGGAGGTTGCAGCGGCGTTGCGGAAGCTCCGCCGGAGGTCCACCCGTCCGGTGCCCCGCACCGGCACCAGCCGTCGGCTCCGCCGGGTCGCCAGGCGAACCGCGAGCCGCGCGAGCACCTCCTCCAGCTGGGACAGATCGTCCTCCGACCATTCCTCGAACGACTTGCGGAGAAGCAGTGGGTGCGCGCTGTAACCTGGCGTGCCGTCCTCCGCACGCTCGAGCACGGCCCCGGGCCGGTCTACCGCGGTGCGCACAACCGCCGGAGCCCGGACCGGCACCCGGTGGGGCGCCGGGCGCTGGGAGGCAGGAGGCCAGTCGCCTCGGCCCCAGACCGGGCCGCCGCTCCACCAGACGTCGAACAGCTGATCGAAGCGCGCCCGATCCCGAGCCCGGATCTTGAGCGCAATCACCAGCGCTCGCCGCACCTCCGCCCGGTCGCCGATATCCACCAGCGCGAGCGCCGCGGAGCCGTCGATCGCATCGGAGAGCACCACCGGCAGCCCCATAGCGCGGAGGTTGCGGCAGAAGGCCGTAAAGTGTGCGAGGAAGTCCGCCGCCATCATGCCCCCGCGGCTGCTGCTTCGTCGACCAAGGAAGCGATGACCTCACCACCGATCGTGGCCGTGTCGCGCTGGTCCTTGATGAGGCAGCCGAGGGTGAGCCGTACCGTCTCTGCGTCCAGCCGATCGGCGTGGAGCCGCACTAGCGCGGCGGCCCAGTCGATCGTTTCCGCTGCTCCAGGCATCTTGGCCAGCGAGCGACGCCGCACTGCTTGAGCGAACGCCGCGATCTCGCGCGTGAGTCGGTCGCTCGCGTGGGGCACGCGGCTCTTTATGATCCTGATCTCCTTCTCAAGCGTAGGATGTTCGATGAAGAGATAGAGGCAGCGGCGGCGCAGGGCGTCGCCGATCTCGCGCGCGCGGTTCGACGTCAGCACCACGTGCGGTCGTACCGACGCCTCGATCGTCCCCAGTTCGGGGATGGTCACCTGGAAATCGGAGAGCACCTCGAGAAGAAATGCCTCGAACCCGTCGTCGGCGCGGTCGATCTCGTCGACCAGCAACACTGGGGGCTTGCCGGATCCGGTAATGGCGCGCAGCAGCGGGCGCTCGAGCAGGCAGTCCCGGCTGAAGATCATCTGCTCCAGCTCGCCGGGGCTTCGGCCGCCGTCCTGGGCGATCTTGAGGCGCAGGAGCTGGCGCTGGTAGTTCCACTCGTAGAGTGCGGTGTTGACGTCCAGCCCCTCATAGCACTGCAGCCGAATCAGCTCGGTATCATGCAGCCCCGCCACTACCTTGGCGATCTCGGTCTTGCCGACGCCTGCATCGCCCTCCACCAGGAGCGGCTTCCCCATCTCCTGCGCGAGGTACACGGCGGTCGCGATCTCCGGCTCGGCGATGTAGCCGAGTCGCTCCATCTCGCCTTGCAGCCGCCGGATCTCGGGCCTCACGCGCGGCTCGACGGGGCCGGCCTGGTAGCCGATGGCGCCTGGCCGGCCAGGAACCGTTCCCGGCACCCGCCGCAACAGAAGTAATAGGTGCGACCAGCGACCTCGGCGCGGTGCTTGGTCGTCCTGGGATCCACGATCATCTGACAAATCGGATCCACCGCCATCCCCACCGACTCGGCTGCGAGAAACTCGGGCGGAGCGTCCGATCGAGCCCCGCGCGCGCGCGCCACCTGCACGATCTCCGCAAGGATACTCAATGCGATCTCCTCGGGCGCCACTGCGCCGATGTCGAGTCCAGCGGGGCTCCGTAGCCGATCCAGCTGTGCGGCCGGCAGGCCCCGCCGTGACAAGGCATCGCGCACCTGCTGGAACCGCTTGCGACTCGCGACCAGGCCAAGGTAGACGGGGTCGAGTGCGAGTGCCGCGCGGAGCGCGTCCTCATCTCGCTCGCCGAGCGTCGCAACGATAGCGAAGAGCGGGGACGTGTCGCCGCGGGGAAATCCCGAGGTCTGAATCGCCTCGAGATCCGGACCGACGCAGTCGACGTCCGGCAACGAAGCGGCTTCGGCTTCGGGGTCCACGGCGGCGGTCGCGTACCCCAGCACCTTGCCGATACGCAGCGCCGCGAGGGCGGTGGGAGTGACGCCAAACACCACTAGCCGGGGTGCCGGCAGAAATGGCTCGATGTACAGGTCCACGCTGCCTCCGCTCTGACAGGAAATCCGCACCGGGCTCACGTAAGGCCGTGACTCCGCGTCGGGATCGGGACGGAGGGCGATGGTGCGCGCGGTCCCGGTGCGAATAGCCGCGAGCGACTCGCGCACGGCCGTGGAACGGGTGCAGCTCCCGCCCAACCACCCGTAGAACGCGCCGGTTGCGGTAACGAGCGCGCTATCGCCAACCCTGGCCGAGCTGGGCGCCTCCCGCCGGATCACCGTCGCCACGGCGAACGCCTCGCCTCTGCGAGTCAACTCGGCCGCGAGGGCGAGAAGCTGCGACCGCATCAGGACGGGGCGCCGAGGAATCGTCCGCGCAGCAGCTCCACGTCTTCCGGCCGGTCGAGATCGGCCAGGAGCTGCGCCGGCCAGCGCACGACGGCGGCACGGTCCCGGTGCTCGCGCACGATGCGGCGGCCGCAGCCTTCCCCCTCGGGCCCCACGAATTGGGGAAAGAGAGCGCGACTGTAGAGCGTCGGCGGCGCCTGGACGTCGCCGTACGTCGAGATGACGAGCGGCTCATCGCCGGCGCGATAACGCTCGACCATCGCCGTCAGCATGTTGGAGGTTACCAGGGGCATGTCGGCGAGCACGACGACGGCGGCGGCGCAGTCGGCGGGCACCCGGGCGATGCCCAACTGAACCGATGCGTTCATCCCCGTGGCGTAGTGGGCGTTGAAGACCGCCTCGACAGGGAGCCCCTCGAGCGCAGCGGCCACCCGGGAAGCCTCGAATCCGAGAACCGCGAGCACGGGCGACAGTCCGGCCTCGATGGCTTGGCGGGCTACCCGACGGACAACGGGCTCCCCACCGAGGTCGAACAACAGTTTGTTCGCTCCCATTCGCGTGGCGGTGCCGGCGGCAAGGAGGACGCCGGCTATGCGGCGACCGCTCTCGGGTGCCATATGGTCGGGGTAGGCTGACGAATACTGCATCGAGGCTCCAGAGCCCCATTATGGGATGGCCCCGGGGGGTGCGCCAGATGCAGCCGGGTCCAACCTGAAACGGCCGGGCGCCGGTTCGCGTACGGACCGCGATCTCCAACAAGCGGATGCATGACTAATTTGAGCCTTAGCGTCGCCATCGCGCTGCTGAGCTGCCCTCCGCTCGCGGCCGCCGCCGCGGCTGCTCCGCCGCCGAACGCCGCGCAATCGGCGGCCGCCGTTGCCCTGCCCGACAGCGTGGTACCGAAGGCGGCCAGGATGCGCCCCGGTGTTCCGTTCGATGTCGAGGCCGCAACCAACGCCTGGCTCGCCACGATTCCGGCCGACAAGCGGGCACGGTCCGACGCCTACTACGAGGGCGGCTACTGGATCGGGCTGTGGAACTTCCTGCTCGCTATCGGGCTGGCGCTCCTCTTCCTGCAACTCGGGTGGTCCCGCCGCCTGCGAGATTGGGCTGAGCGAAGGAGCTCTAGTCCCTGGATCGCGGCCTTCGTCTATTACGCCGCGTTCGCAGTGCTGATCTTCCTGCTCTCGTTTCCGCTGGCGGTCTACACCGGATTCGTGCGGGAGCACGCATACGGGCTCGCTACCCAGAGCTTTGGCGGATGGCTGCGAGACCAGCTGGTGGGGCTCGCCGTCTCGGTGCTCCTGGGAGGTTTCGCGGTCGCGACGCTCTACGCCGTGCTGCGCCGCCTCCCGCGAACCTGGCCGCTCTGGGGTGCCGCGGTCACCATTGCATTCGTGGTGATCAGCGCGCTCATCGCCCCCGTGTTCATCGCACCGCTCTTCAACAAATACACGCCACTGGCAGACACCAGCATCCGCGACCCCATCCTTCGCCTGGCTCGGGCGAACGGAGTCGCGGCCGACAACGTGTGGGTCATGGACGCGTCGCGGCAATCGACCCGGGTGAGCGCCAACGTGTCGGGGCTACTGGGAACCGAGCGCATCACCCTCAACGACAACCTGCTGCGGCGAGCGTCGGAGCCCGAGATCGAAGCGGTAATGGGGCACGAGCTGGGCCACTACGTGCTTCACCACGTTTACGCGCACATGCTCTTCCTTGCCCTGCTGGTGTTGGCCGGGTTCGCTCTCCTTCGGTGGGGGTTCGGATGGGCCACGGCACGCTGGGGGGCACAGTGGAATATTCGCGGCATCGGAGATCCCGCCGGGCTACCGCTCCTCTGGCTCATCTTCTCGTTCTACGGCGTCATTACCTCACCGTTGGTGAGCGCATTCACCCGGGCGCACGAATCGGCCGCGGACTTGTTCGCGCTGAATGCGGCCCGCCAGCCCGACGCGCAGGCCCTCGTATTGCTCAAGCTGGCGGACTATCGCAAGCTCGATCCCAGCCCGCTGGAAGAATTCCTCTTCTTCGACCACCCGAGCGGCCGCAGCCGGATCCAGATGGCAATGCGGTGGAAGGCCGAAAGCGCCCGTTAGGCCGGTTCTTGCTCCCCGCCCTGCTGATGGGCCTCGACGAACCAGAGCCACTGGTCTGTCCCACGCGAGATCTCGGTGAGAATATCCATGCTGTCCGCGTCGCCCACGTCGTCCATCGCGTCGATAGCCGCACGGGCTTCTCGTCCGAATTTGGCCAGCGCCGAAGACAGCCCCTCGGCGTGGTCTCGCCCGGTCACGGCGTTCAGCGGATACTGGTCCAGGCCGGACCGTTCCGCGACGATGCGCGCAGTGCCTTCGGCCACGCCACCGAGCTGGACGACTCGCTCGGCCAGCAGATCGACATACTCTTCGACCGCCTCATTGATCTCGTCGAAGAGCTTGTGCAGGGCAATGAAGTTCGTCCCCTTCACATTCCAGTGCGCCTGCTTGCACTGCGTCTGGAGATCGATGCAGTCGGCGAGACGTTCATTGAGCAGGTTGATCGCCTTGGTCCGGACGTTCAGGGGCAGATCGTTCTTGGTCTCAAACCGCGCGCTGCGGCGCTCGCGCTCGGCTCGAGGCGCGTGCGCGGGACGGGCGGCTGGTGTGGTGGTCTTAGTGGCCATGCAGTCCTCCAGAGATTGGGGCGAATCGGAGCGGAATCGGGCGTACGATGGTCGCACGGTGCATTTCCGGTTTCTGTGTCATGGCTCACCGGGCCTGGCGTGTCAGCCGGGCAGGTCGCACACAATACGCTCGGCGTCCGAACGGCGCCCGGGTGCGGCGCCCGAGATCACCTGACCCAGCTCTGCTACCGCGGACTCGTCGATGGCGCCGGCTTCGAGCGCATGGTGAAGTTCGCCGATGCGCCGGCATTGCGGCAGGCTGTCGACGACGACGCGGTCGGCACCGGCGAGCACGCCGACATCCAGCTCCTGCTTGTCCACCCCGTCCGAGCCCACCGCCACCACCAGGGTTCCCGCGCCTACCCAGGCGGCTGCCACGAGTGGGGCACGGCTGGCCGTGACGGTGTAGACCAGATCGGCGCCCCGAACCGCGTCCTCCACGGACGTCGCGACGGCTGCGGTGCGCCCACCAGCGCCCCCGACGCCGAAAGGTCGGCGAGACACTGCTCCGCCGCCTCGCGCCGCCGTCCCCACAGTTTGAGCTCGCGGAACCGGCGGACCCGCCCGAGCAGCTGGACCTGCAGCCGGGCCTGACCGCCAGTTCCGATCACCGCCACGGTGTCCACTCGCTTCCGGCCAAGATGCTTGACGGCGACTGCCCCCGCCGCGGCCGTGCGGAGGTCGGTGATGTAGCCGCCGTCGAACATCAGTGCCGCCGGTTTGCCCGTAGTCGCATCGAACGCGAGCACGACTCCGCTGTTGGCGGGCAAGCCGAAGGAGGGATTTGCCAGGAAACCCGGTGGCGATCTTTACCGCCCAGCATCGCCCGCGGTGGAGATAGCCGGCCTTCACGTGCACCTCACCCCGCGCCTCCGGTACGTCAAGGTGAATCACGCCCGGAAGCTCCGCCCTCCCCTCCGCGTACGCGACGAATGCCTGTTCCACTGCGGCGATGCAGGAGGCGGGATCCAGCAGCTCCCGAATTTCATGCTCATGCAGGATGAGAGGCGGCTGAGGCATTGCCTATAGCATACGCCCACCGGGGGCAACGGTGCGCATCGACCGATTTCAGATGGAACGAACCCAATCCCTATACGAGAAC
>DATAFP010000280.1:0-20452 GCA_036257415.1 Gemmatimonadales bacterium
CGCATTGGAGCCGGCGTTGTGGACGAGGAGTGAGTCGCCGTTCGTGGTGAACGAGACCACTCCGTCGATGGCGCGCACGACGACTTCCGAACCCTCGGTGTGAGTAACGGTGACGACGCCGTTCGGCCGTGGCTCCGAGAACCGGACGACCAGCCGGGCACCCGGACTCACCGAGATGCCCGCGGTTGGCACGGGTGCGAGAGGCGGCGTCAGCGGAGGCGCCGTCGGAGGGGGAGATTGCACGGCGTCCCGTCCGCTCAACCGGGCGACCCATCCGGGCAGCGGTGATCCGGGAGCTGCGTATGCCGCACCCGCCGCGACCGATGCCAGGAGAATGCCGGCGGCCCAGCGCATCGGCGCCGACCTCGGTTCCAGGGCGCGCGCGCGCGCGATGAGCTGGTTGACATCGACCGACGGCGACGGATGATCCATCGCGCTGAGTGCAGCCACGATCTCGGTCTCGTCGCACCGCGCCTGTTCCAGCCGTTCTCGGCACGACGCGCACATGATGAGATGACTCCGCCGTTCTCGGGCAACCTCGAGATCGAGCTCGTTGTGCAAGAGCTGTTCGATGTCGTCGGGCTCAAGGTGCATGCGGCGGCCCGTCCCTGAACGCAGCGAGAAACGCCCGCTTGGCGCGGGCCAGCAGGGTGCCGACGCTGCGTTCGTTGAGGTTCAATGCGACGGCGATGTCCCGATAGCTGTAACCGTCGGCGCGGAGCAGCAGCAGCTGCCGCTCACGATCGGACAACCGGTCGATAGCGGCGCGCACCCGTCCGCGACTTTCCGGTTGCTCGAGCGCCGCGCCGGGCTCACCCGGCGGATCCCCGGCGACATCCGACGCCCGCGCCGCGGTGAGCAGCCGGGCGCGCCGGGACTGGGTCGCCCGCGCATTCCGAAACAGGTTCGTCGCAACCGTGATCAACCATGCCTCCGGGACATCCGGAAGCGTGCCCCGGCGGTACAGCCGGACGAACGCGTCTTGAGCGAGGTCGGCCGCGAGGTCGGCATCGCCGGAGAGCCGGTCGAGGTAGCGATAGAGGCGGTGGAATTCTGCGTTGAACAGTTCCACAAAGCCGTCGTGGAACGACGATGTCATCGGCCTCCGCGACGATCGGCTCCATCGAGTGAACCCGCGAAGCGCCCCGGCCGTGACGGCGGCTCAGAACCGCCAGTCGATCCCGACCACCAGGGGGGACCGGGGCCGCATTTCGACCTGTCCGCCTTCCTCCGCGGCTGGATCGCTCGTAACCGTCCAGATGTTGCGGTGTCCGGTCAGGTTGGTGATGGTCCCGAAGACCGCCACCATGCAGTCGCGATCGCCGATGCGCAGGTGCCAGTGCTGGCGCACCCCGAGATCCAGGCGGAAGTACGAGGGGAGCGCGATAGCGCCGAGGTCGCCCGGCCGCGTGCGCGGTGTCCCCGCAAACTCACAGCCCTGATCCGCCAGGTTGCACGCCTCCCATTCGAACGGTCCTTCGACCGCCGTTGCCCGCCGGCCGAATCGGTTGCTCACGCCCAGCCGAACCAATGTGGCTGCAAAGGGGAATACAGACACGCCCGCCTCGACCGAGTGGCGCACGTCGTGTTCCGGCGCGTATTCGATCGCATCGTCGCGAAACCGCACCCGCTGTACGCCGTAAGTCGCGAGCAGACTGTATCGGGCTCCGCTGGCGGCAACCTCGAGCGATAGACCACGTGCCGAGCCGCTGCCGACGGCGACGCTCGTGGTGGCGTACGGATCGGGGCTCCGGAGCGCCACCAATGCGAGCCCGGCGAAGTCGCGCACATAGCCGCGGACCCCGAGCCGTATGCCCGGGGCGGGAGCGAGGTCCGCCGTCGCGACCGCCTGGGTGCTTCGGGCAACCGGTACCCCGTGTCCGGCGCCGACATACAGGTCGGCAGGGAAGATCGCGCTCACCACGGACTCGGGATTTCGCAGCGACTGCTCGAACTGATGCCGACGGGTAAGGCCGATTCCGAGAGACAGCGCCGGCGCGGGGTTCCAGCGAACTCCAAGGCCAGGGCTGAGGAACAGGTCATTGGCCGCGACGGTCCCGGCGAGGGAGAGCTCGAGCCTGGCCGCGCCGATCCAACGGGTGTGATCGACGAACGCGGCGGCCACCGGCGTCTCGCCTCCGAGGCTTAGAATGGGCTCCGCGGCCTCGGAGCGCACGGCGTATTCAGTCGCGCTCCAGCGACCGCGGAGCCCGGCGGCGGTGGTGGTGCCGCCCCGGGTCCAGTCGAATTGCAGGAGCACACCGGTGTCTCGTCGGTCGGACGAGAGCTGTTGCAGGGTGTCGCCCGGCTGCCAGGTCGAACGCACCTCGGCCACCGCTCGCCACGCCCGCAGCTGCAGCGTGCCGAACCCGAGTGCGCGGGTCCACTCGGCGCCGAACGATTGGCCGTTCCAGTCGAACAGGTTGGCTCTGCCGATGGAGCCGTTCGAGTCCGATGACGGCGGCGGCGCCAACGCGTTCGCACTGATTTCGTTATCGCTGGCGTAGCCCAGCAGTTGAAGCGACCCCCCAAGGACCGGCAGACCGACCCTACCGAGGCCGTCGGCTGCTTCACCCTGGAGGTAGGTCGGCTCGTTGCTGTGGAACAAGAGACCTGGGAAGGTGGACCGGACACTCACGAGGTAGCTCGGGCCGCGTCCCCCAAGCCGGCCATCGGCCGTGACCCGCGCCTGCGTGGTGCTGACGCCAGCCTGGACGCCGAATCGTGTGTCGGGCACCCGCGTTTGCGCGGACACAACTCCGGACAATGCGTCCGGCAGCGCCGGCGATGGGAGTGTTGTTGCGACGTCCAGCCGTGACAGGGCGTCGGGATTCCAGGCGCTGAAGGTCCCCCCAGCATGGTATGGATTGAAGATGGGAATGCCGTCGACGAGGTAGGTGACCTGGTCGGCGGCGCCGCCGCGAATGTGCAGGCCGGTGGGTGACTCCGGCTGAGTCACCACCTCGCCGCCGTCGAGTGCCTGCAGAACGTCGGGCTCGGCGAGCAGCGGATGATTGCGCACCGCGGCGAGCGACAGACTCTGATCGGCGAACAAGCGCCGATCGGAGGAAACAGCGTCGTCCAGGCCTCGGGTCTCCAACCGGCCTCGAACCTCGATCGGCGAGAGCGTAACCGGGACGGCCTCGAGGGCGACGTTGATCGAAAGCGTCCCCTCGGGGGGAACGAGCGCATGAAAAGCGCGGTAGGCGTAGCCGACGCGGCGGACCAGGACGTGCTGAGGGCCGACTGGAACGCCCCGGAGCTCGTAACGACCGTCGGCGTCGGTGACCGTGACCCGGTCGAGGTCTCGCAGCACGACCGTGGCTCCCGCGAGTGGGCCGCCGGTTGTGGCGTCCGTCACCCTCCCGGCGATCACCGCGTCCGGCAGCTGCGCCGCCGCCAGCGCGGCAACCAAGCTCGCGAGCCACACCTGCATGCCGCTCCCTCACCACGGGTGGCCTTCCAAGATCCGCCCCGGCGTAGTCAACGGCAAGAGAGGAGATCACCCTCCCCGGGCGAGGCGGCGGCTCTGGCGGTAGGGGTAGAAGTCGAAGATCTCGCCCGCGCGGAGCCGCTCCTGAGTCCGTTGCCAGAAGCCGACGGTCAGGAGATCCCCGTGAGCGGCGAGAAACCCGTCCCGGAGCGGGCCAGCGGGGACGAGGAACGCGGCAAACTCCTCGGGAAACACGTCCTGCTCGCCCACATGAAACCAGGGCTCAGCCGAGAGCTCGTCCTCGTAGGAGCGGGGCAGGGGGATGCGGCGGAAGTGACAGTCGCGCAGCAAGCACAGTTCGTCGTAGTCGTAACAGATCACCCGCCCGTTCCGGGTCACGCCGAAGTTCTTGAGCAGCATGTCGCCGGTGAAGATGTCCGCGCCCGCCAGATCCTTGATGGCGTTCCCGTAGTCGAGGATGGCATCGCGCGCCGCGGCTGGATCGGCGTGCGCCAGGAACAGGTTGAGCGGGGTCACCCGGCGTTCGGTATAGCAATGCCGCACCACCACACGGTCGCCGTCCACCGCTACGTTCTGTCCGGCGACCCGCAGCAGGTACGCGAGGAGGTCGTCCGGGAAACAACGCCGCCGGAACTCGAGCCGTTCGAACTCCTGCGCGTCGGCCAGCCGCCCCACGCGGTCGTGCTGAAAGACCAGATGGTACTTCGCCATGACCGATCGTCGGGTGGTCTGCTTGGGCGCCCCGAACACGTCCTTGATGATCTTGAAGACCACGTTGAACGAGGGCAGCGTGAACACGCCCATGACCATGCCCTCGTCGCCCTCCGCAAAGGCGAACCGCGCTTCCGGCCGCTCGAGGTGCCGCATCAGGCTCCGGTAGAGCTCGGTCTTGCCGTGCTTGTTGTGCCCGATTGAGGTGTAGAGCTCGTCCACCGGTTTGTGCGGCATGATGGAACGGAGGAACGAGACCACGCCGCGCGGGTGTGGCGCATCCACGAAGAAGTAGGACCAGCTGAAGCCGAACACGATGCTGGCCTCGTCGATCGTGAGCAGCACCGCGTCGAGCACGATCCCATCGGGGCCGTGGAGCAGCGGCAGCACCAGCGGTACCACTTCGTCCGCGCCGAGGATCCGGCCCACGAGGTAGGCGCCTTTGTTCCGGTAGAATGGCGCGCGGAGGACTTCCAGGCTCAGGGGGCCGCCGGCCCATCCCAGTTCCCGAAGGCGGGCGTCGACCAGGGCCGCGCCACGGACCGCATCGCCGTCGAGGTCGGCGTACGGCGCCGCCCAGCCGCAGGCAGCCAGCGCGGCGCGGAGGGCGTCGCGGCTGCTCCCGTCGGCGTGCCACGAGTCGTAGACCACCGGTGCGGCACGGTCGAGCGGCCCGCTGGCGGGAAATTCCAGGCACTCGATCTCAGGGTCTGCTCCAACGGTACCCAGCACCCTGCGCGTGGCCGAGTTGTAAAAGGTCTCGGCCAGCTCGGCATCGTCCCGCCCCTCCATCAGCCCGGCGAACACCGAGCGGGCGCGGGCCCAGAGCGCGCGGTCGGCCGCCGATGGTCCCAGGCATGCGCCCAGCACGTGCTCGCATTCGTCGAGGTGGCGTCGGTAGAGCGCGAGCCGGGCGGCGGCGTCGGTCTGGGTCCCGTGCCAGTCGCGGGTCTCGAACCGGCGACGGGCCCGGCGCGTGACGCCGGCGAACTCGTCGGCGTAGGCCTGGTACACCCCGACCACGATGGTGGCGGCCTTTTCCGGCCCGTTGCCGATCATACGCCCGGGGCTAACTTTCGGGTGTTCCCCCGCATGCTACGCCTCTCAGGCTGCCGCTCATGAGCACCGCATCGCTGCCCGTGTACAAGGATCTCGCCGCACCGACCGATGGCGAGCCGATCGTTCTCCGGGACGGCCGGCTGATCGTGCCCGACGCCCCAATCATTCCGTTCATCGAGGGCGACGGCACCGGTCCCGACATCTGGCGAGCGTCCCGCCTGGTGTTCGACGCCGCGGTTCGGCGCGCGTACGGTGATCGTCGCCGCCTCGCGTGGTTCGAGGTCTACGCGGGCGAGAAGGCCAAGCAGCGGATGAACAGCTGGTTGCCTGAGGACACCCTCGCGGCCATCGGCCACCACTTGGTAGCGATCAAGGGTCCACTGACCACGCCGGTCGGGGGCGGTTTCCGGTCGCTCAACGTGGCGCTTCGCCAGCAGCTCGACCTGTACGCCTGCGTGCGCCCGGTTCGGTATTTCGAGGGCGTGCCGTCGCCGGTCAAGCGTCCCGAAGACGTAAACATGGTCATCTTCCGGGAGAACACGGAAGACATCTACGCCGGCATCGAATACAAGGCTCGCTCGAACGAGGCCCGGGCGATGATCGATTTTCTCCGCCGGGAGCTCGGCGCGCAGACGATCCGCTTCCCCGAATCGAGCGCCATCGGCGTCAAGCCGATCTCGGAGCAGGGCAGCAAGAGGTTGATCCGCTCGGCGATCGTCTATGCCACGCGGCATGGGTACGACAGCGTGACGCTGGTGCATAAGGGCAACATCATGAAGTACACCGAGGGCGGCTTCCGCGATTGGGGCTACGAACTGGCGCGAGACGAGTTCGGCGCGACCGAGCTGGACGGCGGGCCGTGGATGAAGACCGCGGCCGGAGTGGTGATCAAGGATGTGATCGCCGACGCGTTCCTGCAGCAGATCCTCACCCGCCCTCGCGAGTACGGCGTGATCGCCACGATGAACCTCAACGGCGACTACATCTCCGACGCTCTCGCGGCGCAGGTCGGCGGCATCGGCATCGCGCCGGGGGCCAATATCAATTACGAGACCGGGCACGCGGTGTTCGAGGCGACCCACGGGACCGCGCCCAAGTACGCCGGTCAGGACAAGGTGAATCCCGGCTCGGTCATCCTTTCCGGCGAGATGATGCTACGCTACCTCGGCTGGCAAGAAGCAGCCGACGTCATCATCCGCTCGCTGGAGCGCACTATCGCACGCAAGACGGTCACGTATGACTTCGAGCGTTTGATGAGCGGTGCCACGCTGCTCTCGACCAGCGGGTTCGCCAAGGCGATGGTAGACAACATGGCGTGACCGGGGTGGGGCTCAGCGCTCCCGCTCCCATCGGTCGATCATGCGACGGTCTTTCTTGGTCGGCCGCCCCTTCTCCTCATAGACAAACAGTGGCTGGGTGACGCGGAGCCCAGCCGCGCGGCGCTCCCTCTCCATCCGGCTCTCAGGCGTTTCCTCATATAGCCCCTGTGCCACGCTGGCGGGGCCCCGCCGCTCCGCCAGCCCCCGAACGGTCAGCTGCCATTCGAACGGCGGCTGGCGCACGACCACCTGATCGCCCACCCTCACGGCTCTGGCGGGCTTGGCTCGCTCTCCGTTCACCTCGACCTTGCCGCCGGTAACTGCCTCGGTCGCGAGCGACCGCGTCTTGTAGAAGCGGGCCGCCCACAACCACTTGTCGATGCGAACCCGGTCGTCCCGATCGGTCATGCAGGAAGTGTACAGCGCCGGCGATCAAATCGCGGGCGAGGGACGATTGCCGCGACCCTGTCCGTCTCGCGAAATTACGGCATCATGTCATGGCTCCTGATCGTCGCGCTCGGCGCGGCGCAGGCCACCGCGCCCGCTCAGGCAGTCGCGGTGGCCCCCGACTCGATCGCGCCCGCGGCTGCTCGACCCGACAGCAGCATCACGGCGGCGACCGTGGCGCTCCAGCGCGGCCTCCCCTGGCGGGCCAGCGCGATCCTCGCCCCAGTGGTGGGTGACCTCGCCAGCCGCTCGCCCGACGCGGTGCTGCTGGCAGCTACGGCGGCGAGCCGGTGGCGGGGCTGGCGGGAGGTGCGCGATCTGTTGGCCGCGGAGCCATGGCTCGACAGCCTCGGTGGCGGCGAGGGCCGGCGGCTCCTGGCCCGCGCGGCCTTCGAGCTGGGCGACGATTCGGCGGCGGTGCGCCACGCCGTGCTGGCGGCCGACGAAGGGCGTGCGCCCGGGGTCCGCGCCCAGGCGCTGGTGGTGCTCGCCCGGGCGCTCGAGCGGGTGGATGCGCGCGACAGTGCCGCCGCCAGCTACATCCGTGCGGTCCCCATGCTGCCCGACGCCGCCGACTGGCTCCGCCTTCGAGCGGCGGGGCTCACCGCCGACAGTCGGGTGCGGGCCGGTTTGTACGCCAGCCTCACGAGCCCCGCCGCGCAGGCCCGGATTGGCCGGGCGGAGGCGTTGCTCCGCCAGCACCTCGGCGATCTGATCGGCGCTGCCGCGAAGCTCGACTCGCTCGGCGCTCGCGGCCCGGCTCTCACGCTTCGCCTTCAGGCCTCGGACGGCGCCGGGCGCGAGGCGCTGCGTCCCAAAGCCCTGGCGCTGGCCAAAGACGGCGGACCGGACGAGCGACGTCGTGCCATCGTGCTCCTGGACAGCCTGTTCGCGCCGCTCAGCGCGAGTGAAGCGCTCGCGGTCGCCCGCGCGGCGGCCGACGTGGGACTCACCGATCGGGCGGTGATCGGATTCGAGGAGGCCTTCACGGCGGGGCTGGGGGATACAGCCGACCGATTCGCGTATGCCAACGCCCTTTTCCGACTGGCGCGGTACTCCGATGCGGCGAAAGCATTCGCCCGGATCCCGGCTCGCGATCCGCAGGGGGGCGCGGCTGCCTATCAACGGGCCCGGTCGCTGCTCCGCGCGGGTGACACGGCGAAGGCGGCGACCGCGCTCACGGCGGTGCTCGCCCGGTTTCCCAAGGATACGCTCGCGGCCGCGCCGGCTTTCGTGTTGCTGGCGGACCTCGCGGCGGACCAGCGGCAGGACGCGGAAGCGCGACGGCTGCAACTCCGCCTGGCCCGCGACTTCCCCGCGAGCCGGTTTACGCCTCCGGCCCGACTCCGTGCTGCACTTATCGCGCTCATTCAGGGCGCGGCCGATACGGCCGCGATGGAGCTCGATGCGCTGGCCGCCGATCGTGCCGGGGCGGCGGAGATGCTGTCGGCTCTCTACTGGAGCGGCCGAGCCTGGGCGGCGGTGGGCGACTCGGCGCGGGCGCGGGAACGCTGGGAGACGATCCGCCAGCGGGAGCCCGTGTCCTATTATGCGTGGCTCAGCGAGCGGCGCCTTGCAATCGCCCGGTGGACGCCGCCGCAGGCCGCCGACTCGTTCGACGCCGCGCCGGATGTCGAACAGGGCCTGCAACGGGCGGCCGAGCTCGATCGGCTGGGCCTGGCGGAGGAGGCCCAGGCGGAGCGTGACTGGATCGTGCGCTTCGCCGACGGGCCGCCCGAGCGCATCCTCGCCATTGCAGCGGCCCTTCGCGCCCACGGGCTCGCGTCGGCGGCGTCGCGCCTGGCGACGCGCGCGCTTGGCCGGGGCGCGCCGGTAGACGGCCGGCTCTACCGGCTGCTGTACCCGGTGATCCACGCAGACGCCATTCGCTCCGAAGCCGTCGGACAGCGGCTGGACCCTGCGCTCGTCGCGGCGCTCATCCGGCAGGAGTCGCTCTTCAATCCCTCGGCGACCTCCAGCGCCGGTGCTCGCGGGCTGATGCAACTCATGCCCGCGACGGGGAGCCTCCTGGCTCGATCGCTCGCGTTCCCGACCTGGGACCCGGTGCTGCTCTGGCAGCCGGACGTCAGCATCGTCATGGGTACCCATCATTTGGCGGAGCTCGCCGCCCGCTACGACGAGCCGGTCCGGATACTCGCCGCGTACAATGCGGGCATCAACCGGGTGACGCTGTGGGACGAGAAGACGGGCGTGGAGGATCCGGAGTTGTTCGCCGAACGGATCCCGTTCGTCGAGACCCGCGACTACGTGCGGATCATCCAGCGTAATCGCGAGTTGTACCGGTCGCTGTACGACTGGGAGGGGCCCGCCCAGTAGCGTCGTAGCACGGGGCTTAGTAGTTTGCGCGCACGTGGTTTTGCCTGCCCGCCGTATTCCGCCTAACGCGTCGTGGCGCGAGGCGACATGACCCATGCTTCCCGAGCCGCCCGTCCCAACCGGCTCGACGACGTTCTCGAGCGTCTCGGCGACGCGGTGCTTGCCATCGACGCCGAGGGCCGCTGCACGTTCGTCAACGCCGCCGCCGCGCGATTCGTGCGGGAGCGGTTCGGCGCTCTTCACGAAAGCCTCGTCGGGCGATCGCTCCGGGACCAGCTGCCCGGGTTCGCCGGCTCCGCGCTCGACCACGCGATCCAGCGGGCCCGCCGTGACCTCGAGATCGTTGCGTACGAGGAGCGGGATCCGGCGTACGCTCGCTGCCTCGAGACCCGGGTCTTTCCGTCGGATACCGGCGCGTCGGTCCTGATCCGCGACGTGACCGAGATCGTGTCGCTGCGTGACCGCGACGCCCGGGAACGGCGCCGGGTGGAGGAGCGTTTCCGGCTGTTGGTGGAGTCGGTCGAGGACGTTGTCTTCCGCCTCGACCGGGATCAGCGCTGCGTGGACATCTTCGGGCGGTGGCTGGAGCGGGAAGGCTATCGGGCGCGCCAGTTCCTCGGCCGGACGACCCGCGATATCGTCGGCGCCGCCAATGCGTCCGAGCACGAGATCGCGAACCTTCGCGCGCTCGCGGGCGAAACCGTGGTCTACGAGTGGCAGTTGGAGCGTCCCGACGGCCCCCGCCACATGCAGACGTCGCTCTCGCCGCTTCGTGGCGCCGACGGCCGGATCCTCGGCATCGCAGGCGTCGGGCGCGACATGACCCGGCTTCACGACGAGATGCGCGCCCGCGCCGACGCGGAGTCGGAAGCGGCGCGGTGGGCCTACATCTTCGAGCGCGCGGCGTGGGGCGTCGCGATCGCGAGCGCCAACGGCGAGCGGCTCGAGGCGGTGAATCCAGCGTTCGCCCGTATGCTGGGCTACGAAGCGGAGGAGCTTCGCGGCCGGCCGGTTCGCGATCTTTACCCGCCCCGGCGCTACGCCGAGCTGCCGGTGCAGCTCAAGCGCACCGAGCTCCGCCGACACCACATCTGGGAGACCGAGCTGCTCCGGAAGGACGGCAGCGTGTTCCCGGCGCTGGTGGACGTCGCGGCCATCGCCGACGCGGAGGGGCGGACCGTCTGCTACGCCAGCACCGTGCGCGACCTGACCGAGCGCAAGCGCGCCGAGGAGCAGGTCCGCCAGGCACAGCGGACCGACATCGTGGGTCGGCTCGCGGGGGGAGTCACCCACGACTTCAACAATCTGCTGATGGTGATCCTCGGCTTCGCCGACCTGCTCGCCGAGGAGCTCGACCCCGACGACCCCCGCCGCCGCGATGTCGCCGAGATCCGCAAGGCCGCCGAACGGGCGTCGGGACTCGCCCGGCAGCTGCTCACGATCGGCCGGCCGACCATCGCCCATCGTGAACTTCTCGATCTCAACACCATCGTTCAGGATCTCGACCCGCTGCTGCGCCCGCTGGTGCCCGCCACGATCCGGATGCGGATCGAGCTCGCCGCGGGTCTCGGCGCCGTCGCTGCCGATCGAGGTCAGATCGAGCAGGTCGTGGTGAATCTCGCGTTGAATGCGCGGGACGCCATGCCCAGCGGCGGGGAGCTGGTGATTGAAACCGGCGAGGTGCAGATCGACGCCGGATCGGCACCCTGGCCCGACACGGAGCTCCCGCCAGGGGCTTACGTCGTGCTGGCGGTGCGAGATACCGGCGAGGGGATGGACGACACCACGCGGGCGCGGCTGTTCGAGCCGTTCTTCACCACCAAGACATCCAGCCGGAATGCCGGGCTCGGCTTGTCAACCGTGTTCGCCATCGTTACCCAGGCCGGCGGGCATGTCGCGGTCGAGAGCGCCCAGGGGATCGGCACGACGTTCCGCATCTGCCTGCCCAAGGCCGCGCCGGCCCCGCCGGCGTCGCCCTCACCGGCGCCTCCCAGGTCGGTCGGCGGCAGCGAGTGCGTGCTCATTGTCGAGGACGAGGCCGCGGTGCGTACGCTGGCCGGCCGCGCGCTTGCCGGCCTGGGGTACACGGTGCTCGAGGCCGAGCACGGCCGCGAAGCGCTCAAGCTACTGCGTCAGTATCGGGGGACGATCGATCTCGTGATCACCGACGTCGTCATGCCGGAGCTCGGGGGAATCGAGCTGATCGATGCGCTGGCCAAGGAGCGCCCCGAAACCGCCGTGCTGATCATGTCGGGCTACCTCGATTCCGATACGGCATCCGACGTCATTCGCGATGCCAACCTCCCGTTCCTGCAGAAACCCTTCGCGCCCGACGATTTGGGTGGAGCTGTCCGCGCCGCGCTGGACCGACGTTCCCCCCGCTAGTGGCTTGCGTCACATACCGAGTCGACTCCCCCGTTCATAATGAAGGCCGATTGTTTGCCGGGCGGACGCGCCCGGGCTTTCTCGACTCAGCATGTGACGAGGAGGACAGCATGAAGTGGATGCTTTTGCCCGCCACGGCCTTGGTCGTGCTGGCCGGATGCAGCCCGGCGGCGGACCGCGACAAGGCGGCCACCGGGTCAGCCGGCCACGAAACCGGAACGGCGTCGACCGATAGCGCGACAACCGCCAGCGCCGGTGCCACGACGCCGGTTGGCACCATGGACGTGTCGGGTGTCCTATCGCAGCTGGCCACCGCCAATCAGACCGAGATCCAGCAGGCGCAGACCGCTACGAAGAAGGCCGACGCACCGACCGTCAAGCAGTACGCGGCCCAACTCATAAAGGACCACAAGGAGAATCAGAAGCAGCTGCGGCAGCTCGCCACTACCCTGGGCGCGACCGTCGGCGATAGCGCGGCGAAGACCGAGTCGGAAAGCGCATCGATGGGGGAGCTCGCTGGAAAGAGCGGCAAGGAGTTCGACCAGGCGTTCCTCGATGCGCAGATCCAGGCGCATGAGCAGAACATCGACAAGATCCGCAACCAGCTGCTGCCCGCCACGGACGGGCCCGAGCTGCGTGATTACCTGCAAAAGACGGCATCCGAGATGGAAGGGCATCTCGCAGCAGCCAAGCAGTTGAAGCAGGACCTGAACGGCGGGAGCTGACCTCGCGGAGGCGGGACCATGGAGAGCAGGGCCAGGCTTTTCGGTCACGCGGTGCATCCGATGCTGATCGTATTTCCGCTGGGGCTGCTCACCACCGCGGTGGTGTTCGACATCGTCGGACTCATCACGGGCGAGCTTCGCTGGCACGACCTCGCGTACTATCTCATCGCGGTGGGCGTGATCGGCGGGCTCGCGGCCGCGTTGGCCGGGTGGATCGATTGGGCCGCCATTCCGGGCGGAACCCGCGCCAAGCGGATCGGGCTGGTGCACGGCGTCGGTAACGTCATCGTCGTCGCCCTTTTCATCCTGAGCTGGTTGCTCCGGCGGGAGGCGGCGCCCCCGCCGCCGACCACGGCCGTGGTTGCGTCCGTGGTGGGCCTGGGATTGGCGGTCATCACCGGTTGGCTCGGGGGTGAGCTGGTCGAGCGCCTGGGAGTCGGCGTGTACGACGGCGCTCATCTCGACGCTCCCAGCTCGCTATCACAGCTGCCGGCATCGCTCAATCGCCGACCGGCGCCGAAATGGAGTGGACCGGAGCGGCGGAAGCAGGCGATGGCGTGGTCCGGCGTCGAGCGCCGCGCCGTAGTCGCCCGGTGACCGGCCTGGCGCGTACGGCAGCGCTCGGAGCCGTCGCCGGGCTCGCGGGCGGGTTGGCCATGCTGGTGGCCGACCAGCTGGAGGGGCGGGTTGGCGCGAAAAAGGCTGAATCGTCGTGGGTGCGCACCGTCCGCCGCGAGGCGGGGCGGCGTGGGCGGCGGGTAACCGGCGGGCGCGCGCGGACGATCGCCGCGGGAGCCAACCTGGCGTATGCCGTAGCACTCGGCGCCGTGTATGGCATTCTCCGCTCCCGCCTTCCCAAGCGACCGGCCGCCCGCACCGCGTTGGTGTCCGCCCTCGGGTACGCCATGCACTTGCCCCGTCGTGATGAGCCGGGCGCGCCGGCCGAGCTGAGCCCGGTATTTGGACTTGCGACCGCCGCGGCGTTCGACGCCCTCGCCGGGCGCTAAGCCTCCCTTCGACATCCACCGCCTCATCCGGCGGCTCAGAGTCGCCACCCGCGGGCTGCCCCGCGCGGCGATGTTCGCGCTGGCGGAAGAGGGCCACACGTCGCTGTTCGAGCAGCTGGTGGCCTGCATCATCTCGGTGCGCACACGGGACGAGGTGAGTCTGCCGGCCGCGCGCCGCCTGCTCGCTCGGGGCCGCACGCCCGAGGCCGTAGCGGCACTCAGCGAACGGACCATTGAGGCGACGATTCGTCCGGCCACGTTCCGCGGGGCGAAGGCCCGCCAGATCCGGGAGCTCGCGCGCCAGGCCGCGGTCCGGCACCGGGGCGTTGTGCCGTGCGATCGGAACGTCGTGCTCCGGCTACCCGGCATCGGTCCCAAATGCGCCAACCTCGCGCTCGGCATCGCCTGCGGCGCCCCGGGGGTCAGCGTCGACGTACACGTGCATCGGGTCACCAACCGCTGGGGCTATGTGCGGACCCGAACACCAGCGGAGACGCTGGCTCAGCTCGAAGCCCGCCTGCCGCGGGCCTACCGAGTGGAGCTCAACGCGCTGCTGGTTCCGTTCGGGAAATGGATCTGTACCGGCCGGCTGCCGCGCTGCTCCGAATGTCCGGTGCTCACCTGGTGCCGGCAGGTGGGCGTGACCGAACACCGCTGACTGGTCGTCCGTGGGCAGGCGATAGACCCCGGCCGTTCAGCCTCGTTATCTTCTCCCCATCGCACGACTTCCGCAGACGCCAACCCGGGGTCCGATGGCTTCAACCGCGGCGGGGCGCGCTGAGGCGGCCAGCTCGCAGCGTCGGGCCGGGCGAGCCTCGCTCCCCAGCCAACGCACGCTCCTCACCTGGCTGCTCGTTGGCCGACTCGTCCTGGTGCTCGCTGCGCTGCTGGGCGCGTCGCTGGTCTGGACCCAGCGCCCGGACGTCGCGTTCATCGCGACCGTCGCCGTCGTCATCGCGCTGACGCTCACCAGCTACGGCGCGTGGGCGCTGTTCGTGCGGCGGACGCTGCCCAGCTCCGGGTTCCTCCAGGTGCAGGCACTGGTGGACCTCAGCCTCGTCACCGCGCTGGTGCACGTGGCCGGCCAGCCCCAATCGGCGTTCCCCGCCCTGTACGTCCCGGTCGTGGCGGCGTACGCGCTCTTGCTGCCGGTTGGGGGCGGGATCCTCACGGCATTGGCGGCGTCATTGATGTACTGCGCCGATACCATCTGGGGCCAGCGGCTGCAGCCCGATACCGCGTTCTGGGCGCAGTTCGCCGTGTTCAATGTCGTCTTCCTCATAGTGGGCGTGCTCAGTCACCGGCTCCGCGAGGCCGGGGTCGAGCAGGCCACGCTCGAGACCGAGCTGGAGCGGGTGCGGCTCGAGGCCGACGACATCCTGCACAACATCCGCTCCGGCGTGATCACGGTCGACGGCCGGGGCCGGCTCGCGTTCATCAATCCCACGGCGCAGCGGCTGCTCGAGTTGGGGGACGACATCATCGGCGAGCCGGTGCTCGACCGGTTGCGCGAGCGATCCTCCGATCTCTGGTCGGCCATCGTGGCGGGCATCGGCAGCGGCCGAAAGATCAGCCGCGGCGAGGGGCTCGTGGCCCGGAACGGCGGCAAACAGTTTCCCATCGGCTTGAGCACGACTGTCTTCCGGCAGGAGGCGCAGGACGCTCCGTCGGTGACCGCCATCTTCACCGACATCTCCGACCTCAAGCAGCTGCACGAGCTGCACCTCAGGACCGAGCGGCTGGAGGCGGTAGCCGCGCTCAGTGCCTCGCTGGCGCACGAGATCAAGAACCCGCTCGCCTCCATCCGAAGCTCGGTGGAGCAACTTTCCCGGTCGCGCTACGCCACCCAGGACGAGCGCTTCCTCGCCGAGCTCATCGTGCGTGAGAGCGATCGGCTGAGCCGTCTGCTCAACGAGTTTCTCGACTTCTCCCGGGTGCGCGCCACCCAGTTCATCCCGGTGGACCTTCGGGAGGTCGCCACGGCCGTCGTCCGCCTGGTGAAAGAGCACCCGGACTGCCGGGACGACGCGCGCGTGGCCGTGGAGGGCCCCCGCACCATCATGGAGGGCGACGCCGATCTGCTCCATCGCATCCTGTACAATCTGGTGCTGAACGCGGTGCAGTCAGCCCGCGGGCCGATCACGGTGACCGTGGCCGTTCGTCCGGCGGAGGGTGCGGACGTGCCGCACGGGAGCGACCACCTCGACGATGCGGCCCGGCTCCAGGTGCGGGACGACGGACCCGGCATCCCGGTGGAGATCCGGGAGCGGCTGTTCGAGCCGTTCGTCTCCGGCCGCCCCGGCGGCACCGGACTCGGCCTGCCGATCGTTCAGCGCGCCGTAGAGGCGCACCGCGGGCTCGTGTTCGTCGATTCCGCGCCCGGCGCGGGCACCACGTTCACCATCCTCCTGCCGGCCCATTGGCGCCCCGAGGAGATCGCATGAGTCAAAAGCCGTCGGTCCTCGTCGTCGACGACGAGTCAGGCATCCTCGACACCCTCCGCATCCTGCTTCGGAACGAGGGCTTCGAGGTCACCACCGCCCAGGGCGGCAAGGCCGGGCTGGAGCAGATCCGGACCGGCAATCACGACGTGGTGCTGACCGACGTGCGGATGCCCCAGGTATCCGGTCTCGACATTCTGCAGGCGGCGCGCGAGCAGGACTCGATGACGCCCGTCATCCTCATGACGGCGCAGGCATCGCTCCAGAGCGCGATCGCGGCGGTGAATTCCGGCGCCTACCACTACATCCAGAAGCCGTTCTCGAACGACGAGCTGGTCACCATCCTGCGCCGCGCGTCCGATTACCGCGCGGTGAAGGTCGAGAACAAGCAGCTGAAGCAGGAGATTCGCCGGCGGGAGCGGGGCGGCGGGGCGGTGAGCCGCCCCATTGGTAAGTCGAAGCGGTTCCTCGAGGCGCTGCGCCTGGCCGAGCACGTGGCCCCGACCGATTCAACCGTGCTGATCACCGGCGAAAGCGGCACCGGCAAGGAGGTCATCGCCCGCTTCATCCACAACATGTCGAACCGGAACGACGGCCCCTTCCTCTCCATCAACTGCGGCGCCCTGCCGGAGAACCTGCTGGAGAGCGAGCTGTTTGGGCATGTGAAAGGCTCGTTCACCGGCGCGGTGCGCGACAAGCAGGGACTCTTCGCCGCCGCGCGGGGTGGCAGCTTCTTCCTCGACGAGGTCGGGGAGATGCCGCCCTCGTTGCAGGTGAAGCTGCTCCGGGTGCTGCAGGAGCGCGAAGCCATCCCGGTGGGCGCAACCGAAGCGATTCCGGTGGACGTCCGGATCATCGCCGCGACAAACCGCGACCTCGAGGAAGAGATCCGTCGCGGAAACTTCCGGCCCGACCTGTTCTACCGGCTGAACGTGATCAACATCAACCTTCCCCCCCTCCGCGACCGGCGAGACGACCTCGTGCTCCTGATAGAGGCATTCTTCCAGAATCTCTCGCAGGAAACCTCGACCGACGTGAAGGCGCTGGCGCCGGACGCGCTGGATGCCGTGATGGTCTATGAGTGGCCCGGCAACGTCCGGGAGCTGGAGAACGCGCTCGAACACGCCGCGGTGCTCTCGCGCGGAAGCTTGATCGAGGCGGCCGCCCTGCCGGAACGAATCACCAAGCGAAAGAAGGAGCCGCTGGTGGCGGAGCGGTCCTACCGCAACCCGACGCTGGAAGTGATCGA
Organism: Gemmatimonadales bacterium; assembly: GCA_036257415.1. Taxonomy (GTDB): domain Bacteria; phylum Gemmatimonadota; class Gemmatimonadetes; order Gemmatimonadales; family GWC2-71-9; genus DASQPE01. The sequence goes on from DATAFP010000280.1 coordinate 17,135, forward strand.
GCGGTCCTATATCATGTACGTGCTCCAGGCCGAGGGCGGGAACAAGACCCGCGCGGCCGAGGTGCTGGGGATCGATCCGTCGACCCTGTACCGGAAGCTGTCCCGCTATGAAGGAGAGGTGGTCTAGCCGCTTTTCCGCCCCGGCTCCCGTGTGAATGTGCTGTTCGGGAGCCGCTCCGCCCTGCATACTGCCGGCCAGCGGTGCGCTCGAATTCCGTCGTCCGCCGGTCGCCCACCATCTTGCAAAATTCGGCCGGCCGCCCAAAACCAGGGGGTGCAAATGACCGCATCCACCATATCCAACCCCTTGCTGCATCGGCGTTTGCCGGCCCGAGGGCCAACCATGGCATACGTGTTGCCCCTTACGGCGGCCGAGCACATCCCCCGCTCGCAAACGGAACACGGCTGGCCCACGTCATTTGGAGGAAGGTCAAGATGAATCGCAAGGGCTTTACCCTCATCGAGCTGCTGATCGTGGTGGTGATCATCGGCATCTTGGCGGCGATCGCGATCCCGAAGTTCGCCAGCACCAAGGAGAAGGCGTATCTCGCGTCGATGAAGACCGACCTGCGCAACCTGGCCACTGCGGAAGAGGCGTATGCCGCGGACAACAACCAGCAGTACTTCAGCGGCGCGGCCACCAACCCGGCCGGTCTGCCGGGCGCCTGCCCCGGGCCGACCTGCTTGATCGTGCCCTCGTCCGGCGTGACCCTGACCGTGACCGGCACCGCGGCGACTGGCTGGAGCGCCATCGCCACGCACACCGGCGCGCCTGGTAAGACCTGCGCCATCTTCGTCGGAGTCGCCGCGGTTGCGCCGGCGACGGTCGAAGGCGAGCCGAAGTGCGCCTAAGCAGCATCTAGCGGCAACAAACGGGGCGGCGGTCTTCGGGTCGTCGCCCTTGTTGCTACCTACACCTAAGGATCGGACGATGCAGCCGCGCGAGGCGAAGGGCCAAAACATGCGTAGGAACCGCCCAAGCGGCTTCACGCTGATCGAGCTGCTGATCGTGGTGGTGATCATCGGCATCCTGGCAGCGATCGCCGTCCCGAAGTTCGCGAGCACGAAGGAAAAGGCGTATCTCGCCAAGATGAAGAGCGATCTTCGAAATCTCGCGACCGCTCAGGAATCGTACATCGCGCAGAATTTCGTGTACTACGGCGGGGCGCTGCCCAACGCGGCGATGACCTACAACCCGTCGGCCGGCGTGACGATCACCATTCCGGTGGCGTCGGGCGCAGGGTGGTCCGGCGTGGCCACGATGCCCGGTCTCACCGGGAGAACTTGTGCGCTCTTCATCGGCGGCGTGCCGCCGGTGGCGCCGGCGACGGCGGAAGGGCAGATAATGTGCACCTGAGCCTCGAGCGCGCAGCCTCGCGCGCCGGCTCGACGTCCACCAGCTCGCTTCGGGTCCGGCTCCTGGTGGAGCTCGGTTTTCTGATGTCGGCGGCGGTCCTGCTGGTGGGGGTCGCCACCATGATGATCGCGGGCAGCGGCGCCGAACGAACGGCACTTTCGCTGTTCGCGCTCTGGGTCGGGAGCACGGCGGTGTTCGTGCTGTTCGGCGCGCACCTGCTTCGGCGCGTGATACTGGTCCCGCTCGAGACCCTGGCCGCCGAAGCCGACGCGCTGGCCGAACGACGGGTCGAGCCGGGGCGATATGAAACGCCCGAATTCGAGCAGCTGGCGTCACGCTACCGCGCAATGGCGCAGGACCTGCTCGACGTGCAGAGCCAGATCGTTCGGGTGGAAAAGCTGGCGGGCATCGGCAGCCTCGCGGCCGGCGTCGCGCACGAGGTGCGAAACCCGCTTGGCGCGGTCGGCACCTACCTGGACGTGTTGCGGCGGCGCGGCGCGGACCCCGAGGTCACCGCCGCAATGCGCGGCGCGATCGAGCGAATTGAGCGAACGGTCCAGAGCCTGCTCGCATACGCGCGCCCCGGCGGCGGCGCGCCAGGCGTGGCCGACGTCAACGATGCCGTCCGGACCAGCCTCGGCTTTCTCGAGGCTCAAGGCTTGCTGAGTGGTGGCCAAGTATCGGTCGAGCTCGCCCCCGATTTGCCGCCGGTCGCCGGCGACCAGCACGGTCTGGAGCAGGTGGTGGTGAATCTGGTGGTGAATGCCCGGCAAGCGGCGCCCGGCGGCGTGCTCGTGGTGGCAACCGAGCGGGAGATCTACGGGTCGCGCAAGCGTGAGGCGGCGCGCCACACCGATCCGCCGCATGCCACCGCGCCGGCCCCGATCGAGCGAGACGTTCCCTGGGCCGTGCGGCCGCGGCGAACCGATGTCGCTCCGGGTACCGCGGGCGTCTTGCTCTACGTGGCGGACGACGGTCCGGGCGTGCCGGAGGAACAGCGGCAGCGGGTCTTCGATCCGTTCTTTACCACCAAGGCGCCGGGCGAGGGCACGGGGCTCGGCCTTGCGATCGTGGCGCGCACCGTGCACGAAGCAGGCGGAACGGTGTGGGTGGATCGGGCACGCGAAGGTGGGGCGGTATTCAAGGTGTTTCTCCCGACGGTCGCTGTCGCCGACGCGGCCGATGCGGATCGCACAACTCTGGAGCCGATGCATGCGGCTGCTCATCGTTGACGACGATGCCGACCTCCGGCAATCGCTGAGCCTCCTGCTCCGCGAGGCCGGCTACGACATCGTGGCCGAAGCCGATCCGGAGGAGGCGCTCAAGCGCGCGGTGGCGGAGGACTTCGACGCGATACTGTGCGACGTGCGGATGCCGCGCCTGGACGGGCTGGCGTTCCTCCGCCGCTATCGCAGCGAACGCGGCTCCGCCCTTCTGATCATGATGAGCGCCTACGGCAACGAAGACGCCGCCATCGCCGCGATGCGCGAAGGCGCCTACGACTACCTCCGCAAGCCGTTCCGCCCCGACGAAGTGCTGCTCACCGTGCGGAAGGCCGAGGAGCGCGAGCGCCTCCGGCGCGAGGTGGAAGCGCTTCGCTCCACCATCGGCGCGGACGTGGTGCGCGATCTGGTCGTCGCGGAGAGCCGGGTAATGCGCGACCTCCTGGAGCTCGCGAGCCGGGTGGCCCGCCACAACACCACCGTGCTCATCACCGGCGAAAGCGGCACCGGCAAGGAGGTACTGGCTCGCGCGGTGCACCGGATGAGTCCCCGCGCCGAGCGGAGCTTCACCGCCATCAACTGCGCCGCCATTCCCGATCAGCTGCTCGAGAGCGAGCTGTTCGGCCACGCGAAGGGCTCGTTCACCGGCGCCACCCGCGCGCGCCGGGGCCTCTTCGAGGAGGCGAACGGCGGGACGCTCTTCATCGACGAGATCGGCGAGACCGCCCCCGGCTTCCA
>DATAFP010000185.1:0-8377 GCA_036257415.1 Gemmatimonadales bacterium
GGCCTGATCAAGCGGCTCCAGGAACAGCGCGGACACTCGACCAAGCTGTTCACCCCGCGCGGCGTGGCCGCGGTGATCTCGGCGGCGAAGAATCGGATGCTGTCCCCGGCCGAGCTCGCGGGGAGTGCCTCGTTCGACCGATTCGTCCAGGTGGCGGCGGACGTCTATGGCGCGCTCGGCCCTGCGCTCAAGGCCGCGAATGCGATGGACTTCGATGACCTGCTGCTGCACCCGCTCGCGCTGTTCGATCAGCACCCGGATCGGCTCGAGGCGTACCGGCGCAAGTTCCAGTTCATCCTGGTAGACGAGTTCCAGGACACCAACCGGGCGCAGTATCTCCTGGTCAAGCGCCTCGGCGCGCACGGCAACGTGTGCGCCGTGGGCGACGACGACCAATCCATCTACGGGTGGCGGGGCGCCGACGTTCGCAACATGCGGGAGTTCCAGGAGGACTTCCCCGGCACCAAGCTGGTGCGCCTGGAGGAAAACTATCGCTCGACTCGGGTGATCCTGGATGCGGCGAACGGCGTCATCGCCGAGAACCGGAGCCGGCTGGGAAAGACCCTCCGCACGGTCCGGCAGGGCGGGGAAGCCGTGACTCTACTGGCTGCCGCCGACGAGCGCGACGAGGCCGAGTGGGTCGTGAGTGAGCTCAATCGCCGCGCGACGGCCGGCGAGTGGTCGCATGAGGAGATGGCGGTGCTGTATCGCACCAACTCCCAGTCGCGGGCACTCGAGGAAGCGTTCCGGCGAGCCGGTGTGCCGTATCGGCTGGTTGGTGCCATCAGCTTTTACGAACGCCGAGAGGTCAAGGACCTGCTCGCGTACCTCAGACTGGTCGCGAACCCGGCCGACGACGAGGCCTTCCTGCGAGCGATCGGGGTGCCCCGACGCGGCATCGGCGACACCAGCATCGCGGCGTTGTCCGCCGCTGCCGGACAGTGGGGGAAACCGCTGCTCGAGGCGGCTCGGATGGCGGATCGAATCGCCGACCTCCGCCCGAACGCACGCGAAGGGTTCCGCGGGTTCTCGGCCTTGGTGGACGGCATTGCCGCACGCGCCGCTGACCTCGCGCCGGCCCAGATTCTCGAGGAGCTGATCCGTGCCATCGACTACGAGACCGTGCTCGCGGCGGAGGGCGCCGAAGGCGCTGATCGCTGGGAGAACGTCCGCGAATTGGTCGCAAGCGCGGCGGAATGGTCGGAAGTCGTGCTGCCCGATGCCGAGGATCCGGGAACGCCGCTGGAGCGGTTCCTCGCCGAGGCAGCGCTCCTCACCGCTCACGAGAACGTGGTCGGCGGTGATGGGGGCGTGACGCTCATGACCTTGCATACCGCGAAGGGACTGGAATGGCCAGTCGTGGTCCTCGCCGGGCTCGAGCACGGGCTGTTCCCGCTGGCGCGGGCGGAGGAACAGGCCGACGGACTCGAAGAAGAGCGGCGGCTGTGCTACGTGGGACTCACGCGCGCCAAGGACAAGCTGTATCTCACCTGGGCGCGGGCTCGGCGCCGCGGCGGTGAGTTGCGCCCCGGCATTCCATCCGCCTTCCTCAAGGCACTTCCTCCGGCCATCGTGGAGGAACGGCGCACCAGCTCGATGACGACACCGGGCTGGGGCGGAAGAAGCGGGAGGGAATGGGCGGGAGCGGTGGGGAGCAGGCGGCGGGCAACCTGGATGGATGACGACGATTTTCCGGCTCCCGGGCACGCCAGCCCGATGTCTGTGGCTCCAGACCAGGAGTCGCAACTCGCCCCCCGGTACGTCAAGGGCGAGCGAGTGCGGCACCGGCGCTTCGGATCCGGCACAATCCGTGGCCTGACCGGCGGCGGACGCGACCTCAAGGTCGAAGTCGCATTCGACGACGCCGACGTCGGCATCAAGCAACTCCTCGTGGCCTACGCCGGCCTCGAGCGCGATTGGGAGGGGGCATGAGCATCGGACGGGAGCAGGTGCTGCACGTGGCGAAGCTGGCGGAGATTGGCGTGGACGAGGCGGACTTGCCGAAGCTGGTCGAACAGCTCGATCGCATCGTCGGATACGTCGAGCAGCTCAATCAGGTGCCCGAGGCTCCGGCCGAGCCGTTCCTCGCGGGGCCCACCGCCGCGCCGCTTCGCGACGATGTCGTCCGGCCGGTTCCACTCGAGCGTCCACCCGCCGACTTCGCCCCTGAGTTCCGCGACGGCTTCTTCCTCGTGCCGCGCCACGGCGCGATGGAGGACCTGTGACCGCCGGGACAGTCGGACGCGCCCGTGCGCAGGCCAGCGCGGTAGCCCGCGAGGTCGGGGCTCGCCTCAAGGCGGCCGACAACTTGAACGCGACGCTCCATTGGTCGCAGGCGGCGCTCGATGCCGAGGCCGCGCGGGTGGAGACGCTCGATCCGGCGAGCCCGCTCTACGCGACGCCGATCGCGCTCAAGGACAATCTGGTCACCCCCGAGCAGCCGACCACCTGCGGGTCGCGGATTCTCGAAGGGTACGTCTCGCCGTTCAGCTGCACCGCCGTAGCCCGGCTCCGCGCCGCCGGTGCCATAGTGGCCGCCAAGGCGAACCTCGATGAGTTCGCCATGGGGTCGTCCACCGAGCACTCGGCGTACGGCCGGGTGAAGCATCCACTCGATCCGGACCGGGTGCCCGGCGGATCGAGCGGCGGCTCCGCCGCGCTGGTCGCGGCCGGGGTAGTGCCCGCCGCCCTCGGCTCCGAGACTGGTGGATCCGTGCGCCAGCCGGCGAGCTTCTGCGGCGTGGTGGGAGTGAAGCCGAGCTACGGACGGGTGAGCCGGTACGGGCTGGTGGCGTTCGGATCGTCGCTCGACTGCATCTCGGCCTTCGGCCGCACCGTGGGCGAGGCCGCCCAGGTACTTGCAGTGATGAGCGGAAGGGACGAGCTCGATGCGACGACGGTAGACCGGCCGCCGTTGGTGGTGCCCGCGCCGCTGACTGATCTCAAGGGCCTCAAAGTCGGTCTGCCAAAGGAGTACTTCCCGGCCGACCTTCACCCCGGCGTGCGTGCCGGGCTCGACCGAACCGTTGCCGCCGTACGTGAGCTCGGAGCGGAGGTGCGCGAGGTGTCGCTCCCCTACTCGCGTTACGCGGTGCCGACGTACTACATCATCGCGCCCGCAGAGGCGGCGGCCAATCTCGCCCGCTACGACGGCGTGCGGTACGGGCCCCGGAAGATCGGACCCGAGGGGGATATCCGCGCGCTCTACCGCGCCACCCGCGGCGCGGGCTTCGGTCCCGAGGTGCGCCGCCGGATTCTGATCGGCACCTACGTGTTGAGCGCGGGTTACTACGACGCCTACTATCGGAAAGCGCAAACGGTCCGCGCCCTCATCGCGCAGGACTTCCAGCGTGCGTTGGAGCCCGGCGGGGTCGACCTCTTGCTCACACCCACGACGCCGACGCCTGCGTTCAAGGCAGGGGAAAAGACCGAAGATCCGGTGGCAATGTACCTCGCCGACGTCTTCGTCTGCGCCATCAGTCTCGCCGGATTGCCGGCAATGAGTTTGCCGGTCGGACGGGACAACGGACTTCCGATCGGTGCCCAGCTCATCGCACCGTCCTTCGAGGAGGGCCGGATGTTGGCGGTGGGGGGTGCGCTCGAGCGCGTTCTGCGTGCCGACGAGGAGGTACGGTGATGAGCTGGGAGACCGTCGTCGGTCTGGAAGTGCACGTGCAGCTGGGCACCCGGAGCAAGATGTTCTGCGGCTGCTCCACGGCGTTCGGCGATCCGCCGAATACGAACGTCTGCCCGGTCTGCCTCGGGCTGCCCGGCGCGCTGCCGGTGCCGAACGCCCAGGCCATCCGGCTGGCCACCCGAGCCGCGCTCGCGCTGGGCTGCACGGTGCGCCCTCGGAGCGTGTTCGCCCGCAAGAATTATTTCTATCCCGATCTGCCGAAAGGGTATCAGATCTCACAGTTCGACCAGCCGCTTGCCACCGGAGGTGCGGTGTCGTTCGACTCGGCTGAGCGCGGACGCATCACGGTCGGGGTGACCCGGCTCCACGTCGAGGAGGACGCGGGCAAGCTCCTGCACGACCGCTTTCCGGGTAAGACGGCCGTGGACTTGAACCGCGCTGGCGTCCCCCTCGCCGAGATCGTAAGCGAGCCCGACATGCGCTCTCCCGCGGAGGCGCGCGCGTACCTCACCACGCTCAAGCAACTCCTGGTCTACGCCGGCGTCAGCGAGTGCAGCATGGAGAAGGGAAGCCTGCGGGTGGACGCGAACATCTCGGTTCGGCCCGCCGGGCAGACGACCCTCGGCACCAAGTGCGAAGTAAAGAACCTCAACAGCTTCGCCAACGTCGAGCGGGCGCTGCACGCGGAGCGCGACCGGCAGATCGGGCTGCTCGAGTCCGGCGGCCGGGTGGCGCAGACGACTCTGCTCTTCAATGCCGGAAGCGGCCAGGTCAAGCCGCTCCGCTCCAAGGAAGAGAGCCACGACTATCGCTACTTCCCCGACCCGGACCTCCCGCCGCTGGTGGTCGGCGCCGGCTTCGTCGATGAACAGCGCGACGCACTACCCGAGCTACCCGCGGCCAAGCGCGAGCGACTCGTCGCGGCCTTCGGACTTTCTGCGTACCATGCCGGTGAGATCGCCGCCGATCGACCGCTGGCCGACTACTTCGAGGCCGTGGTCGCGGCGGGAGCGGAGCCGAAGGCGGCTGCCGGATGGGTGCTGGGCGACGTGATGACCGGGTACAACGAGAGCGGCACGTTCCGCGTCGATCCGGCCAGGCTGGCCGAGCTCATCGGGCTGGTGGCGCGGAACGTGGTGAGTCAGCAGGCAGCCAAGCGAATCTTCCCCCAGCTTGCCAACGGCGGCGGTTCGGCCCAAGCGATCGCGGAGCGGCTGGGTCTGGTCCAGGTCAGTGATGTCGGCGCACTCGAGCAATGGGTGGAGGAGGTGCTCAGGGCGCATCCCGGCGAGGTCGAACGCTATCGAGCCGGCGAGAAGAAGCTGATCGGGTTTTTTGTCGGGCAGGTCATGAAGAAGAGCCAGGGCAAGGCGGACCCGAAAGGCGTGCAACCGGTGCTGGCAGCGAAGCTGGGTGACGCTAGTTAGCAGTACGAGTCCGAGTACCCGTACTCGTACTCGTCCTCGTCACTGCCACCAGACTCATCGGATCGACCGTAATCCCGCCGTAGCGCGCGATCCAATGCAGGTGGGGCCCGGTTACCCGGCCGCTCTTGCCCACCCGCCCGATCACTTGTCCCCGCCGCACCAGATTGCCCGGAGTGACTTCCGACCGACTGAGGTGGAAGTAACCGGTAACCACTCCGCCGCCGTGATCCAGATACACCACGGTGCCCGCGAGATAGAAATCAGCCACCAGTGCCACGAGGCCGGCATTCGCGGCCCGTACCGGCGTACCGACATCGCCCGCGAAGTCGGTGCCGAGATGCCGGCTGGAGACCACGCCATTGAACTCGCGCGCGGTGCCGAAGACGCTGGTAACCCGGCCAGGGCGGGGAACCCGGAACGGCGCGCACCAGGCCCGGGGAGTGTCATGTGCCTCGCGCGACACCGCTCGTGCCAGCTCGATCTCGCGCTGGATCCGCGCCACGGCGGCGCTGTCGGGCGCGGCATACTTCGCCGCCACCCGGAGCTGCTCGCTTCGGTAGGTACCGACTGCAATCGGAAGCGTGATGTTCAGGGTTTCGGGGAGGCCGGCGGCGCCGGCGCGCACGAGGGCGACCGGCAGGCTGTCGGTCTCCTCGAACGGCGCGGCGATCAGCGCCCGGAACTCGCCGTTGTCCTTTAGGAAGAGGTGGAGCGGCTCGCCGGCCGCCCACCCGCTCAGCGGCGCCGGACCCCACCCGCGCACGACCAGCCAACCAACCGTTCCCCGCACCAGGGTATCGGGCTCGGTTCTGACCTGGACGGAATCACGGGCCTGCGCCGCAAGCGGACCCGCCGTTATGGCGAGCGCGGCAACGAAGGTGTGCACCTTCGTCACTCGTCGGAGGCGGCCAGCAATCTGGGGGAAGGGGCTGCGCCCTCGGGGGCGTGCCAGGGGAGCCGCTGCGCGAGCCGCGGCCAGTGCGCGAGCTCGAGCCGCGGCAGGCCGTAGAACTCATCCGCGAGCGCCCGAAGCGACTCCCGGTTCCGCCGGCCGTTGAGCCGCAGCGCTTCACGCCGCCGACGCTTCGCGGTGCCGAGCGGCTCCTCGCCGGATGGGTCCAGCTCGCGCGCGGCCGGTGACAGGTCGGCGAGCACATCCACGACATAGTCGTAGGACAACCCGAGGTGCCGTTCGACATCCTCATCGGCCAGGTCCCACCGACTTCGCGCACGGGCTGCCTGTGCCGCCCGTTGCCAGCTCTCGGTGTCGGTAAGCCGCACCATTCCGCGAAAGAGTCGGCGGTTGGTGCGCACGCTGAAGATCGTCGGGGAGATGATTCGGTCGAGGTGGGCGTCGGCGTGCGCGTGGCTGAGCAGGATCACGTCTTTGGCCGCGCGGGAATACGCGTCGCCCAGGTGGCACTCGACCCGCGTTTCCCAGTAGGAGTGACCGAACGACGCCGTGGTGCTGGTGACCATGAGCTGCCGGGGCACGAAGTGGTTGTGAGCAACCACATCGGCCGCGAGGTGCGCCAGATACCCCAGCCCGAACGCGCGGAGCGCGTCGGTCTCGGCTTGGTCGTGGATCTCCTGCCCGACGTGCCAGAAATGCGAGTGGCGGCCCACCGCGGCATACCGCTTCGCGATGGAGGTGTCGGCTGCGATGTTGCCGTACAGGAAGTCGAAGGGGAACGCGCGAAGGAGATCGGCGACCGCGGGCGGGAGCTGGGCCAGATTGGCCAGCACCGTTTCCGCGAGATAGACGTGAGTGCCGGGGGTCCAGGCGAGCGCATCGGACGGGAACAGAGCGACGCAGACCACCGCGACCGAGAGCGGCGCCGCGAGGATGCGGCTCATCGGCGCCCCGGTACCAGGAGACGCCGCACCCGTCCCAGCATGCCATTCCCAGTTCGCGCCGATCGGAGCGCGGCGGCGACGTCCAGCGCCGTATCCTCGACCTCTTCGTGGACCACGTCATACAACGACTCGAGGTCCTCCAGCCGGGCCTGGATCCGGTCCGCCCCCCGAAGCACCTGACGCCGCAGCCGGCGGCCGACCTGAGCGTACGAGCCGGCCTCCTGCCGGACCACCGCGAGCACGTCCTGGCCCTGCTCGGTAAGCCGCCGCACGTTCACCAGGGTTTCGGACAAGTCGCCCTGAACGCCCTGGATCAGTTCGGTCAGCCGCTCCACTGGGTGGCGGAACCGCATCAACGTCAACAACACCCCGCCCACCAGAGCGACGAGTGCCGCGGCCATCACCGCGAGGGAGATCGCCGTCACCGGCGCCACCCACGCAGGCGCCGCCGCGACCTGCTGCAGTGCGAGCATCGTCATGATCACGGCACCTCCACCGAAGCGTCCTGCTGCAAACATAACGTCCCGCCCGCGCTTGACGCTCGGTCCTGTTCCGTTCGACCTTTGGCCATGCCTCCACGCTTCCGAGTCCGCGGCGGCCGCGCGCTCCGCGGCACCATCCGTCCGGCGGGCAACAAGAACGCTGCCCTGCCGATCCTTGCCGCTACGCTCCTCGCCGATGGGCCGGTCGATCTCGACAACGTGCCCCGCATCCGCGACGTCGAGACCATGCTCGCGCTGCTGGCCGATCTGGGCGGCTCCGTGTCGTGGACCGGTCCCAATACCGTGCGTATCGACACCAGCGCGGCCCGGCCCAAGCCGCTCGATCCCACGCTCTGTGCCCGGATCCGGGCGTCGATTCTGGTTGCCGGCCCTGCGCTCGCCCGCTTCGGCAAAGTTGTCCTACCCCCGCCAGGGGGCGACGTGATCGGCCGGCGGCGGGTGGACACCCACTTTCTGGCGCTCGAGCATCTCGGCGCCGAGGTGCGGGTGGGCGACCGGTACGAGGTGGAGGCGAAACACCTGACGGGCGCCGATATCTTCCTCGACGAGCCCAGCGTGACCGGGACCGAGAACGCGCTCATGGCCGCGGTCGGGGCCAAGGGACGCACCGTGCTCCGCAACGCGGCGTCCGAGCCCCACGTTCAGGACCTGGCGCGATTCCTGGTGTCGCTCGGCGCGTCGATTGACGGGATCGGCACCAACATGTACACGGTCGAAGGTGGCAGACCGCTGCGCTGCAGCGCGCCCTACGTGATCGGGCCCGACCACATCGAGATCGGCAGTTTCATCGGTCTCGCGGCCGTCACCAACGGCGAGGTGGTGATCGATCCCGTGCGGGGGGATGACCTGCGATCCACCCTCCTGGGATTCGATCGGCTGGGCATCCGGCCGCGGGTGGATGGCACCCGCCTCATCGTGGATGGCGGCCAGGAAAGGCGCATTCGCCCCGATCT